>CBFGZU010000057.1:0-12781 GCA_965653335.1 uncultured Pseudolysinimonas sp.
GGGGTTCGGGTTCGGGTTCGAGCTCGGAGAAAGAGCGAGGCTCGGGTTCCGCCTCGGGCTCGGGTTCCGCCTCGGGCTCGGGTCCCGAGTCGGCGGCCGGGACGATCGGGGCGAGGACGGTCGTCGCGCGCGGGTCGCCCCGGGCGTCGGAGGGGGCCGACAGGTACGACGACGTCAACACGAACCCGCAATCGCCGCAGAAGACATCGTCCTCGTCGATCGGTGCGCCGCATTGCGGACAGCTGTACTCGTCGTCGGCTGCTGCCGCCCGCGGGGTCGGTTCGCTCGCCGGCGCCGTCTCGGGCGTCGACGAGAACACGATCTCGGGCAGCACCCGGCGCTTCGGGACCGGCGCGACGACCGTCCGGCCGCACTCGCCGCAGAACAGCGCACCCATCGGGAGCGCGGTGCCGCAGAATCGACAGTTCACCGAGCCCTCCCTTCACGCCGGAATAGGCTCCGAACACTATAGGCACCGAGCGATCGCAGCGATACGAGCGCTCGAAGGCGCTGCCGACGGGTCAACCCGAGGTCGAGGGAGGTCCGCAAGTCGCCAACGGCATCCCACACCCGGTCGGCGTCGGCAGGGTCGGCCTGCTCGGGGGCGAACACCGCCCGGTCGGCGACCGCGGCGAGCACGCGGGCCGGCAGCCCACCGGCGACGGTCGCCAACTCGGATCGGGTCGCCGCGGGCGGTGCGGTGTACCCATGGTCGAGCACCGCATCGGTGAATTCGTCCCAGCCGCCGCTGATGCGCTGCACGACATCGGGGGCCGTCCGCCGGAGCCGGCGACGACGGGTCTTCGCTGCGACGATGAGCGCGAACGGCGCCAGCAGAATCGCGAGCACCAGGAGGCCGATGCCGATCACCCGAGCGGCGGCGAGGAGAGCGGCGATCACCGGATCCAGTTGATCCGGCTCGTCCTGCGCGCGGTCGGGAGCGTTCTGCTCACCCGGCGCGTCGGGCCGGTCGGGAGGCGGCGGCACGATCGACGGCGGACGGGCGACCTGATTCTCCTCCTCGGGCTCTTCCTCCGGGATCGGCCGGTCCTCGGGAACCGGGTCGATCGCGACCCAGCCGTATTGCGCGGTGTCGACCTCGATCCACGCCGCGACGTCGTCGCCGCGGATGACGCCCTCCTGCGGCACGAACCCGAACACGACGCGCGCGGGAAATCCGAGCTGGCGCGCCATGAGAGCCGCTGCGACGGCGTATTGCTCGGCGTCGCCGATCATCTGCGACCCCGTCACGAGTTCAGCGATCCGGTCGGCACCGTGACCCGAGCGGCTCGGCGGGTCGTCTTCGTCGAGACCGTGGCTGATGTACCCGTCGGCCCGCAACGCGTCGAGCATCGCCACGAGTCGCTCCCCCGGCACCGTGAGGGTGCGCACCTGATCCTCGAGGTAGAGGGCGAGCTCCTCGGGAATCTCACCGATTCGCGGCACATCGGCGTCACCCGGGGCGAGGCCGGCCAGCTCATCGGACGCGGGCTGTTCGGGGAGCACCGCGGCGATCCGGTATCCGTCGCCCGTCTCGAGCCCGCCGAGAACCGCGCCGGATCCTGTCGTCGCGTTGTAGTAGA
Source organism: uncultured Pseudolysinimonas sp. (assembly GCA_965653335.1). Taxonomy (GTDB): domain Bacteria; phylum Actinomycetota; class Actinomycetes; order Actinomycetales; family Microbacteriaceae; genus Pseudolysinimonas_A. Next base: position 1,584 of record CBFGZU010000057.1, read on the forward strand.
ACGCATCGGCGAGGCTCGCCGACTCCGAGCCCGTGAAGGCAATCGACTCGAAGGCGCCCGCGCTCGGAACCCACACGCCGCGATAACCGGCGATCTCGACGGTGAACGACACCGACTCGCCCCTGACGTCGCTCTGGTCGACGGATTGCGGGATGCGCACGAAAGTGCCCGATGCGGTGTCACGAGTGGCGCTGCCGACGGCGTAGACGACGCCGTCATAGCTGTCGAGCGTCGCGACGCGCAACCGAGAACCGTCCGGGAGGCCGGCGACGCGCAGCATCACCTCATCGACGCGATCGTCGCGCAGGTAACGGCGAAAGCCGGCAAGAGGACTGGGGTAGTCGCGGGGATCGAACGGCTGATCGACCGCCGTGCGCAGCACTTCGCGGTCCCCCGTCACCGGGACGAGGTTCGTGGCACCGATCGACGCCGTCGCCGCGACACCCAGGATGAGGCCTCCCGCGACCACCGTCCGAACGCCGAGCGCCGCTCCACCCGCCGTCTCCAACGGGCGGCCGTCGGCATCCGGTGTCGCTCGCGCGAGCGCGCGGATCGCGGCACGCCGACGCCGCCACCGGTGCCAGACGAGGAAGACGAGCACGGTCACGAGCATCCCGAGCGCGAGCGGCACCGGCCACGGGGCCTCGTCGGGGCCGAAGGCGATCGCGATGAGGAACGCCACCACGGGCGGGATCACCGCCGCCTCCGGGAACCGCGCACGCGCGGCGATCGTGACGGAGGCGAGAGTCGCCGCGAAGAGCAGCAGGAGGGCCGGGACGAGGAGGGCCTGATAGTCGCCGACCGGAAGGATGACGGTGAGAAGTTGCTTCCAGCCGTACGCGACGCCGGACAGCAGGTCGAGGATGCCCTGCCAGCTCGGCAGGACTCCGGCGATCGCGCGGCCGGGCACCGCGAGCGGCACACCGATCGCGACGAACACGCCGAATGCGACGAACAGCACGACGAAGGACGGCCAGCGGAACCGCGCGCCGAGCAGGGCGACGATCGTGCCCGCGACGAGCGCTCCCACGACGACGGCGAGGTACCGGACGTCGCGGTAGACCGGCCAGAACGCCGCGGCCGCGACGGCCGTCATGATCCAGACGAGGGCGACGTCAACGGCGACGGACGCCGCGCTGCGGACGGGCCTCACGCGACCGCCGCCGAGCGGGCGAGAGCGATGCGCAGGTCTTCGAGGTATCCGATCGTCAGCACGCTGAGCCCCGCGATGCGCCGAAAGCCGGGGACGGCGTCGGGATCGCACATGATCGCGACGACGGAGACGTCGATCGGGAAGGCCTGGGAGGCGGCACGCAGTTCACCCGGGGTCACGAGCGATCCGCAGACGAGGAACGCGACCGAGATTCCGACGGTGTCGTCGGCCGCGATCCGCCCGACATCGCGGATGCCGAGTGCCGCCGGGGCTGCTTCCACGACGGCGAGGTCGTCGAGCAGCCGCCCGGGAACGTGGGTCGCGAGCGCGCGGACCGCGTAGGTCTTGCGTTTGGCGAACTCCGGGGTGATCGTGCTCACGACGACCGACACCGTGCGCCCGTCGCGGATCGCCCGCACCCCGAGCGACCCCGCGACGCTCACCGCGAGCTCGAACTCTTCCTCCGTCGCGTAATCGGATGTCGCGAGCGAGAGGGCGACGACGAGGTGGCTGCGCCGGGTCTGCTCGAACTGCCGCACCATGTAGGTGCCGGTCTTGGCTGTCGACTTCCAATGGATGTAGCGCCGCTCGTCGCCCGTCTGGTACTCGCGCAGCGCGTGGAACGCGACATCGCTCGCGGTGAGATCCCGCGTCGGAGAGCCCTCGAGGTCGCGGATGAGCCCGGTGCTCGTCGAGGGCACCCCCACGGTTCGGGGATGGACGATGAGGTCCTGTGCCTGGGTCCAGATCAGTTCGCGACGCACGAGGCCGATCGGGTCGGCCCGCACCGTGCGCACCGGGCCGACCGGGGTGACACCGCGCCGCAATGTCGGGATCGCGAACGCGTTGGTGAACGACGCCCCCGGCTTGAGGCTCGGCATCGCGAGCTCCGCGAGCCCGGCGCCGACCGGGACCTCGACGGTGACGCCGAGAACCCGACGTCCGGTCGGGTTGCGGAGGGTCACGGCGCCGCGTGCCGGATCGCCGACGACGACTCTCCGGTGCGGCAGCGAGAGATCCACCTCGAACGGCGACCGGCCGACGAGGTAGACGATCGCGATGACCGCGATGACGCTCGCCGCCCACGCGACGACGACGAGTTCGATCCAGCCGAGTGCGTACCCGAATCCGAAGGCCGCCGGGATGACCGCGAGCAGGACCCAGCCGAGCGGGGTGACGACCGCTGCGGCGCGCGCCGCCACGCGGCCCGCCGCCGCCGCGCCGAGCGCGAAGATCCGCACGATCGCGACGACGATGTCGGCGAGCGCACCGGTACGCGCCCCCACGATTCGGGTTCGCGCGTTCGCCAGCCCCGGGGGTGAGCCCGCATCGCGCGTCGGGTGGGAGTTGCTCACACGGCTTGCCGGTCGCTCGGCGGCGGAGTCTCGAGAAGCAGCTGGCCGACGATGCCGGACGTCGTGACCCCGTCGAACTCCGCTTCCGGGTCGAGCAGCAGCCGGTGGGCCAGGACCGGCTCGGCGAGCGACTTGACGTCGTCGGGGATGACGTAGTGCCGGCCGCTCGCGGCGGCGAGGGTCTTGGCGCTGCGGATGAGGGCGAGAGCGCCGCGCACGCTCGCCCCGAGCCGCACCTCGGTCGCCGTGCGGGTCGCTTCGATGAGCCGCGACACGTAGTCGTTGACGCTCGGGTCGACGTGCACGTGACGCGCCTGCTCGGCCATCTCGAGAACGTCGTCCGCGGTCACGACCGGCGTGAGCACGAGTTCGTGAGCCTTGACGTCGGAGCCCTCGAGAATGCGCAGCGTCGACGCGTGGTCGGGGTAGCCGATCGACGCTTTGAGCAGGAAGCGGTCGAGCTGAGCCTCCGGCAGGCGATAGGTGCCGGCCTGCTCGATGGGGTTTTGTGTCGCGATCACCATGAACGGACGGCCTGCTTCGTGCGTCTCGCCGTCGACCGTGACGTGACCTTCCTCCATGACTTCCAGCAACGCGGCCTGAGTCTTCGGGGACGCCCGGTTGATCTCGTCGGCGAGGACGACGTTCGCGAACACCGGGCCGCGATGGAACTCGAACTGCCCGCTCTTCTGGTCGTAGACGCTTACGCCCGTGATGTCGCCGGGGAGCAGATCGGGGGTGAACTGGATGCGGTTGCTCGTTCCCGCGACGCTCTGGGCGATCGCCCGTGCCATGGAGGTCTTCCCTGTTCCCGGGTAGTCCTCGAGCAGGAGGTGACCCTCGCTGAACAGGGCGACGAGACCGAGGCGGATGACGAACGTCTTCCCCAGGAGCACTTGCTCGACGTTGGCCACGAGCGATGCGAAGGTCTCCTGGAACGCGGAGGCCTGCTCGGGGGTCATGCTCATGGGTGTCCTTCCGGGAGACGCGGGTCAGTACTCCAGCGCGGAGTAGCTTCGAAGATAGGTCTTTCCCCCGTTGGCGGTGATCCGCACACGCAGATCCGCCCCGGCGAGTCCCGTCTCGCACTCGCCGGTCACCGGCATCGGAGCGATCCAGCCCCCCTCGGAGTTGCCGGTGTCGCATCGGTAAGCGACCGACTCGTAGGACGCGGAAGCCGGAATCGACGTCCAGCTCCACGTTCCGCTGACGAGCGTGGCGTCGAACAGGAGTCCGCCGGGGGTCGAGTTGTGAACCGGCACGCCGAGCGCGAAGCCGGGCGACCACTGCGCACTGCAGAGTGTCGCCTCGGGATAGGCGCGGCAGGCCTTGACTTGAACGGTCACCTGATTGCCGTATTGCGTGCCACCCGCCGTCAGGAAGCTGCCGAGCGGGAGCACGCCGCTCTCGCTCCCCTCGGCTCCCGCGATGAAGCGGTACGCGAACAGATCAGCGTCGGTCGAGCCGGCAGCGATCCCGTAGCCGGTCAGGCGGGCGTCGAAGAACTCCCCGTCGTCGCCGTTCTCGACGATCTGCGCGGAGATCGACGTGACCTGACCGGGAACCTGGCGCGGGGTGACCTGCACCGGCGTCGCGGCCGTGCAGCCCTGACCGTTGTAGGCGAAAACCCAGATCGTGTACGTCTGGTTGGCCGAGAGTCCGCCGAATGCGGTGCTCGTCGTGCCGGAGCCGAGGTGCTGACTGCCGCCCGGCGGCGACACGCTCGGCGACCCGTTCTCCACGCCCGAGACGGTGCACTTCGGGTCGGGGCCGCCGTTCGTAATGAGGGCGAAGTACGTCACGATCGCGGCACCGTTGTCGCCGAAGACATCCGGCCAGGACGCGTTCGCGGTCGATCCGTCGGTGAGCGATGCCGACGCCGAAACCGCGGGACCGATCAGCACGGGCGGCCCGGCGGGGATGCCGACCCCGGTCGCGCGGTTCCAGGTCGCGAGCGAGTTCGGCGCGCTGTTGCGGGCGCTCACCGAGTATCCGACGGCGCTGCCGTTGGTGATCGACGCCGACGTGAGATTCGCGGAGTAGGCCGTGCCGACCGGGTCGCCAGGGTTGACGGCGACGACCTTGACGGCATCTCCGACGGTGACGACGTACTGCTCGATCGGGCTCCCGCCGGAATCCGCCGGCTTCTTCCAGAGCACCCGTAAGCCTTGATCGAGTGCTGTGGAGGAGAGATTCGACGGTGGCGGCGGGATGATGTCCGACCAGATCGTGCCGGGCAGCGCCGTCGCCGCGGACGGACCGATCGCGTTGATCGCGACGACGGAGATCCGCACGGCGTGAGCGGGACCGTTTCCCGGGGTGGTCAGCGCGCAGTTGACGCTCGATGCACACGCCGTGACCGAGATCACGTTGCCGCTCGCGACCGACTCCATCGTGACCTCGTAGTGGTCGATCGGCGAATTGTTGAAAGCACCGGGTGACCAGGACGCCTTGAGTGAACGGTCGCCGAACTCCGTGATGGTGACTCCCGTGACCGGATCGGGCACGTCCTGCACCGAGATCGTGACCGTTCCCCAGACGTAGCGGTCCTCGTCGTGGGTGGCGTCCGCCACCTGGTACTGCAGGCTCGTGTCGGCCGGCACGGCGCTCGCGTCGACCGTCACCGTGAGCCGGGAGCGATCGGCGCTCGGCACGACGCTCACTCCCGCCGGGAGCGAGGCACCGTCGAGGCCGCGGATGTCGACGACCTCGAGGGACGTCCCGGGGAACGGGTTGTTCGGCTCGTCGTTCGTGAGCACGTCGATCGTCGTCGAACTGCCGCGCGGCGTCACGGCCGTGTCGGCGACCGGCTTCACGAGAGGCAGGGTCGACGGCACGACGTTGAGCACGATGCGACCCGCACGGCCCTCGTTGAGGTCGTCGCGCACCGTGAGAGTGACGTTCGTCACCGTGCCCTTCGGCACGTTCGCTCCGGCGCGCAGCACGAGTCGCTGGTCGTTGAGTTCGACGTCGAAGCCCGGCGGAATCGTGCCGACGACCGAGTAGGTCAGCTCGTCGACGTCGTCGGGGTAGGGATAGTTGGTCAGCCGAACGAGGTCGAGCTCCTTCTCCTGGCCGGGTTCGAAATCGATCACCCCGCCGATGAAGACGGGAGCCTGGTTCTCACGCGGCCGCACCTCGATCGGCAGGGTGAGGATCGCCCGCCGGCCGTTGACGTCGTCGGCGTTCGCGCCGTCCGTGACCTCGAACGTGATCGAGGCGGGGCCGAAATACAGGTCGGCCGACGTGAAGACGAGGGTGTCGGCATCCACGACGAGGTCGTCGCCGTTGGAGTGCGTCGCCTGCACGGTGCTCGAGTCGGTGAGCCGCACGCCTTGCCCGCCCAAGGTGATGACGTAGTCGTTGAGGTCGATCGTCAGCTCGTCTTCGCTCGCCACCGAGAGCAACGGCGCGGTGCGATCGAGCTGCGGGAGGGCGTCGGCGTACCCGGGAACCCAGATGAACGCGAACGATCGCACGGAGTCGTCATCGGGATGCGAGACCGAGAACGGGATGATCTGACTCTCGTCGCCGACGCGCACGCGAACGCGCTTGTCCGACAGCAATTCGGCCGTCGTCACGAAGCCGGGCAGCAGCGCGACGCCGAGGTCGCCGACATCGCCGTCCGCGAAGAAGACGTTGGCGAGGACGTCAACGTCGATGCTCGCCCGGTCGACGACGTCGCTCGCGGTGAGCACCGTATCCTGGGCGACCGGGTACGACAACGGCGCATCCGGGTCGACGGTGACGGTCACGAAGTTCTGGCTCGTGCCGCCGTACTCGTTCTGGATCGTATAGATCACGGCATACGAGCCCGGCTCGGCGGGCGGGGTGATGTCGACGATCGTGTCGTCGACGATGCTCACCTCCGTGCCCTCGGCGACCGGCGTCACCGCGACGACGCGCAGCGGGCTGCCGTCGGGGTCGGAGTCGTTCGCGAGCACTTGCACGCTCACGGTCCGGTTCGGGCGCACCGCGACGACATCCTCGTTGGCGACCGGATTGCGAGCACCGTCGAGTCGCGGGCTGATGCCGACCCGCACGATTCCCTCGGCACGCGCGCCGAGCCCGTCGACGAGGGCGTAGCTGAACTCATCGGTGCCGGAGGAGTACTCGCCGGCCTCGAACTCGATGTAGGACGGCCCGGTGCTCAGCACGACGCCTTTGTCGGGGTTACTCGTGATGCCGATGAGTTGAACCGAGTCGCCGTCGGGGTCGACGCCCCCGAGCGGAATCTGAATGCGCACCGTCTCACCCGCGAGGACGCGAGCAGTGACCCGCGTCGGAACGGGGGGATTGTTCGTCGCCTCGTTCACCTCGCGCACCGAGATGGTCACGCGGGCTTCGGCCCGCTGGCCGGCGGACTCGACGCTGTAAACGGCGACGTAATCCCCCGCCGTCTCGGGTGCCAGGTAGCGCAACCGGTCGCCCGACGCGAACAGCAGACCCGCGCCCTCGGGCAGCTCCGCGGCGAGAGTCGGCACGAGCGCGAGCGGTTTGCCCTCGGGCTGTTCGTCGTTGTCGAGCACCGGGATGTCGACGACGTCGCCGACCCGCACCGTCGCCGCGTCGTCCGCCGCGACGGGTGGCTGCAGCTGCGCCGGCTCCGGGATCTCGACGACGTTGATCGTGCCTTCGGCATCCGCGAGTCCGTTGCTGATCCGGTAGTTCACGGTGACGCTGCGCCCCTCGAGCGGCGCTGTCAGACTGATGCGCACCTGACGCTGATCAAGCACCTCGGCACGCACGCCCTGGTCGGCGGCCGGGTTGGTGACGCCCGTGACGACGAGCACTCCGCCGGCGGGGTCGATGTCGGTCGTCGTCGGGTCGACCGTCTCGCTCGAGAGCGTCGTGATGAAGACGGTCCGCGGCACGGTGATCGGGCGGGTGTTGGCATCCGGCGGCGCCGAGACGTCGATGCGCACCAGCCCGGTCGCCGTCTGATCGCCGTCGGTCACCGTGAACTCGACGTAGTGCGTGCGCACCTCGTCGCTCACGAACGTAAACGTGCCGGCCTCGAAGCTCGGCTCGATGCGCGAACCCGCCCGCTCGGGAACGGCGTTGAGCCGCAATGCGCCGTTCCCTCCGCGCACGTGCGACATCGGGCGGATCGTGATCTCCTGCCCGGCGGTCGCGAGAGCGACCCACGGCTCGATCACGATCGGCAGCTCGCCGAGGGGGCTGACCCGCACCGCGACGCTCCCGGTGGACTGGTCGAGGCCGTCGGTGACCACGAGCGTCACCGACTTCAGGTCTCCGCCCTGTCCGGCGTCGGAGAACACGACCTCGCCTTCCGGCGTGTGGCTCACCTGATCCGGTGCGGGTGTCGTCGCCGACGCCAGGTAGAACGGATCACCGTCGGGGTCGACCCAGTCGCCCAGGACGGGCGTCGTGACCCTGCCGCCGACCGCGACGTCCGCTCGAGTCGAGCGCGCCTGCGTCGGCGGGGCGTTCTCATCGTCGGACCGCACCGTGACGGTGACGATCGCTGTCGCCGTGCCGCCGCGTCCATCGGTGATCCCGTACCGGAACGAGACCGTGCCGCTGGCCTCCGGCGCGAGAGTGAGCTGCACCTGCTGGTTGCGGGTCACGAGGTCGAGACGGCCGAGCTCTTCGGGGATGGGATCGACGTGGGAGATGACGAGCACGTCGCTGTTCGGGTCGTAGTCGTTGAGCAGCACCGGCAGCACCGTGGCGCGCCCGGGACGCGCTCCGAACTCGTCGTCGACGGCGATCGGGGGTTGCTGCTCCTGCTCGACCGTCGGCGGGATGTTCTCGTCGTTCTCCTCGGCTTGGTCCTGCTCGTCATCGACGAGGAGATCGTCCCAGTTGTCGATCAGCTGGGCCTCATCCTGAATCGCCCACGTGGCACCACGCCGGACGTCGTTGAGCACGACGCGATCGACGTTCGCGGCGAAGTCGAGCGTGCCAGTCGTGGCGCCCTGAAGCTCGAAGCGGGAGCCGTCACCGGAGTTCGCGCACCGGCGCCAGGCCGTGCCCGTGCTCCAGGCGGCGTACTGGCAGCCGCCGAGGGTCAGCGGCGCGGCGGGCGGTCCCGCCTCGCCGTCGTGGAGCAGCGCCGGAGCGGCCCCGCTCAGCGGCACTCCCACGACGCCCGTCTCGGTGCCGAGAAGAACGCGGTCGCCCGTGTCGGCGGGCTCCTGCACCCGGACGCGTTCCCCGGGGGCGACGAAGCCGGAGAGATCGATCACCTCGTTCTGCGTGGCCAGGCGGCGGCCGTCGACATCGACCACCGCCCACGTGTCACCCACCGATGTGAGCTGCACGTCCTCGACATCGCCGAGACCGGTCGGCCAGCGCTCCCCGACCACGTCGGTCGTGCGCGCGTCGACCCGGAACACCTCGCCGACCTCGGCGGAGTAGGCGAAGAGCGTCCCGTCGGGCGCGACGCTCACCACGGAGTCGAGGCCGAGGATGAGCGACGACGGCTGCGCGGCGTCGAAGTCGCGGAGCTCCCCCAGCGGAACGATCCACAGCTCGCCCGTGCCCGCGGCGTGGATGACGACACGGCCGCCCGCGAGGTACACGCGAGAATCGTCGGGCGGGAGGGCGATCGCCTCGCCCAGGACGGAGTCCGCCGGATCGACGACCTGGACGGTCGCGTTCGCGTGGTCGACCACGAGCACGACGGTGCCTTGCTGCACGATCTCGAGATCGGCGCTCCCCGCCCGCAGCACGGTGTTGAGCTCGAGGACTTCGGGGTTGGCGCGGCCGACCGTTTGTTGCGAACCGTTCGTCACCCAGACCGCTCCATCGCCGAGATCGAGCTGTTGCGCCACGTACCCGGTGGAGGTCACCGCGAGTCCCGCGACGATCGCGGCCACGACGGTTCCGCTCGTCGCGGTCGCGACGAGCGATCGGTGGCCGGCGAGCCAGCTGCGCATGCTCAATCGTTCACTCATCCGCCACGTCGACGCACTTCGCCGCGCTCTGGGTTCCGGATTCGCCCTGCCGGTTGACGGTGACGGCGAGACACACCGTCTCGCCGGGATCGGTGTCGACGACGAAGCGGGGTTGCGCCTGGGTGGCGGTGCGAATGCCGCCCACCTCGATCTCGTAGAGGTCGCCGTCGGTGATTCCCGGGTCCGGCCACGCGAATTCCACGCTTCCCTCGCTCTGCGTCGCCGAGATGTCGGTCACGACCGGAATGCCGTCGTCGCCCGAGACCCGCAGCAGCACGATGAGAGCCGTGGTCCCGAGGGCGATGACGAGGACCGCGGAGGCCACGAGGAGCCAGGTGAGCGTCTGCACGCCGCGCCGCGGAGCGGTCGGCCGGCTGTGTGAGAACCGCCGGGGCGTCGGTGTCGCCTCCCGCAGCGTGCCGACGCCCGCGTAGTCGTCGGCGACGGCACGGCGACGGCGCCGCGACGCGGGCGCACCCTGCGCCCCGGGCACGGGCCGCAGCCGCGTGCGGTCTTTCAGGTCGGCGACCGTGCCGAGCGCCCACTCGTCCATCGCGATCTCGAGCGGTGTCTGCGGCACGCCGAGCTCGGCTTCGATCGTCTGCAGTTCGCGCACGAACTCGATCACGCTCGCCGGACGCGCCTCCGGCCGACGCGACATGGCACGTTTGAGCAGCGACTCGAGGCTCGCCGGCACGTCGCCGCGCCCGATCGGCTGCGGCTTCGCGCGCGCGATGCGCGACATCAGGTCGCTGCTGCTGTTGGACCCCTCGGGGTCTTCGAACGGCGACCGGCCGGCGAGCAGCGAATACACCGTCGCGGCGAGCGCCCACACTTCGCTCGCGATCGAGCCCGGAGTCTCGTCGAGCAGCACCTCCGGGGCGGACCACGGGATGGAGAGACCGACCGATTCCTCTTCGCGCTGCGTGGTGAGGGTCGACGCGATCCCGAAGTCGGAGAGCACGGGGTGCCCGTACGCCGTCGTCAGGATGTTGGACGGCTTGATGTCGCGGTGCAGCACACCGGCACGGTGAGCGGTCTCGATCGCGCTCCCGATCCGCACCGCCGTGCGCAGCACCTCGGGAACCGGAATCCGTTCCCGTCGATACCGCTCGGCGAGTTGCGACGAGCAGAGCTCCATCACGAGGTACGGGCGGCCGTCGCTCGACACGCTCGCTTCGTAGACGGTGAGGATGGATGGATGCGCCGACAGCTGCGCCATGAGATTCGCCTCGGCCTGGAACATCTGCCGCACCTGGTCGTTGACGACTTCGCTCAACATGACCTTGACCGCGACCTGGCGGCGTGGCATGTTCTGCTCGTAGAGGAAGACGTCGGCGAATCCGCCGGAGCCGAGAATGTGCACGTAGGAGAATCCGGGCAGCACGGGAGGTTGGGACGGCAGTCGCCTGGCCATGAAGACCTCCCTCTCCATGCCGCCGGGTGGCCCCCCATTGTAGACAGACGACGTCGGGCGATCGGCCGATCAGGAGCGGGTTCCCCCTGAACTGGGGACCGTGCTCTCGTCGTGACGCCGGGATCGTTGAATGGGCACCGCGACGTCGATCACGACGACGGTGACGTTGTCGCGGCCTCCCGCGGCGAGAGCGCCGTCCATGAGCCCGTCAGCCGTCTCCGCCGCCGAACCGCCGGCGGCGAGGTAGCCGTGGATCCGCCGGTCGTCGACTTCCTTGGTGAGTCCGTCGGAGCACAGCAGCAGCCGCATCCCCGGCCGCATCGGCAGCATCCACAGATCGGGTCTCGGGC
>CBFGZU010000058.1:0-12780 GCA_965653335.1 uncultured Pseudolysinimonas sp.
CTGTCGCCCACGGATGACGGACATGTCGACAAGCCGCCGACACACCGACCCGGCGACATCACGTCACCCGAAGACGACCGCCCCCGGCCACCCCGAGTCACTCGGAAAAAGCGGGAGCCCATTCCCAGGCGTTCCAGAACACGCCGCGAGCGAGTGGAGAACGGGTCACTTTCTGCACGTTGCTACTCACGGCGGTAAGGGTGGGGTAGGCGTAAAGAGGGAGGCCGTAAGCATCCGCGTAGAGGTGGGTGTCGATCTTGGTCGCGATCCTCGCTTGTTCGCCCGGGTCGGTCGCACGGACCAGTTCGTCGACGAGGGCGTCGACACCGGGGTTGGCGTAGCGGGTGAAGTTGGCGAGGGCGGAGTCGCTGCGGAAGATCGATCCGGCGGCCCCGGGGCCGAGGCGCGTGGTGTCCCAGGCGAAGAGTGCGGCGTCGTACGCGCCCGCGACGCCAAGCAGGCCCTGCCAGTCGGGGCTCGAGCAGTCGGTCACGGCGAACCCGGCGCGCGCGGCACTGTCCCGGATGAGCGTGAACTGCAGTTGACGGTTCTCGTTCGCCGGATCGAACAGCAAGCACACCGCAGGAGCGGTCACCCCGGCCTGGGCGAGGAGGTCGACGGCGGCGTCGACATCCGTCCTGGCGTACTCGGCCGAGCCGTTGCCGGCGATCGCGTCGGCATAGCCGTCAGCCCCGGGGCGCAGCAGGAACGAGTCCAGCAGCACGGCATCCGGCTGGATCGGCGTCACGACGGCGTCGAGGATCCGCTGTCTCGGCACGACGTGCAGGAAGGCCTCGCGCACCAGCGGGTTGTCGAAGACGCCGGTACGGCTGTCGGCGAACTGCAGGTCGAGATGTTCGATCCGGCTGTCGGCTCCCGCGACCACGCTCACGCCGTCGACGTCGGCGAGCGCCGCGGCGGCCTCTTCGCTCGGCTCGACGGCGGCGATCTGAACCTCGCCGTCGGAGAGGAGGCCGACGGTTTCCAGGAGATCGGGCGAGAACCGCACCCGGATGGTTTCGATCGTCGGGCGTCGAGCACCTCGGTACTGCGGGTTGGCGTCGAGGGTGACACCTTCCGCGTCGATCGCGGTGACGGCGTACGGGCCCGCCGAGAGCAGCAGTCTCGCATCCTCCGGCGTTCGGTCGCCGTCGGATTCGTCGATGTTGTAGGCCTCGTTCCAGGTGCGAGCGAGGGCACCGAGCTCGTCGGGATCGCCGTCGAGGATCGCCGCGATGAGGTCGGCTTTGGCGTCTTCGGCATCCGCATCGTCCTGCCCCGACGCGAGCGCTTGCACCACATGGGCGGGCACGCCGGGGGTGAGCAGTGTCGGCCACGTCGGCACGTACTCGTCGAAATGCACGAACAACGTGCGGCCGTCGTCACCGAGCTGCGGCGTCTGGGTGGCCAATTCGAGCCCGGCGCCGGCGCGACCGTCGAAGTACACGACATCTTCGGGGAAGTCGTCGGTGTAGCGCCCCGTCTCGGGATCGACATGATCGGCGTCGTCGAAGCCGGCCGTGTTGTATTTTCCGGAGTCCGCGGCCCACGCGAGCAGCAGATCGGCGGCGTCGATCGGGGTCCCATCCGACCATCGAGCGTCTTCCGCCATCTGGTAGCGCACCGTCAGCGGATCGTCGGCGACGATCTCCGCTGTGCCGAACGACGGGTCGTCGATCAGGCGGGAGGCGTCGTCGTAGTACGCGAACGCGCCGCCGGTGAGCCACGCCACGTCGGCGTTCGTCGAACTCGACCGGCCGAACGACGTCGCCGCGTTGAGGGACGTGAACGGTTCGGCGACGGCGACCCCGACCTCGCTGCCCGCAACGACCGTCGACGTCGTACATCCGCTCAGTACGAGGGTCGCGGAGACGACGACGCCGAAGGTGATCCGGCGTGCCGTTCTCGGCGGCGGGATACTCATCGCGCACCAGCCTACCGAGCGCCCGAGTCAGCCGACGCGACGAGCCTCGCGACGCTTTCGCTGCTCGTCGGGGTCGGGCACGGGAACCGCGGCGAGCAGACGTTGCGTGTACGGGTCCTTCGGCGAGCGCAGGATCTCGTCACGTGTCCCGGTCTCCACGATCCGACCGCGATGCATGACCGCGATGCGGTGCGCGAGCACGTCGACGACGGCCAGGTCGTGGCTGATGAAGAGGCATGCGAACCGCAGTTCCCCTTGCAGATGTTGCAGCAGGTCCAGGAATCTCGCCTGTACCGAAACATCGAGGGCACTCGTCGGCTCATCGGCGACGAGCAAGTCCGGCGTGAGGGCGAGCGCCCGCGCGATGCCGACGCGCTGGCGCTGACCTCCCGAGAGTTCGTGCGGATACCGGTTGCGGTACGACCGCGGCAGTTCGACCTGGTCGAGGAGGGCCTCCACTCGGCGGTCGAGCTCCGCTCCCGTCGCCTCGCCAGCGAGCAGGAGGGGCTCGCCAATGCTCTGCCCGATGGGGAACCGCGGGTTGAGCGACGAACCCGGGTCCTGGAACACGATTCCCGTCTTCCTCCGGATGGGGCGAAGCGCCTTCTGATCCGCCGTCGAGATGTCGGTTCCGACGACCCTGAGCCGGCCCTCCGCGATCGGTAGCAGCCCGACGGCCGCTCGGCCGAGGGTCGTCTTGCCGGAGCCCGACTCGCCGACGAGGCCCAGGATCTCACCGGGGTGGATCTGCAGATCGATCTCCTCCGCGGCGCGGAAGGCGGGGATGCGACCACGCTTGGGATAGTCGATCGCGACGTTCTCGAAGATCAACGTGGGCTCCACCGGGATCAACGTGGGCTCCACCGGCGCACCTGCGGGCACGGCCGCGACCGCCGTCGCATCGCTCCGCGACGCGGCGCCGAGGTGCGGGACGGCGGCGAGCAATTGCCGCGTGTAGGGATGCTGGGGGCGGTTGAACACGTCTCCGACGGTGCCGGTCTCGACGACGTCGCCATCTTTCATCACCATGATCCGGTCGGCCAGATCCGCGACGACACCCATGTCGTGCGTGATGAGGATGATCGCCGAGTTGAGGCGGCGGTGGAGATTGCGGAGCAGATCGAGGATCTCGGCCTGAACCGTCACGTCGAGCGCTGTCGTCGGCTCGTCGGCGACGAGGAGCACCGGATCGCACGAGATCGATTGCGCGATCATGGCACGCTGGCGCTGCCCGCCCGACAACTGGTGCGGATACTTGTTGAAGGCGATCTCGGGGTTGGGCATTTCCACTTTGCGCAAGAGCTCGATGGCGCGCTCTTCCGCCTCGTCGGGCGAGAGGCCGGCATTTTGCGAACGCAACGCCTCGACGATCTGAAAGCCGACCCGGTACACCGGGTTGAGTGCCGTCATGGGCTCCTGGAAGATCACGGCGATCTCGCCCCCGCGCACCTTGCGCAGCTCGTCGGGCGCGATGCCCTGCAACTCCTTGCCGAGAAGGCGAATCGAACCGGTCACGCGGGCGTTCGCGGGCAGAAGACCGAGGAGCGCCATCGAACTCGAGCTCTTGCCCGAGCCCGACTCGCCGACGATCGCGAGCACCTCGCCGCGCCGGACGGTGTAGGTCATGTCCCGCGCGGCGGGATAGAACTCACCGTCCACCCAGAACTCGACGCTGAGGTCGCGGACTTCGAGGACCGCCTCTGTCGTGGTTGACGCCGGGGCGACCATCTACGGCTCCTTCGGTTCTGGGAAGCTGGAGAGGTGATCTTCCGCCCGGTGCGATTCCGGCCCCTGTTCGGCCGCATCCTCACCGTGGTGGCGACCGCCCTCGGTGCCGTCGCGCTCGGCAGTCTCGTGATCGGCGGCGACGGTGCGGATCTGCTCCGCTTCGGACCCGTAACCGCCCTCTTCGTGCTCGCGTGCTGGGCGATGTTCTGGATGCCCGAACTTCGCATCGACGAGCACGCGGTGACGGTGCGCAACATCCTGCGGACGCATCACATCCCCTGGTCCGCGATCGAGCGCATCGACACGAAGTTCGCCCTCACCCTGTACACGGCGCAACGCCGCATTCCTGTGTGGGTTGCGCCGGCGCCGAGTCGCGCTGTCGTCGTGAGCGCCACGCGCGGTGACACTCGCCACCTTCCCGAATCCGCTCGGGCTGCCGAAGGTTCGGTGCGCCCGGGAGACTTGCCCACGACGGAGTCCGGTGCGGCCGCCCAGGCCATCCGCCGGCATTGGGAGCAGTTGCGTGACGATGGCGTCTTCGATCAGATGCCCGTGCCGCACCGCATCCGTTCGACGTGGAACCTGCCGTTGACGGCGGCGCTGGGGGCGCTCACCGTCGCCTCGATCGTGACGCTCGCTCTTTAGGGTCATGCGGGATCCTTGATCGCGAGCGCGCGAGCGCGCGGCATCCGCTTCTGTCGCGGATCGAATGCGTCGCGCAAGCCGTCGCCGATGAAGTTGACGCACAGCGCGATGATGACGATGAAGATACCGGGCCACCAGAACAGCCACGGTCGGGTCGCGAATGCCGCCCTGTTGTCGCTGATGATTTTGCCGAGCGACGTGTCGGGCGCCTGCACGCCGAACCCCAGGAACGACAGGGCGGTCTCGAGCAGAATCGCCGTCGCCATGAGCAACGTCGAGTTGACGATGATCACCCCGACGGCATTGGGGAGGATGTGGCGGAAGATGATGCGGCGGTCGCGAGCTCCCGCGACGCGCGCCGCGTCGACGAACTCCCGCTCGCGCAGGCTCAGGAACTCGGCACGAACCAGACGGGCCAGGCTCGTCCACGAGAAGGCTCCGATCACGACGCCGAGCACGACCGAGCCGAGGTTGCCGAACGTATTGCCCAGCACCGCGCCGATCACGATGAGCGGGATCGTCAGAATCACGTCGGTGAATCGCATGAGCACCGAATCGATGGCGCGACGGTAGTACCCGGCGAGCGCGCCGAGGAGGGTGCCGATGATCGTCGCGATGATCCCGGCGATCGCCATGACCATGAGCGACTGCTGCGCGCCGCGCATAACGATGGCGAAGATGTCGCGGCCGATCTCGTCTTGCCCGAACGGGTGCTCCAAGCTTGGCCCGGTGCCGTTGACGATCGGGTTGCTTCCCGTCCAGTCGAACGGCCACCACCCGGGCGTTCGCAGAGGTCCGATCGTGATGCCCACCGAGGTTGTCGACAGCAGGATGACGAGTCCGAGCACGATCATCGAGACGACCGCGCCGGTGTGGCGGAAGAACCGACGGCGCACGATCTGCCCCTGGCTGAGGCCGGCCACCTCTTTCAGTTCGAGATTCGACTGCGCGTCGGTGACGCCCGGTTCACGATGGCCGGGCTCGGGAAGAGGAATGTGGGTCGTCATCAGCTGATCCGGATGCGGGGGTCGAGGGCGGCGTAGACCAGGTCGGCGATGAGGTTGAAGACGATCGCGATCGATCCGGTGACGAGGAAGAACGCCATGACCGGGTTCGGGTCGACGTGTCGAAGACCGTTCTGGAAGAGCTGGCCCATCCCGGTCCAGGCGAACACCTGTTCCGTGATCACCGCGCCGCCCACGATGTCGGCGATGGCGAACGCGACGATCGTGGCGACGGGGATCATCGCGTTGCGGAAGGCGTGACGCACGACCACCGTGCGCTCGGTGAGGCCCTTGGCGCGAGCGGTGCGGATGTAGTCCTGGTTCATCACCTCGAGCATGCTCGCCCGTGTGTACCGGGTGTAGGTCGCGACCGAGATGAGGATGAGCGCGATCGTCGGCAACAGCACGTGCGTGAACGAGTCGACGCCCTGGATCCAGAAATTCCCGCCGAGGTTCGGCGTGACCGCGCCGATCGTCGCGATCGGGCGGCCTCGCACGCGACTCGACTCCGAGTAGGCCTGCCAGAACGACATGTACTCGTCGAGCGCGATGAGGCCGGCGACGAGGACGCCGACGATCACCGCGGTACGCACCGACTGCCAGCGGTCGTTCCCGCCCCACACCCAGCCGATGACACCCGACACCACGATCGCCCCAAGGGCGAGGGCGATGAACATCGGCCAGGTCATGACGACGAAAAGCCACTGCAACGGGAAGTAGAGCACGAGACCGAGCGCGACGACCGTGAGCGAGGCGTACAGGGCGCGACGCCGGCGCAGCCCCGCCGAGACGGCGCTGACCGCAAATGCGATGCCGACCCCGGTGAGGCCGATGACGACGGGTCCGAGACTTGGATTGACGAGCCACTGGGTGAGATCGATGTAGATGAGAGCCAGAGCGGTGACCGCGGCGGCTCCGCCGAAGACGATGAGCCGCGTGCGAAGCGGCCCGCCGATGGCTGCCGTCCAGATCGTTCCCATCACGATCGCGGACGCGAGGACGAACCACCAGGGGATCCGCGGATCGCCGAGGAAGTCGTTGAATCCGATCGCAATGTATTGCTTGAGCAGCACCGCGACCCAGAAGACCGGCAGGGAGAAGAACAGGAATGTGACGAAGGTCACGCTGTAGTCGAAGCCGCTGTATTGACGTAGCGCGGTCACGATCCCCACGATGATCCCGATGATGATCGCGACGATGGCTGCGGTCGTCACGAGTTGCAGCGTCTGCCCCAAGGCCTGGCTCAACAGGACGGCCACCGGCTGGCCCTGGACATTGAATCCCAAGTCGCACTGGCCAACGAAGCACTTGGCGACGCCGCCGAGCCACACGAAATAGCGCAAGTAGGGCGGAACGTCGAGCTGGAGAAGACGCGTCCGTGCCTCGATCAACGACGCCTTGTTCGGAGAGTTGCTGAGTCGCAACTCCTCGAGCGGATCGCCGGAGACCGCGACGAGGAGGTACATCAAGTACGTCGCGATCACGAAGACGAACAGCGAGGCGATGAGCCTGCGGATGACGAAGGTTGCCATGTGGGCCGAGTTCCCTCTGGTGGCAGGGACCTGGGCACGGGGGCCGTTGCCCCCATGCCCAGGTCGGTCAGATCAATCGAGTAATCAGCGCGCGCTGACTACTCGGCGATCTCCCAATCCCACACGTTCCAGAAGATCGTCGGCGCGATGATCGACGGGTCGACCCCTGTGACGCGGGTGCTGACGCCCGTCACTGACGGGAACTGGAAGATGACGGTGCCGTAGGCGTCGGCCCACAGCTTCTCGTCGATCTGCTGCAGCAGCGCGATCTGGTCCTCAGCCTCGAACGTTCCGTAGAGCTCCTCGTAGAGAGCGTCCACGTCGGCGTTGGAGTAGAAGTTGAGGTTGTTCAACCCGGTCGACTGGTAGGTCGGGCCCGTGTCGGTGACGCCGAGGCCCGTCGACTGCCATCCGAAGAGGGAGGCGTCGTAGGCGCCGGCGGTGCCGAGAAGACCACCCCACTCTTCAGAGCCGCAGTCGGTCACGTTGAATCCGGCGAGCGCGGCCGACTCTTGGATGAGCGCGAACTCGTTGACGCGACGAGGGTTGTTGGACGCGTAGAGGATGCACACCTCGGGGTTCGTGAGCCCCGCTTCCGCGAGGAGCGCCGCGGCACCCTCGATGTCCACCTCCTCATAGGCATCCGACCCGTTGCTCGCGACCGACTCGTCGTACCCATCGGCACCCGGTACGAACACGAAGGAATCGCGCACGAGGGCGTCGTCGCCGATGATCGGCTTGATCAGCGTGTCGACGATCTGCTGGCGCGGGATCGTCTTGAGGAACGCCTCACGGACGCGCTGGTCGGAGAAGACGCCCGGGTTGCGACTCTGATCGACCTGGAGGTCGACGTGCTCGTAGGTCCCTTCGAGACCGGTGATGATCTCGACGTTGTCGATCGCCTCAAGCCCTTCCACGACATCGGTCGTGGCTTGCGGCGAGATGACGTCGACTTCGCCGTTCTCGAGAGCGGTCACCGCAGCGAGCGGGTCGCCGATGAAGCGAACCGTGATCTCTTCGATGCTCGGGCTCCGCGCGCCGACGTAATTCTCATTGGCGGTAAGGGTGATGTACTGATCCGCGACGAACTCCGAGATCTGGTACGGGCCGCTCGAGACGAGCAGGCTCGGGTCATCGGGAAGCTCGGTGAAGTTGAAGATCGTGTTCCACCCGTTGGAGATCGCGGCGAGAGCCTCGCGGTCGTCATCCTGAATCGCATCGAGCACGGCTTGCTTGGCCTCGGTCGCGTCGTCGATGCCGAGAGCCTGCTGCGCCACGACGTGGGCGGGAAGGATCGTGCCGGTTGTGCCGAACACGAGCTCCCAGTCGACGAAGGGCTCCGAATAGGTCATGGTGATGCTTCGGCCGTCGTCACCGACCTCAGGGACCTCTTCGACGAGCGAGAGCTGCGTTCCGGTGTCGAAGAAGACGACATCCGTGGGGTAGTCAGCCGTGAACTCGCCCGTGTCAGGGTCTTGGAACTGGCTCGGGTCGAACCCCTCGTCGTCGACCGACTGCGAGAGCGCGGCCCACGACAGCAGGAGGTCGGCAGCGTCAATGGGCTCTCCGTCCGACCAGACGGCATCGTCGGCGAGCGTATAGGTGACGACCAGCGGGTCTTCGCTCACGACCTCATATGTTCCGAAGGAGTCGTCTTCGACGAGCTCCGGAGTGTTGTCGTAGTAGTTGAACGTCCCGTAGATCAAATAGTTGATGTTGTTGTTCGCCGTAGCGTTTCCGAACGACGTGTTGCCGTTGGCGGAATAGAACGCCTGGTTCCAGGCGACGCTGACGCTCGTCCCCTCGTCGAGGCCGCTTTCGCCCTGTGGGCCAGCACACCCCCCGAGGATGAGCGCTCCGACGCCGACAGTGGCAGCGACTGCCCCGATTCGCGCGATCTTCACTGAGTTCCTCCTGTGCGATAAGAGGCGCGGCACGGGTGGCAGACCCCGACGTACCGCGCCGGTTAGCT
This sequence comes from uncultured Pseudolysinimonas sp., assembly GCA_965653335.1. GTDB lineage: Bacteria > Actinomycetota > Actinomycetes > Actinomycetales > Microbacteriaceae > Pseudolysinimonas_A. The sequence goes on from CBFGZU010000058.1 coordinate 8,806, forward strand.
CGACCCTAGATACGGGTTCCGACGGGTCAAAACGAATGAGAGGAATCGTTACACCGCAGAAATCAGTTTCGGGGATTGTTGCGCTGACGCGAAAATTGTGCACGTAACGGGCGTCCGACGCACGAATCCTGCAATCTGCCCTGACCGGCCTTCGGAATCACCTCCGGGCCGGACGTAGCATCGAGACATGGCCCGGCCAACGCCTCTTCTCGTGTTCGACGGCGATTGTGCCTTTTGCACAACTTGGGTGCGTCGTTTGGAGCGCATACTCAGATTCTTCCCAGAATCAAAGCCCTGGCAATGGCTCGACTACGAGGCCCTCGGGCTGAGCCGGCACGACGTCAGCCACTACGTCTGGTTCCTCATCGGCGACCGGCGCTACCGGGGCCACGCCGCCGTCGCCGCCCTGCTTCGCGGCCAGCGCTCCGCCGGCTGGCGATTCGTCGGTCACCTGCTCGTCACTCCCCCGTTCTCCTGGGTCGCGGCGGTCGCCTATGCGCTCATCGCCCGCTTCCGCCATCGTCTGCCCGGCGGCACGCCCGCCTGCGCGCTGGAGCATGGAGCGGAGGCCACCTCTGGTCTCCACCGCGACGCCAGCGCCAACGCCCGTCTCGGGCGTCGGGCCACCGGGGAATGAGGAGATCGTCCGCGACGAGTCCCCGCCGGGCCCGCATCGTCGCCGAGATCGTCATCGTGCTCGGGCTGTCGCTCGGGATGTCGGCGCTCTACTCGATCGTCACCCTCATCAACCGCGCGACGCTCGAGACGCCGCTCGCCGGCCAGACGGCGACGATCGTGCCGAGCCGCGACTCCCGGCCGATCTTCGACCTGCTGTACCAGCTTCTCGGCGTCGCCTCCGACCTGTTCCCCGTCGCGCTCGTCTGCTTCCTGCTATGGAGCGCCACGAAGCCGCACCTCGGGCGGCTCGGCATCGACGCGAACCACCCGGTGCGCGACACGCTCCTCGGCCTCGGTCTCGCGATGCCGATCGGCATCGCGGGCCTCGGAGTCTTCCTCATCGGCCGCGCGCTCGGCTGGGGCGTCGGAATCAGTGCCTCGAACCTCACCGATCAGTGGTGGACGATTCCCGTGCTACTGCTCGTCGCCGCACGCGCCGCGATCCAGGAGGAAGTCATCATGATCGGCTACCTGTTCGCCCGCTTCGGCGATCTGGCGTTCGGGCGCTGGGCGATCATCCTCACCTCCGCTGCCATCCGCGGCACGTACCACCTCTACCAGGGGTACGGCGCGTTCGTCGCGAACGTCGCGATGGGCGTCGTGTTCGGCTGGCTCTACACCCGCGGCACTGAGCGGCGGGTCATCCCGTTCGTCGTCGCCCACTTCGCGATCGACGCGACCGTGTTCGTCGGAGCACCCGCCGCCGCGAGCGCCTGGCCCGAACTCTTCGCGCCGCCCCCGTAGGCGGCCGACCGGCAGGCGACGCTCACGACGCCGGATCGTCGCTCAGCGACTCGTGGATGCGGCGCAGGTCTTCGAGCAGCGACCCGACGAGAATCCAGTGCTGCGACGACGGCGCCCCGATGACGAGAGGGGCGGTGAGCGCGGGGATACTCGCGGTCGGTGTCTCGGTCGAGTCCGCGGATGCCCGCCGAACGGCACGGCGGGCATCGTGCGCCGCGCGGTGCAACTGGTCGGCGATCGCGCGCACCGTCGGCTCGGCGGCGAGGCCATCGTCGTAGCGGTCGTAGAACGCGCGACTCATGCCGATCACCTGGGTGACGATCGGCGAGAAGCGCCGCAGGGTGGCTTCGAGCCGTTCCAGCTCATCCCGACGGCGACGCCCGCGCGGGTTGAGGGTGAGCGATTCGGCCGCCGTCGTGAGAGCCTCGTCGGCGGCGAGCACCATGGGTCGCAGCAGCCGCACGGAAATCATCAGCTCTTCGAGTTGCTCCGGTCGCTGCGGCTCGGCGAGCGCGACGGCGAGCCGGTCGAGCGACGCCGCCACCTCGTCGCCGAGCGCGCCGACCGCGCGGTGCGCCGGGGCGAGCGCGACCGGCGGGACGAGCGCGAGGTTGACGACAAACCCGATGACCGCGCCGATGACCGTCTCGAGCACGCGGTCGACCGCGTAACCGGGGGTCGCCGACCCGAGCCCGAGCACGAGGAGGGCGCTGATCGCGACCTGATTCGACGTGCCGGTCGTCATCTTGAGCAACCAGGCGATGAGCAGCGCGGCGGCGATCGCGACGAGAATCACCCACGTCGTCTGCCCGAACGCGAGGGCGAGCAGGGAGGCGACGACGACGCCGGCGACGACGCCGACCGTGCGCTCGATCGCCTTCGACACCGACTGGTTGAGGCTGGGTTGCACGACGAGCAGCGCCGCGATCGCCGCGAAAATCGGCGGATGCGCGGGGAACAGGGCCCCGGCGATCAGCCACGCGGCGATCGTCGCGATCGCCGACTTCGCGACCTGCAACCACGGCTGCCGTCGGGAGGCCCGGAACGCCGCGAGAAGTTTCACAAGGCAACGCTACGCGGCGCGACCTACCGCGAACCAGACCGGCTATTTGCCCAACTTCGTGGCTTCCCGCGGCGGAATGGGCACGAAGTCGGGCAAATAGCCGTGCGCGCGGCACTCAACTCGCGGTCAGGCGAAGGCCTCGATCGGCGGACACGCACACACGAGGTTGCGGTCCCCGTACGCCTGATCGATACGCCGCACCGGCGGCCAGTACTTCGCCCTCACCTGACCCGGCGCCGGATACACGGCGAGTTCGCGCGAGTACGGGTGCGACCACTCCCCGGCGATGACCGACTCCGCGGTGTGCGGGGCGTTGACGAGCGGATTGTCGGTCACTTCCCACTCACCGCGACCCACCGCATCCGCTTCGGCTTTGATGGCGATCATCGCGTCGATGAAACGGTCGATCTCGGGGAGGTCTTCACTCTCGGTCGGTTCGACCATGAGGGTGCCGGCGACGGGGAACGACATCGTCGGCGCGTGGAATCCGTAGTCGATGAGGCGCTTGGCGACATCGTCGACGGTGACCCCGGTCGCGTCGCGGAGCGGACGCAGGTCGAGGATGCACTCGTGCGCGACGAGGCCGTTGTCACCCGCGTAGAGCACGGGGTAGTGCTCACGCAGCCGGGCGGCGACGTAATTGGCGGCGAGCACGGCCGCACCGGTCGCGCGCGTGAGCCCGTCGGGCCCCATCATGCGCACGTACGACCACGAGATGGGCAGGATGCTCGGGCTGCCGTGGGTTGCTGCCGAGATCGGGTTCGCCTCGCTGCGCGGCAGGTACGGCGCGAGGTGCGCTTTCGCCGCGACCGGTCCGACGCCCGGGCCTCCCCCACCGTGCGGGATGCAGAAGGTCTTGTGCAGGTTGAGGTGCGAGACATCCCCGCCGATGTCGCCGAAGCGCGCATACCCGAGCAGCGCGTTGAGGTTGGCGCCGTCGATGTACACCTGGCCGCCCGCGTCATGCACGGCCTGGGTGACGGCGCGGATCTCGTGCTCGTACACCCCGTGCGTCGACGGATAGGTGACCATGAGGGCGGCCAGTTCGGCGGCGTGCGTCTCGACCTTCGCCCGCAGGTCGGCGAGGTCGACATTGCCCTCCTCGTCGCACGCGACGACGACGACCTTCATGCCGGCGAGCACCGCGGAGGCGGCGTTCGTGCCGTGGGCCGAGGACGGGATGAGGCACACCGTGCGCTGGTCGTCGCCGTTCGCCCGGTGATAGCCGCGGATGGCGAGCAGCCCGGCGAGTTCGCCTTGGGACCCCGCATTCGGCTGCAGCGAGACGGCGTCGTAGCCCGTGAGCTCGGCGAGCCAGCCCTCCAGTTGGGCGATGAGGTCGCGGTACCCCTCGGTGTCGGCCTCCGGAGCGAAGGGGTGGATGTCGGCGAACTCGGGCCACGTGACGGCGGCCATCTCGGTCGCGGCGTTGAGTTTCATCGTGCACGAGCCGAGCGGGATCATGCCGCGGTCGAGCGCGTAGTCCTTGT
>CBFGZU010000059.1:0-12241 GCA_965653335.1 uncultured Pseudolysinimonas sp.
CGTCGTTTTAGGATGACTGTTGTAATTATTAGAGGACGATCGCCCTCACGGGAAGATGCTTCGCGTTATTTTTCTGTCCGGGATCGTTGTAGCGGTCCGCTCGCGCGGCCGGTGACGGGACGCCAGTCCCAAATCAGAAGGGAATCGGTTGTGATGAAGTATGAGGAAGGCGATTGATCAGTACGTCCATACCATTACGCGCCGACGGGGTCGCCTCTAGCGTCGAGGTCACGCCTGAGCATCGAGAGGACGGGGCATGACCCGCGAAGGATTCATCATCACGGTGCAGTGCCCCGATCGCATCGGAATCGTCTCCGCCGTCGCCGGGTTCCTCGCCGAGCGCGGCTGCAACATCGTCGAGAGCCAGCAATTCGAAGACCAGCGCTCCGCACGCTTCTTCCTCCGGATTCACGCGATTCCGCCCGTCGGAACCTCGCTCGACGACGTGCGCGCGCAATTCGCGCCCCTCGCCGCCGGCTACGACATGACGTGGCGGCTCCTCGATGCCACGGCCCGGGTTCGCACGATCATCATGGTCTCGCACACCGACCATTGCCTCGACGAGCTCCTCGATCTGTGGGAGAAGGACTACCTCGCGATCGACATCGCCGCGATCGTGTCGAACCACGAGGTGCTTCGCCCCGCCGCCGACGCGGCCGGTGTCCCCTTCCACCACATCCCGGTGTCGGCGTCGACCAAGCCCGACGCCGAGCGACGCCTCCTCGAACTCATCGACGAGACGGGGACCGAACTCGTCGTGCTCGCGCGCTATATGCAGATCCTCAGCGACGAGCTGTGCCTCGCCCTCGAAGGCCGGGCCATCAACATCCACCATTCGTTCCTGCCGGGGTTCAAGGGTGCCCGCCCCTACCACCAGGCCTACGAGCGAGGCGTGAAGTTCATCGGGGCGACCGCGCACTACGTCACCGCCGACCTCGACGAAGGCCCGATCATCGAGCAATCGGTGTTGCGCGTCGACCATCGCGCGACGCCCGAAGACCTGACCTTCGCCGGTCGCCAGGCGGAACGCACCGCCCTCGCTCTCGCCGTGCGCTGGCATGCCGAGCACCGCATCCTCGTCCACGGCGGCCGAACCGTCGTCTTCACCTGACAACAAGGAGATTCGCCATGGAACGACTCGTCGACAAGACGATCGGCGCCCAGCTCTTCGCCGCGACGTCGCACGATGACGTGCCGACCCGCGCGGCGACCGTCATCGTGGGCGGGGGAGTGCTCGGAGCGAGCATCGCCTACCACCTCGCCGAGGCGGGGCGCACCGACGTGCTCCTGCTCGACGCGAACGTGCTCGGCAGCGGAACCACCTGGCACGCCGCGGGACTCGTGAACGGTGCCCGCGCGACGGCGACGCTCACCGATCTCTCCCGATTCAGCCGTGGCTTCTACGAGCAACTCGGTGAGCTGTCGGGGATCGACGTCAACTGGCAGCGCGCGGGATCGCTCTCCCTCGCCCGAACCGACGGGCGCGTCGACGAGCTGAAGTACCAGAACGACGTCGCCAATCGCAACGGCGTCGACGCCGTGTGGGTCGAGCCCGGCGATGTGACGAACCACTGGCCGCTCGTCAACCCGGCCGGCGTCAAGGCCGGGCTCCTCATTCCGGGAGATGGCCACATCAACCCCGGGTACGGCGCCGTCGCGCTCGCCAAACTCGCCCACGAGCGCGGCGTCACGATCCGCGAAGGTGTCGCGGTCACCGAGATTCTCGTCACCGACGGCCGGGTCGTCGGGGTGCGCACCGATCGCGGTGACATCGAGTCCGGCGACGTCGTCCTCGCCGCCGGACTCTGGAGCCGCGACCTCGCCCGTACGGCGGGAGCGAACCTCCCGCTGTACGCCGCCGAGCACGTGCACGTGCGCACGGGCGTCATCGACGGCGTCGTGCCGACCCTCCCGGTGCTGCGTGACCTGGACTCGAGCTACTACCTCCGCCACGAAGAAGGGCGGCTGCTCGTCGGCGCCTTCGAGCCGGACGGCATTCCGCGAGCGGTTTCCGACATTCCCCGCGACGGCTTCGCCGAGTTCCCCGCCGACTGGGCCCACTTCGACTCGGTCCGGATCCAGGCCGAACGCACGGTTCCCGCCATCCAAGCGGCCGGCTACGACCGATTCCTCAACGCGCCCGAGAGTTTCACCCCCGACGCGAACTTCCTGCTCGGCGAGACGGGGGAAGTGGCGGGGCTCTACGTCGCGGCGGGCATGAACTCGCAAGGCATCATCTTCGCGCCCGGGGTGGGTCGTGAGCTCGCATCCTGGATGATCGCGGGATCGCCGCAATTCGACGCCTCGTCGGTCGACGTGCGCCGCTTCTCCCGTCACCAGGCCAACCGCCGGTACCTTCACGACCGCACCCGCGAGGGACTCGGGCGCCTCTACGCGATGCACTGGCCGAACCTCCAGATGTCGACGGCCCGCAACGTGCGACGGTCCCCGCTGCACGAGCGCCTGAGCGCGCTCGGCGCCGGGTTCGGCGAACTCAACGGCTGGGAGCGCGCCAACTGGTACGAGGAGCCTGGAACCCGCCCGGCCCCGGTCTACAGCTACGGCCGGGCCAGCTGGTTCCCGCACGTCGCCGCGGAGCACCGCGCCGTTCGCGAGAACGTCGCGCTCTTCGATCTGAGCCCCTTCACCAAGGTCGAGGTCGCCGGCCCCGACGCGCTCGCCGTCGTGCAGTACGCCTTCACGTCGAACCTCGACGTCGCGGTCGGGGACGCGGTCTACACCTTGCAGCTCAACGCGGGCGGCGGGATCGCCCTCGACGGGACGGTGACGCGGCTCGCGGCCGACCGCTTCCTCGTCGTGATGCCGAGTGCGACCCAGGACAAGACGCTGTCGATCCTCCGGCGTGCGGCGGCGGGTCGCGCGGCGGCCGTGTTCGACGCGACAGCGGGCCTCGCGACGATTCTCGTCACCGGCCCGCGCTCTCGCGACTTGCTCTCCCGGGTGTCGCCGGAGGACTGGTCGGATGCCGCCCAGCCTTACCTCAGGGGTCGCGAGGTCGAGATCGCGGACGGCTTCGGGTACGCGCTGCGCGTGAGCTTCACGGGAGAACTCGGCTACGAGTTGTATGTCTCGTCGGATCTGGCCGTCAACGTCTTCGACGCGCTCTGGCAGGCGGGAGCGGATCTGGGCGTGCGCATGGCCGGTTATTACGCGCTCGACACCCTCCGGTCGGAGAAGGGATTCCGGCACCTCGGCCACGACATGGGCCCGTCGGACGACCCGCGCTCGTCGGGTCTGTGGTTCACGATCGATCTCGACAAGGGCGACTTCTTGGGGCGTGACGCCATCGCCGGAAGCACCCCGGCGACCATGAGCCACCGCACGGTGTACGTCACGATCGACGATCCCGAACCCGTGCTCATCCACGATGAGGCGATCTTCCGCGACGACGAACAGGTGGGCCGCGCGCTCAGCGGCAACTACGGCCACACGCTCGGCAGGTCGGTCGGGCTCGCGGCGATCGATCCCGCCGTCGACGTGAAGACCGGCACGTGGACGATCGAGTGCGCCGGGGTGCGATTCCCGCTCACCGTGTCGACGCGAGCTTTCTACGACCCCGCGGGGGAGCGCATGCGGGGCTGAGAGTCACCGCGACGCGTCGGCGAGTTCCAGGAGGGCCCACAGATCGGCCCGATCGGCGAACTCGTCGAGGTCGAGGTCGAGCATCGAAGCCAGCCTTTCGACGCGATGGCGAAGGCTGTGCCGGTGGAGTCCGGCGGCGGCGGCGGCGGGCTCCCAGCGGCAGCCGTGCTCGAACCAGAGCGAGGTCAGTCGAAGTAGTTCTTCGCCCTCGGGGCGGCGCCGGATCGGGGCGAGACGCACGTCGGCTTCCGCCGCGACGCCGGCGACCCGGAGCGCGCTCAGAATCCGCCCGCCGCTCGTCGTATCCCACGTGCGCGGTCCCGCAACGCGGTCGCGGCGCGCGACGGCGAGAGCGGCCTGTGCGTGGGCGAGGGCGAGGGCGAACTCGGACGGGGGATGGGCGGCGGAGATCCCGGCGGATGCCGAGACCGCGCGGGCCGCCGATTCGAGCCATTCGACGTCCTCCGGCTCGGTCACGGCGACGAGGTGCGGTCCGAGGCGGCCGACGAGCCGCGTGGACATCCGACGACGGGCGGTGCGCGCGAGAGCCCGACGCAGCTCGTCGCCCTGGGACGCATCGCTCACCATGACCGAGAGCGGGGCTCCGGGGTCGATCGCCCCGACCTCGGGTGCGTTCGCCAGGAGTTCCGCCGCCCAATCGGGGGCGCCGCGCGCGAGGAGGGCGAGGGCGTGGTCGGCGAGCAGCTCGAGAGCGTGTGTCTGAGGCGCGTCGCGGTCGACGGCGACCTCGACGAGCGCCGTTCCGGTGAGGAGGACCGCGCGATCGAGGGCATCGGCACGTTCGCGGGTGACGAGTGCGACGGCACCGCTGGGCCGGGCGACTCGTCCCACCGTCTCGACGAGCACTTCGCGTCCGGCGACCCGTCGGGTGGCGGCGCCGCCCTTTCCGCCGCGCAGCAGCCGGTGGACGTCGTCGGTGACCGCCGAGAGGATCTCTTCGGGAATGTGCACGGCAGGATGCTGCTCGGAGATCTCGCCCGCCCCGTCGAAGAGCACGATCGTGCCGCGCAGCTGACGCGCCGTCTCGCGGAGAGCAGCCGACACGTCGCCGCCGGCGATCGCGGCGCGCGAGATCGCCCGCTGGGCCGTTCGGGCCCAGTCGTCCCGGAGCGCGGCGTCGCGAGCGATCTCGCGCGCGGCCCACGTGATGAGGGCGACGAAGGGTACGCGGTAGGGCACTTCGAGGAGGGTCATGTCGCTCGCTCGGCAGGCGTCGACGAGTTCGGCGGGGGTGCCCGTCGTGACGACTTCTGTGCCGAACCCGATCCCCACGACGCCCGAGCCGCGCAAGCGGTCGACGTAGCCGCGGTAGTCGGCGGCGTCGCGAAACGTCGCGAACTGCAGACCGGTCGTGAGCAGGGCTTGCCGCTCGAGCAGGAAGGGTGTCGGATCGGCGAGGTCGGAGCTCGACAGCCAGGTGAGCGGCTCGTCCAGACCCGGTCCGGCGTGCAGGAGGGCGAGCGGATGTCCGGCCTCGGCGACGAGTCTGCGGAGCGTGGGTGCCACCCCTCGATTCTACCGATATGGCAGAGAAAGAGGTCGAGGATGCCGAATCGGCACCACCGCGGGGCCTCGGGTTCGTCGTAGCCTCGACGCGTCCGAGCCTTCGAAAGGATGGTCACCACCATGGCGCACGTCGATGTCCTGCCTCCCCTCGGTGGCCCGTCGCTCCCGCAGCGTCGAGAACTGCTGACCGAGATCCCCGGGCCGCGATCGCGAGCTCTCCTTGAGCGCACCCGCCGAGCGGTGCCGAGCGGCGTCTCGTCGGCGCTGCCTGTCGCGGTCGTCGCCGCGGGCGGGGGCGTCGTCCTGGATGCCGATGGCAACTCGCTCATCGACCTGGGATCGGGCATCGCGGTCACCGGTGCGGGAAACGCGGCACCCGAGATCGTCGCGGCCGTGACCGCTCAAGTCGCCCAGTTCACGCACACGTGCTTCACGGTCACCCCCTACGAGGGCTACGTCGCGGTCGCCGAGACCCTCAACCGGCTCACCCCCGGCGATCACGACAAGCGCACCGCGCTGTTCAACTCAGGTGCCGAAGCGGTCGAGAACGCCGTCAAGATCGCGCGCATCGCGACCCGTCGGCAGGGGGTCGTCGTGTTCGATCACGCCTATCACGGCCGCACCAACCTGACGATGGCGATGACGGCGAAGTCGATGCCCTACAAGAGCGGGTTCGGCCCGTTCGCCCCCGAGATCTACCGCGTGCCGATGTCGTATCCCTACCGCGACGGCCGATCGGGTGCTGACGCCGCGGCGGTCGCGATCGCCCAGATCGAGGCTCAGGTCGGCGCCGCGAATCTGGCTGCTGTCGTCATCGAGCCGATTCAGGGCGAAGGCGGCTTCATCGTGCCGGCCGACGGGTTTCTGCCCGAACTGCTGGCGTGGACCCGCAAGAACGGCGTCGTCTTCATCGCCGACGAGATCCAGACGGGCTTCGGGCGTACCGGCGCGATGTTCGCGTGCGAGCACGAGGGGATCGTGCCCGACCTCATCACGACCGCCAAGGGGATCGCGGCGGGGCTCCCGCTCGCAGCCGTCACGGGACGCGCCGAGATCATGGATGTCGCGCACCCCGGGGGACTGGGCGGCACCTACGGCGGCAACCCCATCGCGTGTGCGGCGGCTCTCGCCGCCATCGACCTGTTCGAGAACGGCGGGCTGACCGAGCGCGCACGCCGCATCGAGGGGGTTCTGCGCGGAGCGCTCGACGCGCTCCGCGCCGCCGACCCCCGGCTCGGCGACATCCGCGGTCGCGGAGCGATGCTCGCGATCGAACTCGTCGACCCGGTGACCGGTGCGCCGGATCCCGACCTCACGGCCCGGGTCGCCGCCGCCGCGCACGCGCACGGGGTGATCGTGCTGACGTGCGGCACGGGCCGCAATGTCATCCGATTCCTGCCGCCGCTCACGATCAGCGAGGAGCTCCTCCTCGAGGGGGTTCACGTCGTCGGCGAGGCGCTTCTCGCCTCGTAGCCGACGCGCGCGCTCGTCCCGCGGCCCCGCGCCGCCGCGGAGTCTGGTAGGCAAGGGGCGTGCGTTTCTGGCTCCTGAAGAATCTCGTCGTGGTTCCCCTCCTGCGGGTGCTCTGGCGATTCGAGGTGCACGGCGTGCACAACATCCCGAAGAAGGGTGCCGCGATCATCGCGAGCAACCACGTCGGGATCCTCGATTCGGCGTTCGTTCCCGGGGCGATGCCCCGCCACGTCGCCTTTCTCGTCAAGGAGCAGTGGTTCGCCGGCAAAGGATTCGCGGCGGCGTTCCGGCGCGGCTTCATGCGCGCGATGGGGCAGCTCGAGATCGATCGGGGAGGCGGGTCGGCGTCGGAGATCTCTCTCGGCAGCGGCGTCGCCGTCTTGAGCGCCGGCAAGCTGCTGGGCATCTACCCGGAGGGCACCCGCAGCCCCGACGGGCGGCTGCACCGCGGTCGCACCGGGGTCGCGCGCGTTCTGCTCGAGATGGCGGTGCCGGTCATCCCGGTGGCCGTCTCGGGAACGGCGGAGATCATGCCGCGCGGGGCGAGATTCCCGAAGCTCGGCGGCCGGGTCATCGTGACCTTCGGCGAGCCGATGGACTTCTCGCGGTACGCCGGTCTCGCCGAAGACCGCTTCGTGTTGCGCGCCATCACCGACGAGATCATGCACGAGATCAAACGGCTGAGCGGGCAGGAGTACGTCGATATCTACGCGTCCAACGCGCGTCGACTCGCGACATCACGGTGACCGGCTCGCCGCAGGCCGGAGCGAGGTGCGTCGCCGCGCACGGTGCGCCGCTCAGCGGCTCGTGGCGACTCACCCACCGTTGGATCAGGTGTGGAGAGCCTCGTTGAGGATGACGGCGGCACCTTCGCGGGGGAGCGCTTCGACGGCGCCGGTGGCCGAGTTGCGCCGGAACAGGATGCCGGACGCCCCGCTCAGCTCGACCGCCTTGATCGTGCGGGGCGGCTCGCCGGGCACGAGGAGCGCGACCTTGGTGCCCGCCGTCACGTAGAGGCCGGCCTCGACGACGCAGTCGTCGCCGATCGAGATGCCGATCCCGGAGTTGGCGCCGAGCAGGGAGCGGGCTCCGACCGATACGCGGTGCGTGCCACCGCCCGACAGGGTGCCCATGATCGACGCGCCGCCCCCGATGTCGGAGCCGTCACCGACGACGACGCCTTGCGAGATGCGGCCCTCGACCATCGACGCGCCGAGGGTTCCCGCGTTGAAGTTGACGAATCCCTCGTGCATCACGGTCGTACCGGGGGAGAGGTAGGCACCGAGGCGCACCCGGGCGGGGTCGGCGATGCGCACGCGCGCCGGGGTGACGTAGTCGACGAGCCGGGGGAACCGGTCGATGCCGAGCGACGAGATGCCGGCGCGCTGCAGGCCCGGGCGGAGCCGGTCGAACGCGTCGGGGAGCATCGGGCCGGCGGTCGTCCACGCGACGATCGGCAGGTGGGCGAAGATCCCGTCGAGGTTGATCTCGTTGGGGGCGACCAGCAGGTGCGAGAGCGCGTGCAGGCGCAAGTACGCGTCCGTCGTCGAGTCGGGTGCCGCATCCAGGTCGATGCCGAGGACGACGTGCTCGATGCGCACCTCCCGCCGCGTGTCGGGGCCCACGTGGGGGGCGAGGTCGGCGGGAAGCCCGTGGTCCGCCGGGTCGGCGAGGGTCGGCGCGGGGTACCAGGTGTCGAGAACCGTGCCGTCGTCGGCGATCGTGGCGAGCCCGTGGCCCCAGACGGAGGTCATCCCCCCAGGGTAGTGCTGGCTAGGCTGGCGACCGTGCCGATCGATGCTCCGCCCCTCGACCTCACGGCCTCCGTCGTCGACCTCACCCGGCAGCTCGTCGACATCGAGTCGGTCTCGGGAAACGAGCGCTCGATCGCCGACGCGGTCGAGCGTGCGGTGCGGCTCTTTCCGCACCTCGAGGTCGTCCGCGACGCCGATGCCGTCATCGCCCGCACGACTCTTGGTCGCGAGCGCCGGGTCGTCATCGCCGGGCACCTCGACACCGTCCCCGTCAACGGCAACCTCCCCGCCCGGCTCGCCGTCGATGAGCACGGTGGCGACACGCTCTGGGGCCGCGGCACGGTCGATATGAAGGGCGGCTGCGCGGTCATGCTCGCGCTCGCGGCACAGGTCGCCGCTCCGATCGTCGACGTCACGTGGGTCTGGTACGACCACGAGGAGGTCGAGAGTGCCCTCAACGGCCTCGGCCGGATCGCCGACACCCGCCCCGACCTGCTCGCGGCCGACTTCGCGGTGCTGTGCGAGCCGTCGAATGGCGAGGTCGAGGGCGGCTGCAACGGCACCCTCCGCGTCGACGTGCGTGCGACCGGCATTCGCGCCCACTCGGCGCGAGCGTGGATGGGGTCGAACGCGATCCATGCGATCACGCCCGCGCTGCGGCGGCTCGTCGACTACGAGCCGCGTGAGGTCGAGGTCGACGGGCTCGTCTACCGCGAAGGGCTCAACGCCGTCGGCATCCGCGGGGGAGTGGCGGGCAACGTCATCCCCGACGAGTGCGTCGTCGAGGTCAACTATCGTTTCGCGCCCGATCGCGACGCGGCGGCCGCCGAAGCTCACGTGCGGGATGTTTTCGCCGGCTTCGAGGTCGAGGTCACCGACATCGCCGAAGGCGCCCGGCCCGGGCTCACCGACCCGCTCGCCCTCGACTTCCTCCGGGCGGTGGGCGGTGAGGCGCGACCCAAATACGGCTGGACGGATGTCGCCCGCTTCGCGGCCCTCGGCATCCCCGCGGTCAACTACGGCCCGGGCGATCCGTCGCTCGCCCACGCCGACGACGAACGCGTGCCGGTCGACCAGATCGAGCGGTGCGAGCGGGGTCTGCGAGCTTGGCTGCGCGCTGGAGCATAGAGTGACGGCCATTTCTGGCCACGGCGACGCCAGCGCCGACGGCCGTCTCGGCCGTCGGGTCACATGGGTGTGGAGAGTGCTGGCGATCTTCGTCGCCTCGCGCATCGTGACGACGACGATCTTCCTCGTCGTGGCGAGTCTGCAGCAGCTGAGCGACCGCACGGGAGCGCATCCGGGCCTCGTCGAGTTCGCGAGCATCTGGGACGGCCAGTGGTACTGGGTCATCAACGCATCCGGATATCCCGACGAGATCCCGCGGGACGACGCCGGCAACGCGACCGAGAACGCGTGGGCGTTCATGCCCGCCTACCCGTTCCTGTTACGGCTCATCACCGTGCTCGGGGTGCCGTTCCCCGTGATCGCGCCGATCGTGTCGCTGCTCTTCGCCGGGGCGGCGGCGCTCGTCTTCTTCCGCCTCATGGCCCGATTCCTGCCACCGGGGTCGGCGCTCTTCGCCACCGCGCTGTTCTGCACGGCGCCGCTGTCGACGATCCTGCAAGTGTCGTATGCCGAATCGATGCATCTGTTCCTGCTGTTCGTCGCGCTGCTTCTGCTCGTCGACCGACGCTACGTGCTGCTCCTGCCGGTCGTCGTGCTCATGTCGCTCACGAGACCGAGTGGGCTCGCTTTCGCTCTCGCGCTCCTGCTGCACCTGATCCACCGGTTCGTCACCCGGTCGCGCGACCCGTTCCCCGCGCGGGAGCGGATCGAGGTGATCGTCGCCGGGCTCGTGAGCGCGTTCGCCGGCGTCGCCTGGTTGCTCATCGCGTGGGCCGTGACGGGCGAGTTCACCGCCTACACCGACACCGAGTTCGCGTGGCGACGCGCGTTCGGCGTCGACGGGCACCTCATCCCGTTCACCCCCTGGCTGCAGGGAGCCGAGTTCTGGTTCGAGAAGTGGTTCGGGATGCCCGCCCCGATGTCGCTCGTGTTCGGAGCCGCGGTGCTCGTCGCCCTCGTCGGCGGATTCGCCGCGTTCCTGCTCAGCGGGTGGGCGCGACGTCTCGGCCCCGACATCCGGTTCTGGCTGGCGGCCTATGCGCTCTACCTGCTCGCGGTGTTCTTTCCGCAGTCGAGCACGTTCCGCCTGCTCGTTCCCCTCGCCCCGGCGCTCGGCGCCCTCGCCGTGCCGAGTTCGCCGGTGTGGCGGGCCACGTTGCTCATCGCCGGCGTCGCCGGCCAGGTGCTCTGGACGTACGGTCTGTGGCGCGCCGACGTGTACGACTGGACCCCGCCGTAGGCGGTGCCCGCTAGCACGGCCGCCTGAACGCCACCCTCGGATCGCGGTCGCGGTTTTCGAGAGTCCCCCACATGCGGGATAATGGAGGCTCAGGGCATCCGAAAGGGGAATTTCATGGCTGCGATGAAACCGCGGACTGTTGACGGGCCGATGGAGGCCGTCAAGGAGGGTCGCCTGATCATCGTGCGCGTTCCGCTCGAGGGTGGTGGTCGGCTCGTGGTGTCGGTCAACGACGCCGAAGCGAAAGAACTGTACGAAGCCCTCGGCGGCGTGGTCAACGTCTGAGTTATCTGCTTCGCCTTTCGGCGACAGGCTGTCTGCTTCGCCCTTCGGGCGACAGGTCGGCCTCAGTCCGAGAGCTTCACGAGTTGAAGCAAGCCATCTCCTGCGGTGCTGAGCGCGGCGGCGACGGCTGACGACTCGGCGATCGTGGCGAGCAGCGCACGGTAATCGGCGACGGTGTCATCCCGCGCCGCCGGATCGGCGACGCGACCCCGCCACAGGGCGTGCGCGACGACGACGATCCCCCCGCGCCGCGCGATGCGCAGCCCGTGCTCCACGTAGTCGAGCAACGACTCCGGGTCGGCATCGATGAAGACCAGATCGTAGGCGCCGTCGTTCATGCGCGGCAACACTTGAGCCGCGACACCGGTGATGAGACGGATGCGGTTGGCGGGCACATCCGCGTCGGCGAACGCGGTGCGCGCGACCTGCTGGTGGTCGTACTCGACGTCGATCGATGACAGCACGGCGTTCGGGGCGCCGCGCAGCAGCCAGAGCCCGCTCACTCCGGCGCCGGTTCCGATCTCGAGGATCGAACGGCACGTGCTCGCTGCGGCGAGCAGCGCGAGCTGGGCGCCCATCGCGGGGGTCACCGCGTCGATGCCGAGCTCCATCGAATGCTGCCGGGCGATCGCGATCGTCTCCGGCTCAGCGACGAACTCTTCGGCATACCGCCAGCTCGAGTCCTTGTCCGCCATCCTTCGAGGGTATCCGGCGATCCGCACCCGTCGTGGTAGCCCGGGTATCGTGAGGGGCGTGTCCTTCGGGCTGACCTTCGACAAGCTGCTGATCATCCTCGTGATCGCGGTGATTCTCATCGGTCCCGAACGGCTGCCCGGTTATGCCGCCCAGCTCGCGCGTCTCGTGAAGACGCTGCGCGGATTCGCCGCAGGCGCGAAAGAGCGCATGCGCGAAGAGATGGGGCCGGAGTTCGACGAAGTCGACTGGCGCAAACTGGATCCGCGGCAATACGACCCGCGCCGCATCATCCGCGAAGCCCTCGTCGACGACGTGCTCCCGCCTGCCAAACCGGTCTCGCCGAACGGCCCCGCCACGACGTCGCGCTACCGTGAAACCGCCTACGAGCAGCGTCAGCGCAAGCTTGGCAAGGGGAGGCCGGCGCCTTTCGACTCCGAGTCGACGTGACTCGGGGCGCGGGTGACGTAACTCGGGTGCGCGGGTGACGGATCGGATCCGCGAGCCGAGAGAGCGGGGACCCCTACCCCGATCGACT
>CBFGZU010000060.1:0-12032 GCA_965653335.1 uncultured Pseudolysinimonas sp.
CCGGCTCAGGACGCCTCGTCGGCGGCGGCGAGCTGGCCGCACGCCCCGTCGATCTCCTTGCCGCGCGTGTCGCGCAAGGTCGTCGGGATGCCTTTCGCCTCGAGCCGGCGCACGAACTCCTCCTGAACGCCGGGCTCGCTCGCCGTCCAGATCGAGCCGGGCGTCGGATTGAGCGGAATCGGGTTGACGTGCACCCAGCCGCGACCGCGGGCATTGAGTTTCTCACCGAGCAGGTCGGCCCGCCACCCGTGATCGTTCATGTCTTTGATGAGCGCGTACTCGATCGACACGCGGCGTTTCGTCGCCTCGAAGTAGGCGCGCGCGGCGTCGAGCACCTCGTCGACCTTCCAGCGCGAGTTGACGGGGATCAATTCGTCGCGCAGCTCGTCGTCGGGCGCGTGCAGCGACAGCGCGAAGGTCACCGGAATGCCCTCCCCCGCCAGTTTGCCGATCGCGGGCGCGAGCCCGACGGTCGACACGGTGATCCCGCGAGCGCTCATGCCGAGTCCGTCGGGGGCGGGCGCGATCATCGTGCGAATGGCGCGCAGCACGCGCGCATAGTTGGCGAGCGGCTCCCCCATGCCCATGAAGACGATGTTGGAAACACGTTGTGTGCGCTGGCCCGGTCCCTGAGCCTGTCGAAGGGTGCCGCCGAGCTGCCCGTCGGCGATCACGCGGTTAGCCCGCACGATCTGGTCGACGATCTCGGCCGTCGAGAGATTACGGGTGAGCCCCGCCTGGCCGGTCGCGCAGAACGGGCAGTTCATGCCGCATCCGGCTTGCGACGAGATGCATAGCGTGATGCGCCCCGGATAGCGCATGAGCACCGACTCGACGAGCGCGCCGTCGTGCAGCTTCCACAGGAACTTGATCGTGTCGCCACGGTCGGTCTCGAGCCGCCGCAGTTCGGTGAGCAACGGCGGCAACAGGCCCGCGACGAGGTCTGCGCGGCCCGCGGCGGGCAGGTCGGTCATGGCAACGGGATCGGATGTCGAGTGCGTGAAGTAGTGAGTGGCGATCTGCTTCGCTCGGAAGGCCGGCATCCCGAGTTCGGTGACGCGCGCGGCGCGTTCCTCGGGCGCGAAGTCGGCGAGATGCTCCGGCGGCTTGCCGCGCTTCGGGCTCGCGAACTGCAGCAGCGGGCGGCCGTCGGTGCCGAGCCGCTGATTCCAGCCCTCCGCCTTCGGACGGACCTGACGGATCTCGCCGCGCGTCGCCTCCGAAGTCATGGGGTCCAGGGTACGTGCCGCGACGGGGAGCGCGTTCAGGCACGCACCGTGCGCGCGCAGACAAGCCGCCGGGCCCGCCCCTCCCGGTCGCGCTGCTAGCTTTTGGGTCGAGGTGATCGCATGTCGCACCGGGAGCATTCCGCCCCCCGCCACCCCCACGACCCGCTGACGGGCGAGGAGATCGATCGCGCTCGAGAGGTGCTCGCGCAGGCCGGCCTCCTCGGCGACACCATCCGGGTGCCGATGCTGCTGCCGCACGAGTACGAGAAGACCGAGCTCGCGGCCTGGGCCCCCGGCGATGAGATCGACCGCCGCGTCGACGTCACGCTGCTGGACGCCGCGACCGGGGCCGTCACCGAAGTGATCGTCTCGATCGCGCGCGGGGAGGTCGTACGCACGCGCGCCCACGACACGACGACCCCGCCCTACGGCCAGCCGCAGTACCTGTTCGAGGAGTACGAGCGAGCCGCCGAGATCGTGAAGGCGTCGAGCGAGTGGCGTGCCGCGATGACGCGGCGAGGTCTCGCCGATCGCATGGAGCTCGCCTTCTGCACGCCACTCGCGCCCGGATTCGTGGGACGCGCGAACGAGGTCGGGCGCCGCGTGATCCGGTCGCTCACGTTCTTGCGCGACAGCGAGGACGACATCGCGTGGGCGCACCCCGTCGAGGGACTCATCGTGCACGTCGACCTCGTGTCGAACGCGGTCATCGGCGTCGAGGACGAGGGCGACGTTCCCGTTCCTGCGGGCAGTGGAAAGTACACCCCGGATGCCGTCGGCCCCGCCCGGACGACGCTCAAGCCGATCGAGATCACCCAGCCCGACGGCCCGAGCTTCCGCGTCGAGGGATCGCTCGTCGAGTGGGAGAACTGGTCGCTGCGCGTCGACTTCAACGCGCGCGAAGGCCTCGTGCTGCACGACGTGGCCTTCGACGGCCGCCCGGTGCTGACGCGCGCGAGCGTTCCGGAGATGGTCGTTCCCTACGGCGACACCTCCCCGACGCGCTTCTGGATCAGCTACTTCGACGCCGGCGAGTACTTGCTGGGGAAGAACGCCAACCACCTCGAGCTCGGCTGCGACTGCCTCGGCGTCATCCACTATTTCGACGGTTACGTCGCCGACGACCACGGTCACGCGGTGAAGATTCCCAACGTCGTGTGCCTGCACGAGGAGGATTACGGCATCCTCTGGAAGCACACCGAGCAGGGGTCCGTCGGGGCTCACGTGCGCCGTTCGCGGCGGCTCGTCGTGTCGTACTTCTCGACGATCGGCAACTACGACTACGGCTTCTTCTGGTACTTCTACCTCGACGGTTCGATCCAGGTCGAGGCGAAAGCGACCGGCATCGTCTTCGTCGGGGCCGGCCACCCCGGTTCGTCGAACCGGCACGCGCCCGAGATCGCCCCCGGAGTGTTCGCTCCCGTGCACCAGCACCTGTTCAGCGCGCGCCTCGATGTCGCGATCGACGGGGAGGACAACCGGCTGCTCGAGATCGACGCCGTGCGCATCCCGATGGGCGACGACAATCCGTTCGGCAACGCCTTCACGTGGAGTGAGACGCCGTTGCGCACCGAGTCCGAAGCACAACGCGTCGCCGACACGTCGGTCGCTCGCGTCTGGGAG
This sequence comes from uncultured Pseudolysinimonas sp., assembly GCA_965653335.1. Taxonomy (GTDB): domain Bacteria; phylum Actinomycetota; class Actinomycetes; order Actinomycetales; family Microbacteriaceae; genus Pseudolysinimonas_A. The sequence goes on from CBFGZU010000060.1 coordinate 2,853, forward strand.
GTGCGGTCGGCGTCGAAGAAGAACCATCTCGGGAAGCCGACCGCGTATCACCTCATCCCCCAGCCGACCGCGTTGCTCATGGCCGACCCGGCATCGACGGTCGCCGCTCGCGCCGCGTTCGCGACGAAGCACGTGTGGGGCACGGCGTACGACCACGAAGAGCGCTGGCCCGGCGGCCGCTATCCGAACGCCCATGCGGGCGGCGCGGGGCTTCCCGCCTACACCGCCGACGACCGATCGATCGACGGGGAAGACCTCGTGCTGTGGCACACCTTCGGGCTCACCCACATCCCGCGACCCGAGGACTGGCCGATCATGCCCGTCGACTATGCGGGATTCTGGTTGAAGCCCTACGGCTTCCTCGACGTCAACCCGGCGATGGATGTGCCCGAGGCGGGTCAGGCGCACGCAGTCGCGGAGGGCGGGTCCCCCGCGGTGGTTGACGGCGGATGTGGTCAGGGAGCCGCCTGCACCTGCGGGCACTGATCCCGCCATCTTGTCGCCGCGCGCCGAAAAGGGCGGATGCCCGTCGCATCCGCCCTTTTCGGTGAGTTCTCGGCCTAGGCTTCCTGACTCGAGGAGGCGGGCACCTCGTCGAACTTCTCGAGGTCGTCGCTCAGCCCGGCGTAGACCTCGGGCTTGCGGTTCTTCAGATATACGGCGTACACAAGGCCGCCGATGAGCGCGACCACGAGCAGCAGCGGCAGGACCCGCACGTAGAGCGCTTCCGACCCCGCGACGAGCGGGAAGTTGACGAGCGCCATCACGCTGAATAGACCCAGCGACAGGAATCCGACTCCCGGAGCCACGAAGGTGCTCCACCAGCGCGGGTCGCGCTTGCGACGGAAGTACACGACGATCGCGAGCGCCGCGATCGCCTGCACGATCATGATGGCGAGCGTTCCGAACCCGATCCCGACCGGCACGAGCGTGAAGATCGGGGGCAGGGCGTTGCCGTCGGGGTCGGTCTCCACCGCGAGGGCGAAGATCCCGCCGACGATGATCGCGAACACGAGGTTGACCACGAGAGCCCGCTGGGGCGCGCCCTTCGCGTTGGTCTGCGCGAGCCAGCGCGGAAGCACCCGGGCGCGCCCGAGAGCGTACAGGTACCGGGCAGCCGAGTTATGGAACGCGAGCTGTGCGGCGAAGAGGCTCACGACGAGCAGCACGAGCGCGATCGAGCCGACGACCGGACCGAGGTAGGTGTCGATGAGCACGAGGGTGAGGTCACCGGTCGCGAGGGCGTCGAGCGCGGCACCCTGGGATCCCTGAACTCCGACGGCGCTCACGATCGCCCAGCCGACGATCGCGTGCAGCACGCCGATGACGAAGATGGCGGCGTAGGTGGCCCGCGGGACGGTCGTTCGCGGCTCGCGCGCCTCCTCGCCGTAGAGGGCGGTGGCTTCGAAGCCGATGAACGCGGTCGCGACCAGCAGCAGGCCGATCCAGACCGACCCTCCGACGAGAATCTCGGGACTGAGCGCGAGGGTGAACGCTTCGATGCTGAAGCCCGTCTGCACGAGCACCGACACCGCGAAGGAAAGCAGGATGAGGATCTCGAGCACGAGAGCGATTCCGAGCACGATCGCGCTCAAGTGGATGCCGGCGCGCGCGAGCAGGAAGGCGACGATGCAGAGGACGACTCCCGCGAGGTACCAGTGCACCTCGAATCCGAAGAGCGAGGGCAGCACGACGGAACCGGTGAAGAACCCGATCGTGCCGAGAGCCCCCGCGACGAAGAAGTTGTAGCCGAGCGTCGCGATGATCCCCGTGACGAGACCCGCTGGCCTCCCGAGACCTTTCACCGCGATGGCGTAGAAGCCACCCGCGTTGACGAGTTCTTTCGTGATCTGCGCGTACCCGACGGCGAAGAGCAGCAGCGAGACGGCGACGGCGCAGACCAGCACCGGGATGCCACCGCCGTTGCCGAACGCGATCGCGAGGGGCAAGACGACGACGCCGACGGTGAGCGGCGCGACGGCGGCCAGCACGAGGAAGACGATGGCAGGGGCACCGAGCTGGTTCGGCTTGAGTGCGTCTTTCTGGGGGTCGGACACATGGACTCCTTCGTTCAGGTGGCTTGATTCTCGTGGCGCGGCAGCTGTGTCCGGTTGCCGGTACGTGCGCACCGTTTGACCGGCAGCGCACGGAGCGGCCCTCACATTCCGGCGCGGGAGAAGGCGAGCGTGGGAACGTCGACGCTCGTCGAGCCGCCGTCGATCGGGATCACGGCGCCCGACACGTAGGAGGCGCCCGGTGAGGTCAGGAAGAACACCACCTCGGCGATCTCGGACGGCATCGCGGGTCTACCGAGCGGAACGTCGGCCGTCACCGTCGCGTAGGCGTGATCTCGATCGGCGAGACCGGCCGATGCCGCGAGTTCGTCCATCTCGGCATCCGCCATCGGGGTGCGCACCCACCCCGGGCATACGGCGTTCGCCCTGACCCCGTGCACGCCATAGTCGCGCGCGATCGATCGCGTGAGACCGATGAGCGCGTGTTTCGCCGTCGTGTATCCGACGGTGCTGGGCCCGGCGGCGAGCCCGGCGAGGGACGACACCACGACGACCGAGCCGCGCGATTGCCGCAAGGCGGCGATCGCCGCGCGGGCGAACACGAACGCCGAGTCGAGGTTGGCGCGAATGGCGGCAGCCCAGTCGTCGTCGTCGGTGTCGGCGAGGGTCGCGAACCCGTGGCCCCCGGCGTTGGCGACGATCGCGTCGAGGCGGCCGAAGTGTTCGAGCGTCGCCGCGACCGCGGCTTCGGCCTCGGTCGTATCGGCGGCGTCGGCGACGATCGGGAGGGCGCCCGTGCGCTCCGCGACCTCGTGAAGCAGCGGCGCGCGGCGCCCGAGGATCGCCACCCGCCAGCCCGTGGCGGCGAATTTCTCCGCGACGGCGGTGCCGATTCCGGTTCCGCCGCCCGTAATCGCGACGACCGGCTGCGTGTCGCTCACGAGTGGGCCCGCCGCGACTTGAGTCCGTCGAGGAGAGCTTGCACGGCTGCGACATAGCGCTCGGCCGTGTGCGGCGCGTGGGCGGCCGCGATGCCCGCGTCGCGAAGGCTCGACACCAGCAGCACGGCGAGCGCCTCGGGGTCGTTCGTCGCCGGCAGGTCGCCGGCATCCTGCGCCGCAACCAGTTCCCGGCCGATGTCGTCGAAGTACCCTTGCGATCCGACGCCACGGTCGGCTCGGAATCCGAACAGCGCGGGCCCGGCAACGCTGTAGAAGTAACCCAGTTCGGCAGAACCCGAGAACTCGATCATCGTTCGCGCGTAACTGGCGATACGCGCATCCCACGTCGTGGCGCCCGCAGCCGCCTCGCGGGCCCGACGCACGAGCAGGTCGCCCGCCAGCAGGTACGCCGCCCGAAGGATGCTGTCGCGCCCGTCGGGGAAATGGGCGTAGAGGGTCGCGCGCGAGGTTCCCGCCGCGAGGCAGAGTCGCTCGATCGTAACGGCCGCGACCCCCTCGGCGATGATGAGGTCGAGTGTGGTCTGGGCCAGGTCGTCGCGCGTGTGCTGCTGCCTGCGCTCTCTCAATGTCGTGGGAGCGGCCATCTCGACTCCGTTCAGAATCTTATTCTGGAATACGGAATCACTGTATGGCATAGTGGGCCCACCGACAACGGGGAGAACACTCATGGAGCTCGACGACGCCGTGCGAATCGCCCGCGCCGCACTCTCGCGATTCGCGCTCGACCCCGCCGCCCGCATCGAATTCGTCAAGTACCGCGAGAACCACGTGTTCCGTGCGATCGAACCATCCGGGGCCTCGGTCGCCATCCGGCTCCACCGCCCGGGGTACCGCGACGACGCCGAAGTGCGCACCGAACTGACCTATTTGCGTCATCTCAGCGACGCGGCCGTTCCCGTTCCCGAAGTCGTCAGGACCGACGACGGAGAACTGTTCGCGACCGTCGAGATCGGCGAACATCGCCGACTCGTGTCGGTGCAGCGCTGGATCGCCGACGCCACCCCGTTCTCCGACGTCGAGTCGGTGCTCGCCGGCCGCCACTCCCCCGATCCGGACGCCTTCGCCCGGATCGGCGAACTGCTCGGCCGGCTCCACACCGCCGCCGAGCGGATCGGCATCCCTCGCGACTTCCGGCGAGCGGCGTGGGATGCCGCCGGACTCGTCGGCGACACCCCTCTGTGGGGCGACCCCCGCGGGCTTCCCACATTGAGCGAGGCGGATCGCGCGGCGATCACTCGAGCCCTCCCCGCCCTCCACGCGCGGATGACCGCGCTCGGCACCGGCGCGAACCGCTTCGGGATCGTCCACGCCGACGCGACACCCGAGAACATCCTCGACACGCCCGATGGCATGGTGCTCATCGACTTCGACGACTTCGGAACCGGGTGGTACGTCTTCGACCTCGTCACGGCGATCTTCCACCACGCGCTGCACCCCAGGTACCTCGAATACGAGCAAGCTCTTCGCGCGGGCTACACGACCGCACGCCCTCTCGACGCCGACGTCATCGCGGCGTGGGACGAATTCATGCTCGCACGGGGGCTGACCTACCTCGGCTGGGCGGCCGCACGCCCCGGAGATCCCGCGTCGGACGTCGTCGCCCGCACCGTCGCACCCTGGGTCGTGTCGCTCGCCGAGGCCCTCACGCGCGGCGAACCGGCCCCCTGGCGCACCAGCTCGATCGCTTCCCACCACGACAAGGACGCCTCATGACATCCTCCGCCTCGCTGCTCGAACGTCGCTTCGCGACCATCGGCCGGCACTCACCGCTCTTCTATGACCAACCCGTGCACCTCGTCTCGGGCTCCGGCGTCTGGCTGACCGACGCGACCGGTCGCCGCTACCTCGACGCCTACAACAATGTGCCGCACGTGGGGCACGCGCACCCCCGCATCGTCGAAGCGCTCCGCGATCAGGCGGCGACCCTCAACGTGCACACGCGCTACCTCGACGAGAACGTCGTCGATTACGCCGGCGCGCTCCTGGCCCGGTTCGAACCGGGGCTCGACCGCATCCTGTTCACGAACAGTGGCTCGGAAGCCAACGAACTCGCGTTCCGGATCGCCCGGCAGCACACCGCCGCGACCGGCATGCTCGTGACCGACTTCAGCTACCACGGCAACACGACGCTCCTCGCCGGCGCGACCACGGGCTTGAGGACCCGCGAGGGGCTCGCGCCGCACGTGCGCGCGTTCCCGGTTCCCGATCTCGACGCGGCGGCGAACGCCGGGAGAGTTCCCGCCCACGTGCGCGACGAAGCCCTCCTTCACGTCGACCGCGCGATCGCCGGACTCGTCGACAACGGATTCGGCATCGCGGCCGTCATCCTGGAATCGATCTTCTCGACGGAAGGCCTCCCCCGTGTTCCCGAGGGATACATCGAGGGCATCGCCTCGCGTGTCCGCGACGCCGGCGGTCTCGTGATCGGCGACGAAGTGCAAGCCGGACTCGGTCGCACCGGCAGCCATTTCTGGGGCTACCAGCGATACGACCTCGTGCCCGACTTCGTCACGCTCGGCAAGCCCCTCGGCAACGGTCACCCGCTCGCCGCCGTCGTGACGACCGAGGAACTGCTGGAGGAGTTCGGGTCCCGCAACGAGTTCTTCAACACCTTCGCGGGCAACCCCGTGTCGTCTCGCGTCGGTCACGAAGTCTTGCGCGTCCTCGACGACGAGCAGCTCGTCGCACGCGCGACGCGTCTGGGCTCCGTCATCCGCGACGACCTCGCCGACCTGGCCGCTCGCGACCCGCGTCTCGGACCCGTCAAAGGCGATGGCCTCTTCTTCGGGTTCGGCGTGTTCGAAGATCCCGAACGGACGATGCCCGACGCGGCAGCGACGAAGCGAATCGTCGAAGCCGTGAAGGCACGAGGCGTGCTCTTGAGCAAAATCGGCCCGACGGATTCGGTGCTGAAGATTCGTCCTCCGCTCGCCTTCGACGACGAGCACGTGCCGGTTCTGCTCGGCGCCATCACGGACGCGGTTACCGAGGCGCTACGCTGACCCGCTGACCCCTCCCGTTATGGGGCTGCTGTCCCCTGGGCGCTCCGGATAGCTTGAGTGGTATGACCGCGCCTCCGGCAGCGACGCCGGGCGCGCTCTCCCCGCCTCTCGCCCTCCGTCGCTCCATCGACGTCCTCCTGTGGCTCATGGTCGGCGCCAACGTCCTCTTCTTCATCGGGCTCGTGCTGACCGACGCGGGCAACGATGTCGTCAATGTCGTCATCGCGCTCGCCTGCCAGTGGATCCCGGTCACGATCTTCTGGCTCGCCGTCGCCCGTACGAAGGTCATGCGAACGCCCGTCGTCCTCGCCGCCGCCGGAGTGACCTTCTCGGCGATGGGCGAGATCTACTACTCGTTCGCTGTCGACAGCAACGGGTTCCTCGCGTTCCCGTCCCCCGCCGACGTGGGCTACCTGCTCTTCTACCCCTTCATGATCGCGGCGCTCGCGGCGCTCATCCACAGTCGGCTGCGCGGCGTGGGCGGTCTCGTCCTGCTCGAGACGATCGTCGCGACCGTCGGGGCGTCCGCCGTCATCGCGGTGCTGCTCGGGCCGGTCATCGACGATGCACTCGCGAACCGGACGTTCATCGAGAGCGCCATCTCGATCGGATACCCGCTGTTCGATCTGATTCTCATCGCGATGATCGTCGGAATCGCCACCGTTCCCTCCGTCCGGATCGGACGGCGCTGGTGGGCCCTGACCGTGGGTCTCGGCATCTTCCTCGCGGGTGACGTCGCGTATGCGGTTCTCGAGAGCCACGACGAGTACATCATCGGAACCCCGCTGGACGCGATATGGACGGTGGGTCTCGCCTTCATCACCTGGTGGGTCGCCGGAGTCGCGCACCACAGTGCCGAGCCCGTGAAAACATCCCGCGAGGGTCTGGCCGTCGTACTGCCGGCCGCCGCCGTGTTCGCGGGCCTCGCGGTGCTCGTCATCGGGACGACGACGCGGCTGTCGGTTCTCGCCGTCGTACTCGCCGCGTTGACCGTCGCCCTCGGGGCCGCGCCGTTCATCTTCCGCCAGGCGATGCTCGGACGGATGCTCGCGGCACAAGACGAAGCCGTGCGACGACTGACCGAACTCGACAGGGCCAAGACCGACATGCTCGTGACGGTCAACCACGAATTCCGCACGCCGCTGACCTCGATCAACGGACACGTCGAACTCCTCCTCGACGGCATCGCGGACGAGATGTCCCCGGCGGCGACCGACATGCTGCGCACGATCGAACGCAACGGCGCCAAGCTCCAGCGGCTCGTCGACGAGACGTTCACGGCGTCCCGACTCGACGAGCTCGACGCCGACCTCGTCCGGACGCCCCTCGACGTCGCCGAGATCGTGACGCGCGCGGTCGAAGATGTCGAACCGGCGGCGCGGAGCCGTGGGGTCGCCCTCTCCCTGCTCGGAGGCGACGTCGACCTCACCGTTCGCGCCGACGGTGCCCGCCTGGAGCGAGCCCTCGCGAGCCTCGTCGACAACGCGATCAAATTCACCGACCCCGGCGGCCACGCGACCGTGACCGTCGAACCGTCCGCCGCGGGAGGCGAGGTCGTGATCCGGGTCAGCGACAGCGGGATCGGAATCCCGGTCGATGAGATCCCTCACCTCTTCACCCGGTTCTTCCGGGCCTCCAACGTGCGCACGGCAGCGATTCCCGGGGTCGGCCTCGGCCTCTCGATCTCCCGGCAGGTCGTTCACGCGCACGGCGGAACGATCGAGGTCGACTCCGCCGCGGGGAGCGGCACGACCATGACGGTGCGAATTCCGGTGGCCGACGGCGTCTCCTAACGCACCTCATCTCCTAACGCACCTCATCTCTGGCGTACCTCAGGGGAGCGGCTCGTCCTCCTCGGCATCCACTGCGGTGTCGTCGCGCCGGGGACGCTCCCCGACGGCCGTTCCCGGCGGGCGCCCGGTGCCGGGGGCGTACTTCTCTCGTTCGGTGGAGAGCCATTCGGGCAGTTCGAGCAGAAGCGTACGAATCTCGGTGGTCGTCATCGAGTCGCTCACGCCCGCACGAGCGAGCGCCGAGTTGGAGACGCCGAGCCGACGTGCGACCTCGTGGCGCGGATGCGGGCCGTCGCGTCGCAAGGTGATGAGCCACTCCGGAGGGTCGGTCTGCAGCGCCTGAACGGCATCCCGCGCGATGGGCCGCGCGCGGAACTCCTCGGGAGCGGCCGGCAGGAAGATGCCGAGCTTCTGCGCCGCCGTCGCGGGCTTCAGCAACTGCTGCTTCGGGGGTTTCGGCTGTTGGCGACGGTCTTCGCGCGCGGCGTCGGTCATGGCACGAGCGTACGTGGCCCGCGCGTACCCTGAGGTCATGCCCGATCCGCTCATCGTCGCGTTCGTGCCGGGCGTCACCCCGGGCAAGTGGGAGCGGGTGTGGCGTGAGCGACGACCGGGCGGACGGCTCGACCTCGTGCCCCTGCCGCAGGATGCCGCCCTCGCCGCCGTCGGGAACGGAACCGCCCACATGGCGATCGCTCGCGACGTGAACGCCGACGACCGATGGCACGCGATCCCGCTCTACCGGGAGATCCCCGTCGTTGTCGCGCCGCGGGGGTCGCTCGTGGCGAGTGTGGACGCCCTCGATCTCGTCGATCTCGAGGGTGAGAACGTGCTCGCGGTGGACCTCGACGGGGGCGCGGCGGTGGACGCCGTCGATCTCGTGGCGGCGAACGTCGGTGTGGCCGTCATGCCCCAGTCGGTCGCGCGGGCGCTCTCCCGCAAGGATGTCGTCGCTCGGCCGCTCCGCGACGCGCCCGATACCGCGATCTCACTCGTCTGGCCGGCTGTCGGAGCGCATCCGCTGTGCGACGTGTTCGTCGGGATCGTGCGCGGCCGCACGGCGAACAGCTCCCGCTGAGCGAAACGCGACCACGGTCCCGCTCGCTTAGGATAGCCTCGCCTGTTTTGATCCGAGAGAGCTGCCGTGAGAACCCCACCGCTTCCCCTGCTTTTCGCCCCGATCGCCGCGATCGTCCTCGGCCTCACCGGATGCGCTCCGGGCGGTTCCGAGCCCGTCGAGCCCTCGGACGACGCCCTCGTCGTCTACAACGCTCAGCACGAGCAGCTCACCGAGGAGTGGGCGGACGCGTTCACGGCCGAGACGGGGATCGAGGTCGTCCTGCGGAACGGATCGGACAGCGAACTGGGCAACCAGCTCGTGCTGGAGGGCGAGGAGTCGCGCGCCGAC
>CBFGZU010000061.1:0-11876 GCA_965653335.1 uncultured Pseudolysinimonas sp.
CATCGTCTCGTCGTCGTCGATCTACGGCGGCACGTACAACCTCTTCAAGTACACGCTCGCGAAGCTCGGGATCGACGTGACCTTCGTCGAGAACCAAGACGACGAGGGCGAGTGGAAGGCCGCGATCCGGCCCAACACCAAGTTGCTCTTCGCCGAGACGATCGGTAACCCGCGCATCAACATCCTCGACATCGAGCTCGTCGCCGAGGTCGCGCACCGCGCCGATCTGCCGCTCATCGTCGACAACACGATCGCGACCCCCTACCTCATCCGTCCGCTCGAGTTCGGCGCCGACATCGTCGTGCACTCGGCGACGAAGTTCCTCGGCGGGCACGGCACCGTCATCGCGGGCGTCATCGTCGACGGCGGCCGGTTCCCCTGGTCGCAGCACGTCGACAAGTTCCCGGGTCTCACCGAGCCCGACCCGTCGTATCACGGGGCTTCGTACACGACGGTGCTCGGCGACGGCATCGCCTACGTCATCAAGGCCCGCGTGCAGTTGCTGCGCGACACCGGAGCCGCCCTCGCCCCCGACAGCGCGTTCACGCTCATCCAGGGCGTCGAGACGCTGTCGCTGCGCATCGAACGGCATGTCGCGAACGCGCAGGCCGTCGCCGAGTGGCTCGAGAACCACCCCGACGTCGCGAGCGTCAACTACTCGGGCCTGCCCTCGAGCCCGTGGTTCGAGAAGGCGGCGAAGTACGCTCCGAAGGGCGTCGGCGCGGTGCTGTCGTTCGAACTGAAGGGCGGGGTGGATGCCGGTCGCGCTCTCGTCGAGAGCGTCAAGCTGTTCAGCCACCTGGCCAACATCGGCGACGTGCGGTCGCTCATCATCCACCCGGCATCGACGACGCACTCCCAGCTCACTCCCGAGCAGCAGCTCACGACGGGGGTGACCCCCGGCCTCGTGCGGCTCTCGGTCGGACTGGAGCACATCGACGACATCACCGCCGACCTCGAGGCGGGCTTCGCCGCCGCCCGCAAGGTGAGCGCCGCGAACGCGTCCGCCTGACCCTACGACCGCTGCCGCCAGCGAGCGCTGTCGACGTAGTGGTTGTCGAAGCGATCCGAGGTGGCCTGCAGTTCGGCGAGCGTGATCTCGCCGAGGTGGAGCTGCTGCAGCATCCGGTAGTAGGCGAATCGTTCCTGGCCGGGGGTGTAGATCGCGAGCATGTCGGCGGTCGAGCCCGGCGTGGGCGCGAACGCGTGCGCGGTGCCCGCGGCGATGAACACGAGGTCGCCGGCGGTGAGCGTGTGGATGTCGTCGTCGATGAGCACGTCGAGCGAACCGTCGATGACGAAGATCGTCTCGGCGGCGTGGTCGTGCCGGTGTGCCGGTGCGCCGGGAGATTCCCGGTCGAGGTGGGCTCGGTTGATCGTCGTCGCGCCGGCGGTGTGCTCGCCGTCGGCGAGCAGCGTGATCGTGCTCGCCGGACCGTCGGCCACCGTCTCGGCGGTGGCCGCACGGACGATCGTGTGCGTCGTAGTGTTCATTCGTTCGCTCCTCTAGATTTCACTCGGTTACGGATGCCCGCGCGTTCAACGATTCAGCGCCGTGCGAGCCGCCGGCCGTCGGGCCGGGCGTTCACGAACCATGCCCGGGTCGCCGCAGGAGTCGAGGGATACGTCGCTTCCACGTCGCGGGCGATGTCGGCGAGCGAGCGCCCCGCGAGTTCGCGCCTCCAGGCCAGATCGGCCCGGGACATCGCTTGCGAGAGCACGCAGCTCACGGCGTAGTCGACCGACGGGTCACCGCCCGGACCGTCGGCGAGCAGATGCTCGCACGCGAAGGCCTGGGTGCGACCCTCGATCGCCACGACGATGTCGAGCAAGCTCACGTCTTCGGGATCTCGGGCGAGACGGAAGCCGCCGCGGGGCCCCGGTGTCGATGACAGCACCCCCGCGCGAGCCAACGACTGCAGTTGCTTGTTGAGATACGGAGCCGGCAGGTCGTAGAACGCCGCGAGCTGCGCGGTCGTCTTCGCTTCGCCGTCGTCGACCCAGCTGAGGTTGAGGCAGGTGTGCAGCGCCCACTCGACGCCTTCGGTCAATTCCATAATCTAGACATTACATATCCAGATTAAGCGGCGCAAGCGTAACAATCGTCCCGACTGCGGAAGAATGAGCGGCGATGGACTGGCAGACTCCCGAAGACGCCGCGCCGTCGGCGTTCGTGACGGAGTCCCAGCGACGCCGCGTCGCGGGCAAACCCCCGGCGACCGGCGCGTGGCGCGTCGGCGACGATCCGGGCCACCGGCGCTTCGCCGGCATCGGCGACCTCGCGCTGGAACGCGGTGGTGACATCCCGAACGTCACCCTCGCCTACGAGAGCTGGGGCGAACTGAGCCCCGACGGTTCGAACGCGATCCTCGTCCTGCACGCCCTCACGGGCGACAGCCACCTCGTCGGCCCCGCCGGACCGGGCCACCCGACCGCGGGATGGTGGTCGGGACTCGTCGGACCCGGCAAGGTGCTCGACACCGACCGCTACTTCGTCGTCGCGCCCAACATGCTCGGCGGCTGCCAGGGCTCCACCGGACCGGCCTCGCTCGCGCCCGACGGGTCGGAGTGGGGGCCGCGGTTCCCCTACCTGACGATCCGCGACCAGGTCGCGGCCCAGGCAGCGCTCACCGACCTCCTCGGCATCGACCGCTGGGCGCTCGTCGTCGGCGGATCGATGGGCGGCATGCAAGTGCTCGAGTGGGGAATCGGGCATCCGGATCGGGTCGAACGCATCGCCGTGCTCGCCGCTCCCCCGCTGTCGAGCGCCGACGAGATCGCCCTCAACTCGGTGCAGGCCGAGGCGATCCGTATCGACCCGGCGTTCCGCGGGGGCGAGTACTACGATGCCGCCGACGGCGAGGGCCCGCACCGCGGTCTCGCCCTCGCGCGGCGGATGGCGCTGCTCAACTACCGATCTCCGACCGAGCTCAACGACCGGTTCGAGCGTTCCTGGCAGAGCGGCATCAGCCCGCTCGGCGGGGGCGGCCGGTTCGCGGTCGGCAGTTACCTCGACTTCCACGGCAACAAGTTCACGCGGCGCTTCGACGCGAATAGCTACCTCGTGCTGACGGATGCCATGGACTCCCACGACGTCGGTCGCGACCGGGGTGGGGTGGCAGCGGCCCTCGGCACGGTGACGGCGAGCGCTCTTGTGCTGGGAATCGACTCCGACCGACTCTTCCCCGTGGAGGGGCAGGAGGTCATCGCGCGCCACCTTCCGGGCAACATCGACGCTGATCGGCCGGTCGTCATCTCCTCCCCCTTCGGCCACGACGCCTTCCTCATCGAAGACGTCCTCGTAGGCGCCGAAATCCGACGACTCCTCGGGGAGTGACCGCACCTCGACACCCTCGGGTGCGTGCGACTGTTGCGCGCCCCGCGGCACCCGGTTCGTGCGGCCATTCTGTACCCCGTCATCGTCCCCCTGGCGCCCCGCGTGGCACCCCCCGTTCGCGTGGCAAGATGTGTCACGATGGCCGTCAGCATGGACCTCATCAGTAGGGAGCGGGACCGGCTCCTCCAGCGCAGCGCTCGCGCGTACGGTCTGAGTTTCACGGCGGTCTCCGCGCTGTGCTTCGTGCTCCCCGGCGCCGTTCCGGTCACGGGTCTGCTGATCGGCATCCCGCTCTATCTGATCCTCGCCGCCGCCCTCGTCGCGGTGGGCCTGAGCCGTTCGATCTGGTGGCCCGTCGTCGCCCTCCTCGCGGGCTGCGGAATCGTCGCCACCGTCGGCGTCCTCTCGGCCCCGGCTGCGTCGCTCGCGATCACGCATCTCACGGCCGCCGGCCTGGCCTCCCTTGCGCTCGTGCTCACCACGAGCGCGCCGCGGATCGCGCTTCTCATCGTCGGCGCCCTGAGCGGGGTGGCGGTCGTCGTCTTCGCGGAGGCCGAAGCCCCCGCTCAGGCGCTTCGCGGCGGCGGCACCGTGCTCGTCGGGTGGGGCCTCGCGACCCTCATCGCGGTGTGGATCAGCGCCGGCGTCCCGCAAGTGGCGAAGCGTATCGCGAGCATCGGCCGTGCCCACCGGGTCGAACGCCAAGCGAGCGAACTGGAGGCGCAACGCCGGCAGGGGGCCCGGCTGCTGCATGACACCGTTCTGGCGACCCTCACGCTGCTCGCCCACTCGGGTGTGGGGGTAAAACCCGAGGCGCTGCGGCAGCAAGCGGCCGACGACGCGCAACTGCTGCGTCAGCTGAGGCTCGGGCAGGGCCCCACCGTGCCGACCGAGACCGGATCGGTTCCCGTCGCGAATCCCGACGAGACGGTGCTCGGCACGACACTCGAGTCGGTCAAGCAGCGCTTCGGACGCATGGGGCTTCAGGTCTCGTGGCACGGCACGGGCCAAGTGCTGCTGCCGAGCGACGTGCTCGACGCCTTCCTGCTCGCGCTCGCCGAATGCCTCGAGAATGTGCGCCGCCATTCGGGCGTCACCGAGGCTCACGTGACCATCACGGATGACGCCACCATGGTGCGCGCGCTCGTGACCGACTCCGGTGTCGGCTTCGACATCGACGACATCGACGAGGCGAAACTCGGATTCGCCGAGTCGGTCGTCGGGCGCTTGCGTGAGGTCGGCGGCAACGCCCGCTTGTTCTCGGCCCCGGGGTCCGGCACGACGGTCGCGCTGGAGGTGCCGCGCGGATGAACAGGAACGATACGATCACCTTCTCCCGCCCCGAGGAGAACACCCTCGGCGTCGTCGTCGGCAACGCCCGGCGCGCGGTCAGCAGCACGGCGCGGCGTTTCAGCCGTGCCGCGAGCGCACAGCGAGCGAGTCTGGGCACCGCCTTCCTCGGCCTCGGCGCGGTCATCATCGTCGGCTTGCGGGCCGTCTACGGGCTCATCTGGTTCGCCTCGCAGTGGGATGTCTACCCCGAACCGCTCGCCGCGCTCGCCGCGTGGATCGTGCTCGCCGCGGTTCTCGTCGGCGCCATCGTGATGTCGCGAGTGAGCGGCGACCGCTTGCCGGACTGGATGTTCGGACTCTTCCTCGCCGGACTCGCGATCGCCTTCGCCCTCGACGTCATCGCCATCTGGGAGCTGCGCGACATCGGCGGTCATGCGACGGCCGCCCTGACCGCCGGGATGGCGCTTCTCGTGCTCGTCGCGTTGCGCGGGTCGATCGAGATCCTCACCGCCGCGGGCGTCGTCGGCATCGCGCTCATGGTCGTGATGTTCCTCGATGCTCCGGTCGGCGCGTTCTCCGACCCGGTGTGGATCGCAACGCAGATCACGGCGGTCGCCGGGTCGGTGCTGCCTCCCGTTATCGGCGTCGTGATCGTCGAGGGTTTCCGCCGTATGGTGCAGGTCGAGCTCGATCGCGTGCTCGTGCAGAGCACCGTCTCAGCCCCGCGGTTCGCGGTCGGCATGCTCGCGTCCGAAGAGCTCGCCCGGCTCGACCTCGCCGCAGAAGAGCTGCTGGATGCCGTCGCCAAGAAGAAGACAAACCTGCCGCTGACGCCGAAGAACGCGTCGGTCGCGGCGCAACTCGCGACCGAGTTGCGCCTGCATCTCATCGAAGGCCGGCGCGAGACCTGGCTGTATCACGCGATCAGCGAGTCGGAGCAGCTCGGAAAGTCGGTGACCCTCTCCGACAAATCGAGCCTCGCGGGACTTCTCGACCCGACGCAACGCGACGGCCTGCTCTCGGCGGCCTGGTTGCTCGTCGCGGACGTGCCCTCGGCGGCGAGCCCCCGGCGACGCGGAACGGCGCGCACCCTCGCCATCCAGATCGGACCGGTGGTCGCCGGCACCACCGACGTTCCCGAGCACAAGATCGCCGTTCCCATCACGATCACCTCCACCGGAGTGCCGCGAAACCGCGTCGACTCGGGTGTCTGGAACGCCATCGACAGGATCGGGCGATACTCTGACTCCACTCAGGACGCCAGCCTGCGGGTCGACATCGAATGCATCGTCGACAACCCGGCCGACCAATGAGGACCACGACGGAAGGAACCCCTGTGGCTACCCCGATTCGCGTCGCACTCGTCGACGACCACCGCATGATCCTGGGGGCGCTGACGGAGTGGATCCGCAGCACCGCCGACGACATCGACGTGGTCGCCGCCGTGCCGACCTGGCCCGAACTGCTCACGCATCCCGAGTTCCCGGTCGATGTCGTGCTGCTCGACCTCGACCTGAAAGACAACCTGCCGGTCGCGCTCAAGATCTCGACGCTCAAGACGACGGGGGTGCGCACGGTGCTCATGAGCACCTATTCGGAGCCCAACGTCGTGCGCGAGGCCCTCGGCGCCGGGGCGCTCGGCTACCTCGTGAAGAGCGAACCGGTCGACATGATCATCGAGGCGATCCGGGCGGCGGCGAACGGCGAAGGCTTCATCTCGGCCGAACTCGACCTCGCGATCAACGCGGCGGATGTCGGCGGGGCCCCGAAGCTCTCCGCGCAGGAGCGCCGGGTGATGGCACTCTACGGCGGCGGGGAGCCGGTGAAGGCCGTCGCTTACCAGCTGGGCATCTCGGAGGAGACCGCCAAGAGCTACCTCAAGCGCATCCGCGAGAAGTACCGAGTCGCCGGCATCGACGTCGGCACGAAGGTCGCCTTGCGGAGGCGCGCCATCCAGGACGGCATCCTCATTCAGGACAATCCGGCGGGCTCTTTCTGAACCGGACCTTCGAGCGTTCGCTCCGGCGCCGCATCGGCGCGCGGGCGGCGCACCACGTCGGCGAGGGCCACGACCGCCCAGGCGAATAGGGCGATGTAGAGCACATTGCGCGCCGTGAGGACGAGCACCATGGCCGGCTGCGGCACCCCGAGAAGTTCGTGGTACAGGTACGGGTAGAACGTCTGCGTCAACGCGGCGATGCACAGCCCCACCACCGCGGGCACCCGGAACGGGCGGCCGCGACCGGATGCGGCGGTGATCAGACCGAAGACGATCGGCACCGCGAGCCAGGTGACGAACTGCGGAGAGCCGACCTTGTTGAAGATGATCATCGCGAGGGTGAGCGCGAGCGCGAGCGGGGGCAGCACGTCACCGGGGTCGCGCCCGCGCCGGGTCGCGAGCAGCCCGAGCCCGAGGAGCACGAGTGCGACGAGGCCGAGCAGCGGCGTCGCGACGAGAGCGGCTTCGAGCACTCCGTCGCCGTGCAACTGGAAGGTGAGGATCGTGGTGTCGTAGTAGACCCGGCTGTGCCCCGACCCGAGGCTCGCGTCCCACATCCAGGGCGTCGCGATGACCGACTCGATCTGAAGACCGCGCCCCGTCTGCTGGGTGACGAAACTGAACACGTTGCCGCCCGCGCCGAGAGCCAGGGCGACCATGAGCACCACGGCGCTCACGGCTGCAGCCCCCGCGATGACGCGACCGCGGTCGCGGAGCGCGACCACGACGGCGGCGACGAGTACCGCCGGCCACGCCTTCGTCCACGCGGCGACCGTCAGCAGCGCTCCGCCGAGCGCCGGCCGGAGGGTCACGACGAGCATGCCGATGAGGGCGAGCGGCACCGTGATGGAGTCGATGCGACCGACCGCCACCGGCCCGAGAGCGACGAGAAAGCCGAGCCACCACCATCCGGCGTGCACCATCCCGTGCCGTCGACCGACCGTGAGGATGACGGCGAAGGCGATCGCGTCGACGAGCATCACGAGGCTCAGCCAGGTGCTCGCGTACAGCTCGGGGCCGAGCGCGGCCGCCGCGATCATCGGGACGATCGCCAGGATCGGGTAGACCCACACGGTGTCGATCCCGACCCAACCGCGACCCTCGAACGCGTAGTCGACGATCCAGAATCGGTAGACGTTCGTCACGTCGCCGATCGGCTGCCCGGGAGCGTAGAGGGCGAGCATCCCGAGCCAGAGGTGGGCAAGCACGAATCCCGCCCAAAGTGCGATCGGACTTCTCACCGCCGCGTGCACCCGATCAGCGTAGCCGCGTCACGACGCACGCACGCCGGCTACCGCCAGCTGCGCGGCCCGCGGGTTCCCGCCGCGTAGCTATCGAGGGGAACGCGCCCGGCGCGCCACGCGGTGAGAACGGGCGCCACGATGCGCCAGCACTCCTCGGCGATGTCGCCCCGCACCGAGAGGGTCGGGTCGCCGTCGAGCAGTTCGGCGAGCACCTCACCGTAAGCGCTCAGTTCGCTCGCCCCGAACTCGGCGCTCAGCGTGTCCCACTCCAGGTCGAAGGGGTCGTCGCGGCCGTTCGTCACGAGATCGAGGGACATCGTGGCGGGCTGGATGCCGATGCGCAACCGCGCCTGACGGCTCGGGCCGTGGAATCCGGTCGGGAGGTGGGGCACGTCGCGGAAGGTGAACACGACCTCCTGCCGCGGCTCGCCGATCGCCTTGCCCGACCGCAGCACGAAGGGCACCCCGGCCCAGCGCCAATTGTCGATCGCCACGGTCATCTCGGCGAGGGTCTCGGTTCCGCGCGCGGCGTCGACACCTTCCTCGCTCGCGTAGGCCGCGAGTTTGCGGCGACCGATCTTCCCGCCCGTGTAGCGGGCGCGCCGGCTCTCCGTGCCGTTCTTCGACCAGGCGCGGGTGGCCCGCAGCAGTTGCGCCATCGATCCGCGCAGATCTTCGGAGCCGACGGTCGCCGGCGGTTCCATCGTGGCGAGCGCGAGCACGAGCAGCAGGTGGCTCTGGATCATGTCGACGAGCGCGCCGGCGCGGTCGTAGTACCCGGCTCGCCCTTCCAGGCCCAGGCTCTCTTCGATGTTGACCTCGACGTGCGCCACATTCTGCGCCGACAGCAGCGGTTCGAAGATGCGGTTCGCGAACCGTAGGCCGAGGAGGTTGATGACCGTCGACTTGCCGAGGAAGTGGTCGACCCGGAACACCTGCTCTTCGGGCACGAGCTGCTGCAGCAAACGGTTGAGGGCGCGCGCCGACGCCAGATCGGTGCCGAACGGCTTCTCGACGGCGAGCACGGTGCCGTTGGGGATCGGGATCGTCGCGAGGGCGCGGCAGGCGAGCACGGTCACGGCGGGGGGAAGGGCGAAGTAGAGCGCGACGCGACCTTTCGCCGCCGCGAGCACGCGACCGAGCGATGCGGCGTCGGTGACGTCGGCCTGAAGGTACTCCGACGATGACCTCACCCGTTCGGCGACCCGGGAGTCGACACCCGAGAACGCCCGCGAGACGCGGCGCTTCCAGGCCGCGTCGCTCAACGGGTCCTGATCCACCCCGATCAGCCGGATGTCGTGGCCGCGTGCCGACGCCAGGAGCGACGCGAGCCCCGGCAGCAGCAGGCGCGATGTGAGGTCTCCCCCGGCACCGAGGATGACGAGGGTCTCGATGTGCGTTGAGGCCACCCCTCGACGCTACCGGGAAGCACGCCGAAGTCTCCGGATGCGCGCTACTGTCTTGGCACATGACCGACGTGACGCCCCGACGCCGTTCTCGCGTCGGCATCGTCGCGCTCGTGCTGGCCGGGTTCGCCGCCGTCGCGCCGCTCGCGGCCTGGATCGTCGTCGCCGTCGTCGGTGCGGTCGAGTCGTCGCGGTTCGACGACGCCGTCTACGCCGGGTTTCTCGGCGGCATGATCGTCTTCCTCGGAACAGTCGCCCTGCTCTCCCCGGTCTCGCTCGTCGCCGCCGTGCTCGGCATCATCAGCCTCGTCCGCGCGGGCGGCAACGCGCCGGCGATCGTGGCGATCATCCTCGGCGTGGTCGGCTCCCTCGGCCTGTTCGGCCTGCCGGTCGTCCTGGCTGAGATCGTTCCCGGCTGGTAGGAATCGCGCGGTCGCCCCGGTACCCGACGAGAGAAAGCGGTGCCCGCCGCGGCGGATCAGGGAATGCGGCGGCGGGCACCTCGCCGACCCGCGCATCAGATCGCGAGAACGGCTAGAGGAGAGTGTCGCACGTAATTCTGTGAGCTCATTAATCCGTCCCCCGAGCCGGGGACTGACAGACCGTGGTGTCTACCCGACCGGTCCCGCGAGGGCGATGACGCTCTCTCGGGTGAGTCCGGGATGCCGCGCTCCGGGCACGGTAGCGGTGAGGGCACCGGCCGCGGACCCCCACCGCACGGCCGTCGCGAGGGCGGCCCCCGCGGCGAGAGCCGCCGCGAAACCGCCCACGAAGGCATCCCCGGCTCCGACCGTGTCGATCGCATCGACCTCGAACGCCGGCAGGCTCGTCGCCGCGCCTCCCGCGGGAACGAACAACACACCCTGAGCACCGAGGGTGACGACGATGTCGGTACGGAGGCGGCTCGCGATGCCGGCCACGTCGTCCGCACCGGGGCCCGCGTCGAATCCGAACAGTTCCCGGGCTTCGACCTCGTTGACGACGAGGACGTCGACCGCATCGAGCACTCCCGTGACGCGACGATCGAGCGGTGCCGCGTTGAGCACGATCCGCGCCCCGGCCTCGCGGGCGCGGGCGACCACCGACTGCACGACCGGGAGCGGTACCTCGAGCTGCACGACGACGACATCGTGCGCGCGCATCTCGATCGCGGCGATGGTCGACACGGGCCACGCGGCGTTCGCCCCCGGGATGACGACGATCGTGTTCTCGCCGGCGCCGTCGACGGCGATGAGGGCGGTTCCCGACGGACCAGGCACCGTGCGGACGTCCGTCACGTCGACCCCGGCGGCCGCGAGGTCGTCGCGCAGCAGCGCCGCGGCGTCGTCGTCCCCGACGCACGCCACCATCGCGACGGTCACCCCGACGGGGGCGACCTTCGCGGCGGCGTGCGCCTGGTTGCCGCCCTTGCCGCCCGACAGGCGCGTGAGGCCGGTTCCGAGCACGGTCTCGCCGGGTCGGGGAAGATGGGCAACCCGGTAGAGCAGGTCGAGGTTGACGCTGCCGACGACGATCACCCGACCGGAAGTCACCGCCCCAGGTTAGGCCGCCGGGATGCTTGACTGGGAGCATGGCGGATCGGCTGGCCGGCATCGCGGACGAGCTCTACGGCGTGCCGCCCGCCGGTTTCGTCGCGGAACGCGACGCCCGGGTGCGAGATCTCGCCGGTGACGCGGCGCTCGCGGCGCAAGTCAAGAGTCTGCGCAAACCCGCACCGGCGGCCGGGGTGGTCAATCTGATCGTGCGAGCGCGACGCGACGATCTCGAGCAGTTCCTCGCGCTCGGCGATGCCGTGCGAACCGCTCAGGAGTCGTTCGACCGCGAGGCGATCACCCGGCTCACCGCCCAGCGACGCGATCTCGTGACGGCGCTCGCGCGAGACGGCGCTCAGCTGGCTCGCGATGCGGGGCAGCAGGTGCCTGCCGGAGTGGTGGATGCCGTCGCGGCGACGCTCGACGCCGGTCTCGCCGACGCCGAAGCGGCCAACGCGATCCGCAGCGGCCGCCTGCTGCGCGGGCTGCAAGCCATCGGATTCGAGCCTGTCGACCTCGCCGAGGCGGTGGCGCTGCCCGAGGCGGGTTCGCGGGCCGCCCGGAAGCGCGAACCCGAGCGCCCCCGACCCCGAGCGATCGACGACGGGGATGCCGAACTGCGGCGGGCACGCGACCGAGCGGATGCCGTCGTCGCGCGGGCGGAACAGGAGGCGACCACGGCAGCCCGGGAGCTGAGCCGGCTCGAGAGTCGCGTGCGCGCGGCCCGCAAGGCTCTCGCCGCCGCGGAACGTGACGCCGGCACCCTCGAGCGTCGGCGGGAGGATGCCGACCGCGCCCTGGGCTCGGCGCGCGCAGCGCTCGACGTCGCGAAGGCCCGGCGAGCGGACCTCGGAGGCTGACTACGCCACCAGATCGGGCCGTACGTCGACCTCGTCACCCTGTCGGATGGCGCTCAACACGACATCGGCGGTCGAGAACTGCAGAACGTAGTCGCTCGCGGGGTCGCCGAAGAGCGCGATCCGATAGTTGTCGGCCGACCACTCCGAGCTGCCCGCGGCGGCGGCATCCAGGTCGGCGTCGGCGGCGATCAGCTCGGTGAGCTGC
>CBFGZU010000062.1:0-11761 GCA_965653335.1 uncultured Pseudolysinimonas sp.
ACCGGCATCGTCGTGTCGATGCAGAACGAGAAGTCGCAGATCCAGAACCGCGCCGTCGCGATGCGCGTGCTGCAGACCCGGCTGATGCTGCTGCAGCGCGAAGAGGAGGCGGCGAAGAAGAAGGAACTCGCCGGCACCATCACCGCGTCGTGGGGCGACCAGATGCGCTCCTACTTTCTCTACGGCCAGCAGCTCGTGAAAGACCTGCGCACCGGACACGAGGTGGGCAACCCCGCCGTGGTGTTCGACGGCGACATCGACGGCTTCATCGCGGCCGGTATCCGCTGGCGCAAGTCGCGCGTCGACGACTGACCGGAGAAGAGCACCTAGCCTGGTCGGGTGACCGAGAGCGCTCCTCCCGTCAACGAGACCGTCGGCAGCGGGAGGCAACATGGCCTCCGCCGCATGGTGGGACGGGATCCGGGGGAAACCCACCGTGGGGCCACCCCGCTCGAGCTGTTCTTCGACCTCACCCTCGTCGTCGCGTTCGCCCAGGCGGGTAGCGAGACCGCGCATCTCATCGCCGAGGGCCATGTCGGGTCCGCCATCGCGGCCTTCGCGTTCGTCATGTTCGCCGTCTGCTGGGCCTGGATCAACTTCTCCTGGTTCGCCTCCGCATTCGACACCGACGACTGGTTCTACCGGGTCACGACGATGGTGCAGATGGTCGGCGTGCTGGTGCTCGCCCTCGGCATCCCCCGCGTGTTCGAGTCGATCGACCAGGGTGAGCCGGTCGACAACACCGTGGTGGTCGCCGGCTACATCGTCATGCGGGTCGCGATGCTCGCGCAGTGGATCCGGGTCGCCGTGCAAGACCCCGGGCACGCCCGCGTCGCGCTCGGCTATGTGGTCACCATCTCGGTCAGCCAGGTCGGCTGGACGGGTGCCCTGTTCTTCGATCTGAGGGCCGCGGCGTTCCTGCCACTCGCCCTGCTGCTCATCGGGATCGAACTGATCGGGCCGATCTTGGCGGAACGGCGCGACGGCGGAACGCCCTGGCATCCGCACCACATCGCCGAGCGCTACGGACTGCTCGTCATCATCACGCTCGGGGAAGGGATTCTGGGCACCATCGCGGCGGTCGCGGCGCTCGTCGACCACGTCGGTTGGAGCGCCGAGGCCGTGCTCGTCACCGTCGCCGGAATCGGACTGACGTTCGGCCTGTGGTGGAGCTACTTCATCATCCCGTCGGCCGACGTGCTGGAGCGGCATCGCCACCGCTCGTGGGGGTGGGGGTACGGGCACATCCCCCTGCTCGCCTCGATCGCCGCGATCGGGGCCGGAGTGCATGTCGCCGCCTACGTCGTCGAAGGGGAGGCGGCGATCGGCGTCATCGGTGCGGTGCTCGCGACGGCGATTCCCGTCGCGGTGGCGACGCTCGCCTACTTCGTGCTCTACAGCTACCTGGTGCGCGGCGTCGATCCGTTCCACATCGGGCTCTTCCTCGGCACGATCGCCGTGCTGGTCATCGCGATGCTCCTCGCTGCGAACGGCGTCTCGCTCGGCTGGAGCCTCGTCGTCGTCATGCTCGCCCCGGTGGTGACGATCGTCGGCTTCGAGACCGTCGGGCACCGGCACATGGCGGTCGCTCTGGCACGCACCCGTGCCTGACGGTCCCCGCACGGGGGAGTGTCGCACCCGCTATCACGGAGATGCCGACTTAGCCTGGACCGGTCATGATCCTGTTCGACGGCGTCACCAAGACCTACCCCGGCACCTCGCGCCCCGCGCTCAACGGCGTGACCCTCGAAGTGCTCAAGGGGGAATTCGTCTTCCTCGTCGGCGCGTCGGGCTCGGGCAAGTCGTCCTTCCTGCGGCTCGTGCTCAAGGAAGACCGACCGACGAAGGGCAAGATCTTCGTGCTCGGGCAAGACCTCGGGGCGATCTCGAACAGCAAAGTGCCCTACTTCCGGCGCAGCCTCGGCGTCGTGTTCCAGGACTTCCGGTTGCTGCCGAACAAGACCGTCTTCGACAACGTCGCTTTCACCCTGCAGGTGATCGGCAAGAGCAAGGGTTTCATCCAGGAGGCGGTGCCCGACGTGCTCAAGATGGTGGGGCTCGGCGGCAAGCAGAACCGGTTCCCGCACGAGCTCTCCGGCGGTGAGCAGCAGCGTGTCGCGATCGCCCGCGCCGTCGTCAACAAGCCCGCCATCCTGCTCGCCGACGAGCCGACGGGAAACCTCGACCCCGCGACGAGCGCGGGAATCATGACCCTCCTGGCGACGATCAACGCCAACGGCACGACCGTGCTCATGGCGACGCACGATGCCGGAATCGTCGACCAGATGAAGCGCCGCGTGATCGAACTCGTCGGCGGCCAGATCGTGCGCGACGAACGCCAGGGCGGCTACCAGACGACGTCGGTGCCGGTGCAGAAGCCCTCGCGGCCAGAGCCGTCCTTCGACGACCTCGCCACCCCGGTGCCGCAGCCGGTGACCGAGGCGCCCGCGCCGCGCGCGGCACCGCCTCTACTCGCCGATGCCGCCGAAGACGAGCAGGCCGAGAAGGAACAGCCCGAGACCGAGCCGGAATCCGTTCCCGTGACGGTTGCGGCGATCCCGACGACATCCACGGGCGTCATCCCCGAGGCCGGCAGTGGGCCTCCTCCCGGCTTCCAATGGCCGACCGCACCGTCGGGGGAGGGGCGATGAGGCTCGCCCTCGTGTTCGGTGAGGTGGGCCAGGGGTTGCGGCGCAACCTCTCGATGGTGGTGTCGGTGGTGCTCGTCACGTTCATCTCGCTCACGTTCGTCGGCACCGCGATTCTGCTGCAGTTCCAGATCTCGCAGATGAAGGGCTACTGGTACGAGCGGTCGCAAGTCGCCGTCTACCTGTGCACCGCCTTCGACGGGGGGCCGTGCGAGGAGCAAGCTGCGACCCAGAGCCAGATCGACGCGGTCGAGAAGGAGCTGAACGGCGCGACCCTCGGGCCCTACATCGAGCGCGTCGAGTTCGAAGACCGCGAGCAGGCGTA
This sequence comes from uncultured Pseudolysinimonas sp., assembly GCA_965653335.1. Classification (GTDB taxonomy): domain Bacteria; phylum Actinomycetota; class Actinomycetes; order Actinomycetales; family Microbacteriaceae; genus Pseudolysinimonas_A. The sequence continues at coordinate 2,974 of CBFGZU010000062.1, forward strand.
CCAGAACGTGCTCGAGCAGTACGAGGGCACCGCGATCGCCGAACTCGCGAGCCCGGAGATTCTTCCCGAGGCGTTCCGGGTCAAACTCGTGGACCCCAACCAGGCGGAGATCGTGATCGACCAGATCGGCGGGATGCCGGGCGTGTTCGAGGTGCAAGACGCCCGCGCGTTCCTCGACCCGATCTTCACGATGATCAACACCCTCAGCCTCAGTGCCGTCGGCATCGCCGCGCTCATGCTCGTCGCCGCGGCTCTGCTCGTCGCGACGACGATCCGGCTCTCGGCATTCTCGCGACGGCGGGAGATCTCGATCATGCGCCTCGTCGGCGCGTCGAATCGCTTCATCGAGACTCCGTTCATTCTCGAAGGGGTCTTCGCCGCCCTCGTCGGCTCCGCGCTCGCCGGTGTCGCGCTCGTCGCCCTCACCCAGTTCTTCGTCGGTGGGTACCTCGTCAAGGAGATCCCCACCATCGGCTTCGTCGGCACGAGCGACGCGCTCATCGTCGCCCCCATGCTGTTGGGGATCGGCGCGTTGCTCGCCGCTCTCTCGGCATCCGTCGCCATCCGCCGCTACCTCAAGGCCTGAGCCCGCGCCCTGCCGGTTAGACTGGGCGGCTGCTCAGTCACGAAACCGCGAAGGAGGTGAGCAGGATGCCCAAGGAACAGGGTCAGAAGGTCGTCGCGACGAACCGCAAAGCGCGCCACGACTACACGATCGAAGACACCTATGAGGCGGGACTCGTGCTCACCGGCACCGAGGTGAAGTCGTTGCGTGCTGGGCGGGCGTCGCTCGTCGACGGCTACGCCTTCATCGACGGCAACGAGGCGTGGCTGGATGCCGTGCACATTCCGGAGTACACGGAAGGCACTTGGACGAACCACCCTCCGCGTCGCAAGCGCAAGCTGCTGCTGCACAAGGCGCAGATCATCAAGATCTCGCACAAGACGAAGGAGGGCGGCTACACCCTCATCCCCTTGTCGATCTATTTCCTCGACGGCCGGGCGAAGGTCGAGATCGCGGTCGCGAAGGGCAAGCGCGAGTACGACAAGCGCCACGCCCTGCGCGAACGTCAGGACAAGCGCGAAGCTGCCCGCGCGATGTCGACCCGCCAGAATCGCGGCGAATAGAGCGACTCGCGGCGAGTAGCTCAGCGCGCGAGGAACCGCGCGTCGACGCTCGCCGCCACCTCGATGCGGTCGGGGGTGAGCGTCAACGAGGGGCCGCCGGCATCCATCGCCATCATCATCTTTCCGGCACCGCGGCCCAGGGGGGCAGTGCCGGACGACCCGTCGCCGAGCATCCCCGGGTCGGCGATCGCGAGCGGCGTGACGGTCGACAAGCCGGCGGCGCGCGCGAACGTCGTCGCCTTGACGGTCGCATCGTGCACGGCACGCGTCTGGATGTCGCTCGTCACCGCGAGGCGGCGCTCCTCGGTGAGGTCCCACGTGATCGACGCGATCGTGACGCCGGCGACGATCGCGAACCGCTCGACGAAATCGCTCAGCGCGTCGAAGTCCTGAAAGCGAGCGGATGCCGACAGCGCCGCGGAGTAGATCGGCGGAAGTTGCGCGCCGTCGGAGTTCCAGGGCCGGTTCGACCACACGCTCACGCGGTCGCTCGACCAGCGGGTGACCGCCGAGCCCTCGAGTTCGGCGAGCGCCGCTGTGACCTGCGCGCCGACGCTCGTCGTCGACTCGAACACCGGCTCGCGCTTCGGTCCGTCGTGCTGCACGCTGACGTGCACGGTCGCGCGTTCGGCGTCGAACCACTCCGCCGCGGTGCCCTGCACGGTGACGATCGTCTCGTTCATGGCGACATTGTGTCATCCGTCGTACAATGGACAGCTGCCCTCGGGCAGGTGTGCTCCACCACCACAACTCCACAGCGTGCGACAACGGCCCCTCTGCTCACACTCGCCCTTCGGGTGACGATCGGTGCAGGGGACTCCATGGGGATGATCGGTTTCGACATCGTCTGTGAAGCTGCGAGAAGCGGGCCGAGGATGAGGGGTTATCTCGTAAACGATCTCCTCAAAAAACAGGTGCCGATGCTAAGCGCACCGACTTCGCTCTCGCCGCCTAAGGCGTAGATCGAGTCCGTCAGTCCGGGTATGTCCTCGCCCCGGATCCTGGCGTCATCAAGAGGACTTGCTGCGAACCTGAGTCTCAGGGGTTCGCGGGACTCTTTCTGAGGCTGGGCTCGTCGACCTAGATGCTCGTGGCAAAGGTCGGAGCCGAGCAGAACGCTCTCACGAGCTGCGCCCGGAGAAGGCGCAGGTCCTCAGCGATGGACGGGGGTTCAATTCCCCCCATCTCCACCCAGCGCTGTCAACGCTTGCCGTTGACGGCAACGAGCCGTTGTCGCACGTTGCGGATCGCCACTCCGCAGGCAGCGCTCAGTCGTCCGCGCCGATCGGCAGGCACCGCATGAGCGCGATCCGGATCGCGCGCGCGACGACATCGCCGCTCTGGTTGCGCGCCGTGTGCTCGAATTCGACGATCCCCTGACCGGGCCGGCTCTTCGAGAGGCGCTTCGACCGGATCCGCGTCTCGGCCGTCATCGTGTCGCCCGCCCGCATCGGGTGCGGAAAGGTCACATCCGTCAGGCCGAGGTTCGCGACGATCGTGCCCTGGGTCAGTTGCGCGACCGACGCTCCGACGAGAGTCGAGAGAGTGAACATGCTGTTGATGAGGCGCTCGCCGAATTCGGTGCTTCGCGACCACTCGGCGTCGAGGTGGAGCGACTGGGTGTTCATCGTGAGCGTCGTGAAGAGCACGTTGTCGGTCTCGGTCACCGTGCGTCCCGGGCTGTGCACGTAGACGGCCTCATCGTCGAGCTCTTCGAAGTACAGTCCCCGTTGCACGATGCGCTTCTCGGTCATCGAACCGTCTCCTTCTCGTCGGGCGCCTTCTCGCGCGTCGCCTTCTCATCTGGCGTCGAATCCTGGTCGTTCCCGGCGATGGTCGCGACGATCTCATCGCCGGCGACGTGCGCGCCGACGACGACGCGTAGGGCAACCGTGCCACGCGCCGTCGCGCGAAGCACGTGTTCCATCTTCATCGCCTCGATGCTGACGACCGCTGCGCCGGCTTCGACGATCGCGCCGTCGTTCACGTGGACCGCCGCGACGACACCGGGCATGGGCGATCGGAGTTCCGGGTCGGTGGAGCCGGTCGCGCCGGCCGCACGCTCGAATCCGACCTCGTCGATCGTCCAACTCGCTCCTTCGTGGGCGAGGAACAGCCGGTCGCCGTGCCGGGAGAACACGAACGAGCGCGACACCCCGTCGAGCACGACGCGCGCTCCCTCCGAGGTGAGGCGAGCGCCGGCGCGCCGCGACGATCCGCCGATCGTGACGACGGCATCGAGCGGCCGCCCTGCGACCTCGACGGGGATCGTCGCGCCCTCCGCGCGCAGAAGGTACCGCGTCGGGCGGGCTCCACCGAGGCGCCATCCCGTGCGGGATCCCCACAGCGGCGTCTCGGCGTCGACGGCGAGGGCGTGCAGGATCAGGGCGGCGCTCACGAGGATCTCGTGATCGGCGGGCCGGAATGCGAGATCGTCGATTCGCCGGTCGATCAGTCCGGTGTCGAGGCGACCGGCGACGACGTCGGGGTCGGCGAGGAGAAGCTTGAGGAACTCGACGTTGTTGGTGACGCCGAGCGTCACGGTGTCGCTGAGCGCGGCGTGCAGTCGCCGCATCGCGGTCGCGCGATCCGCCCCCCAGGCGATGACCTTCGCGAGCAGCGGGTCGTAGTCCGGCGACACGACGAGCCCGTCGATCAGGGCGCTGTCGACCCGGATGCCCTCGCCCGCGGGTTGCACGAGGGCGGCGACCCGCCCGCTGGACGGCAGGAACCCGTTGCGGGGGTCTTCGGCGTAGATCCTTGCCTCGACGGCGTGCCCGGTGAGGCGGATGTCGTCCTGACCGAAGTCGAGCGCCTCACCGGCGGCGATCCGCAGTTGCCACTCGACGATGTCCCTTCCTGTGACCAGTTCCGTCACGGGATGCTCGACCTGCAGCCGCGTGTTCATCTCCATGAAGAAGAACTCGCCGGGGGCGTCGGCCGACACGATGAACTCGACCGTTCCGGCACCCCGGTAGGCGACGCTCGTCGCGGTGTCGACGGCGGCCTGGCCGATGCGCGCTCGCGTCGCGTCGTCGAGCAGCACCGACGGCGCCTCTTCGATGACCTTCTGATGGCGGCGCTGCAGCGAGCATTCGCGCTCGCCGAGATGCACGGTGGTCCCGTGCTGATCGGCGAGAATCTGCACCTCGATGTGCCGCGGGTTCGGCACGAAGCGTTCGAGCAAGAGCGTGTCGTCGCCGAACGATGCCGTCGCCTCGCGACGCGCGGTCGCGAGCGCGAATGCGAGTTCGCTCGGCTCCCGCACGAGATGCATGCCTGTGCCGCCACCGCCCGCCGAGGGTTTGATGAGCACAGGGAAGCCGATCTCGGGAGCGGCCGCGGCGAGTTGCTCGTCGGTCAGGCCGGGTTCGGCGATTCCGGGAACCACCGGCACTCCGCGCGACTGCACCTGGGTCTTCGCCCTGATCTTGTCGCCCATGATGGAAAGGGCTTCGGTGCCCGGACCGATGAAGACGATCTCCGCCTCGGCGCACGCGTCGGCGAAGGCCGCGTTCTCGGCGAGGAAGCCGTACCCGGGGTGGATGGCTTGCGCCCCCGTCGCGCGCGCCGCCTCGATGATCGTCGCGATGTCGAGGTAGCTCATCGCGGCGTTCGCGGCGCCGAGCCGCACGGCCAGATCGGCCAGGGTCACGTGGCGGGCGTCGGCATCCGCGTCGCTGTAGACGGCGACCGACCGGATGCCGAGCTTGCGCAGGGTGCCGATGACGCGGCAGGCGATTTCGCCGCGATTGGCGATCAGCACGGTGTGGAACATCGTCGTCACATCCGGAAGACGCCGTAGGAGATGTCATCCATCGGGGCCCGCGAACACACGTCGAGAGCCAACCCGACGACGGTGCGCGTGTCGGCGGGGTCGATGATGCCGTCGTCCCACAGCCGGGCGGTCGAGTAATAGGGGCTGCCCTGTTCTTCGTACTGGGCCAGCAGCGGGGCGGTGAATTCGGCCTCGTCGGCGACCGTCCACTCGCCTCCCTCGGCTTCGATCTGCTCACGACGCACGGTCCCGAGCACGGCGGCTGCTTGCGGGCCGCCCATGACGGAGATGCGAGCGGCGGGCCACATCCACAGAAAGCGGGGCGAGTATGCCCGGCCGCTCATCGAATAGTTGCCCGCCCCGAAGGAGCCGCCGATGATGACCGTCAGCTTCGGCACGCGAGCGCACGCGACGGCGTTCACCATCTTCGCCCCGTGCTTCGCGATGCCGCCGGTCTCATATTCCCGACCGACCATGAATCCGGTGATGTTCTGCAGGAAGAGCAGCGGGGTCTTTCGCTGATCGCACACCTGGATGAAGTGGGCGCCTTTGAGCGCCGACTCGGCGAACAGCACGCCGTTGTTGGCGATGATCCCCACGGGATGCCCGTGGATGCGGGCGAAGCCGGTCACGAGCGTCGACCCGTAGTCCTTCTTGAACTCGTGGAATTCGCTCGCGTCGACGATTCGCGCGATGACTTCGCGCACGTCGTAGGGCACCTGGAGCTCGGTGGGAACGACGCCGTAGAGCTGCCCGGGGTCGACCGCGGGTTCGAGGGCGTCGGCCACCGGCCAGGCGCGGTCGCGGGGCGGCGGCAGCTGGGCGACGATGTCGCGCACGATCTGCAGCGCGTGCCGGTCGTCGTCGGCGAGATGGTCGGCGACCCCGGAGTGCTTGGTGTGGATGACGCCACCGCCGAGGTCTTCGGCGCTCACCACCTCTCCCGTCGCGGCTTTCACGAGCGGCGGCCCGCCGAGGAAGATCGTGCCCTGGTTGCGCACGATGACGGTCTCGTCGCTCATCGCGGGAACGTAGGCACCACCCGCCGTGCTCGATCCGAGCACGGCGGAGATCTGGGCGATGCCTCGGGATGACATGCGGGCCTGGTTGTAGAAGATGCGCCCGAAGTGCTCCCGATCGGGGAAGACCTCGTCTTGCCGGGGGAGGAACGCGCCGCCCGAGTCGACGAGGTAGATGCACGGTAGTTCGTTCTCGGCGGCGATCTCCTGGGCGCGCAGGTGCTTCTTGACGGTCATCGGAAAGTAGGTGCCGCCCTTGACGGTCGCGTCGTTGGCGACGATCATCACCGGTCGCCCGTGGATGCTGCCGATCCCGGCCACGACCCCCGCTGCCGGCGCTTCGCCGTCGTACATCCCGTGGGCGGCGAGAGCGCCGATCTCGAGAAATGGGGTGCCGCGGTCGATGAGCTCACCGATGCGTTCGCGGGGGAGCAGCTTGCCGCGTCCCACGTGGCGTTCGCGTGCCGCGACGGAACCGCCGAGTGCGACGTCGGCCAACCGCGCGCGCAGCTCGGCGGCGGCCGCCCGCTGTGCGGTCTCGTTGGCGTGGAACTCCGCGCTCGTCGGTCGCGCGTCGGTTGTGAGAGTCTCCATCGACGCCTCCCTTTCGGTGAGCGCTCGCTAACTGGATCTCAGGTTAGTCGCGACTAACCGAAATGTCGAGAGCTGCGTACCATGGGGGCGTGGCCGAGACCTGGCGCGCGGCAGAGAAGGCGCACCGACGCGCGCGGTATCTCGACGCGGCCGGCCATCTCTTCGCCGCTCGCGGCTATCGCGCGGTGTCGATCGACGACCTCGGGGCCGCGGTCGGCGTCAGCGGGCCGGCGCTCTACAAGCATTTCGCGAGCAAAGAGGCGATGCTCATCGAACTTCTCGTCGGCGCGAGCGAGCGACTCGTCCAGGGCTACGAGAGCACCGTCGCGGCCGGCGGCGAGAGCGCTCAGACCCTGCGCGACCTCATCGCGTTCCACCTGGATTTCGCGCTCGCCGAACGCGACATCATCCGCATCCAGGACCGAGAACTCGCCACCCTCCCCGACGAGGCGAATCGCCGCGTGCGGTCCCTCCAGCGCCGCTACGTGGACGGGTGGAAGGAGATCGTGACCCGTATCCGCCCCGACATCTCCGCGACGACCCTGGAGGTGCGCATGCACGCGGTGTTCGGAATCCTGAACTCGACGCCGCGGACGGCCGGCGACGAGCCCGTCGCGGAGATGCGCGAGGAGCTTGCCGAGATGGCGTTCGCCGCGCTCACTCGTGAACGAGGCTCCGTCGGCTCGCCTCGGGGATGCTGATGAGCACGGGAGTCCCGCTCGGCCAGGTGACCTTGACCGGGGTCCCCGCCGGGGGCGCGTAGCCGCCCGGAGCGACTTCGACGGAGAACGTGCGCGCGTCCTGGGTGACCGTCACGCGATGCCGGCTGCCCATGAAGATGCGGTCGGCGACGACGCCTTCGCCGAAGCTGAAGGCGTCTCGTGCGGCGTCGGAGGCGGGCAGGAGGGTGATGTCTTCCGGGCGGATGCTGAAGGCCGCTGCCGATCCGGCGGGGATGTCGTCTCCTGCCGTGCAGGCGACCGCGAGGTCGTCGACCTCGAGCTGAGTGGTGCCGCCGGGGCCGTCGCTCGCAATCCCGTGGACGACGTTGGTGTCGCCGAGGAAGCTCGCCACGAAGAGGTCGCGCGGGCGATCGTAGACGGCATCCGGAACGCCCTTCTGACGGATCTGGCCGTGGTTCATGACGACGACGCTGTCGGAGAGCAGGAAGGCCTCCTCCTGATCGTGCGTCACGTAGACCGCTGTCGTGCCCGTCTCGTGCTGAATTCGACGCAGATCCGCCCCGAGCTGCTGGCGCAGCTTGCGGTCGAGCGCGCCGAGCGGCTCGTCGAGCAGCAGAACCCGGGGCCCATAGGAGAGGGCTCGTGCGATCGCGACGCGCTGCTGCTGGCCGCCCGAGAGCTCGTGGGGCTTGCGTGAGGCGAACGGGGTGAGATCGGTGAGCTCGAGCATCTCGGCGACTCGCGCGGTTCGCGCCGCGGGGTCGAGGCCGCGGATCCGGAGGGGGAACGCGATGTTCTGGCTGACCGTCATGTGCGGGAACAGGGCGTAGTGCTGGAACACGAACCCGATGTCGCGACTTTGCACCGGGAGCCTCGTGACATCGGTGCCGCCGATCCGCACGGTGCCGCCCGTCGGCTGGATCAACCCCGCGAAGATCCGCAGGAGCGTCGTCTTGCCGGAACCGCTGGGACCCAGGAGGGTGCAGAACGTTCCGGCCTCGATCTCGAGGTCGGTCGGCTCGAGCGCCCGGAATCCGTTCGCGAACACATGCTCGACTCCCGAGGCGGACAGGGATGCCGGCTCGGTGCGCACGGCGGCGCCGACGTCAGCGGCACCGCGTCCGGGTGCACGTTGTTCCGTCATGCCAACCTCCAGGTTTGTCCGCGGCTCGGTCATTTTTCAAGACTGCTGTCTTAGTTCCGGCATTCTGTGGCAGGACGGGCCGCGTCGTCAAGACGGCGGGCTCAATTCGGGTCTGCCAGCTACAGGCCTGAAATAGCCGTGAATCACACGATATCGCGAGAAACGCCGATGTCGAAGCCTCTGGCTTGACGCCCGCGGTAGCGATCGCTAAGAATGACACCTGTCCCAAAAAACGGAGGGAGTCGCGTGCCGAAGATCGTCGACCATCAGGTGCGGCGCCGGGAGATTGCCGGTTCCGTCCTCGACGTCATCGCCGAGAGCGGCGTCAACGCCGCGACCTTCCGCGCGGTCGCCGAACGCGGCGGATGGTCGACCGGGGTTCTCGGTCACTACTTCCGCGACCGGCACGACCTGCTGCTCGGAGCGCTCCGTCGCGCGGGCG
>CBFGZU010000063.1:0-11661 GCA_965653335.1 uncultured Pseudolysinimonas sp.
CGTCCCGCGAGCCGTGGCGGGTGCCAGGCGGGAGCGCGACGGATGACGTTCCGTGTCGAGCCGGTGGCACGCGGAGTCGTCGTGTGCGATTCTGGAGGGCAGCATCCGCAGCGTCACGCGAAGCCTCGCGCTCCCGGGAGGGAGCATCGACTGCGATTCCCACCCAAGGAGTCGCCACCCGACTCCCTCTGGCGAAAGTGACGATTTCCTTGGCTCCCACGACGATGCGCGGCGCGCACCCCGACACCGCGCACCCCGACACATGGTGACCGACCTTCTCGATATCGGTGGAATGGTGCTGCCGGAACGTTCCGCGACCCTCCTCGCGGCCGTGCGCGAGCGCGTCGTGATCGCCGACGGTGCGATGGGCACGATGCTGCAGGACGCCGCACCGAGCATGGACGACTTCCAGCAGCTCGAAGGCTGCAACGAGATCCTCAACATCACGCGTCCCGACCTCATCGAGGGCATCCACGCCGCTTATCTCGAGACGGGCATCGATGCGGTCGAGACCAATACCTTCGGGGCCAACTGGTCGAATCTCTCCGACTACGGCATCGAGGAGAGAATCGAAGAGATCGCGCGAGCCGGAGCCGAGATCGCGCGGCGCGCCGTCGACGGTTTCGAATCCCGTGACGGCCGCGTGCGCTGGGTGCTCGGCTCGATCGGACCGGGCACGAAGCTCCCCAGCCTCGGACATACGACCTACGCCCACCTCAAGGCGACCTTCGCCGACCAGGCCCGCGGCCTCATCCGGGGCGGCGCCGACGCTCTGCTCATCGAGACGTCACAAGACCTGTTGCAGGCGAAAGCCGCCGTCAACGGGGGCAAACTCGCGATGCTGCAAGCCGGCATCCGCGTACCGATTCTCGTCGAGGTCACCGTCGAGACCACCGGAACGATGCTCATGGGCAGCGAGATCGCGGCGGCACTCACCGCCCTCGAACCGCTCGGCATCGACATGATCGGCCTCAATTGCGCCACCGGCCCCGAGGAGATGAGCGAGCACCTGCGGCACCTGTCGAAGTTCGCGCACGTGCCGGTGATGTGCATGCCCAATGCCGGCCTCCCGGTGCTGACCGCGACGGGGGCGAGCTACCCGCTCACGCCCGGAGAGCTGGCGACCGCTCACGAGCAGTTCGTGAAAGAGTTCGGCCTGGGGCTGGTGGGGGGATGCTGCGGGACGACGCCCGCGCACCTCCGAGCCGTCGTCGAGCGCCTCGGTGGTCACGCCACGGTCGACCGGGTCATCGAAGAGGATCCCGGCGTTTCGAGCCTGTACCAGCACGTCTCCTTCCATCAGGATGCCTCGTACCTGGCGATCGGCGAGCGCACCAACGCGAACGGCTCGCGCGAGTTCCGCACCGCGATGCTCGACGAGCGCTGGGAGGACTGCGTCGACATCGCGCGGAACCAGATCCGCGAAGGCGCCCACTTGCTCGACGTGTGCGCCGACTACGTCGGACGCGACGGAGTCGCCGACATGCGCGAGATCGTCTCGCGACTCGCGAGCGCGTCGACGCTCCCGCTCGTCATCGACTCGACGGAACCCGCCGTCATGCAGGCCGGGATGGAACTGATCGGCGGTCGTCCGGTCGTCAATTCCGTCAACTTCGAAGACGGCGACGGCCCCGAGTCGCGCTTCGGCCGCATCATGCCGCTCGTCAGGGAGCACGGCGCGGCCGTCATCGCGCTCACGATCGACGAAGAGGGGCAAGCGCGCACCGCCGAGCACAAAGTACGGATCGCGCGGCGTCTCGTCGACACGCTCGTCGACGATTGGGGCATGCGCGTCGACGACATCATCGTGGATGCGCTCACCTTCCCGATCGCGACCGGCCAGGAGGAGACCCGGCGCGACGCCATCGAGACGATCGAGGCGATTCGGCAGATCACGGCGGCGTACCCGGGGATCCACACGACGCTCGGCGTCTCGAACGTCTCGTTCGGACTCAACCCGGCGGCGCGCTCGGTGCTCAACTCGGTATTCCTGCACGAAGCGGTGGAGGCCGGCCTGGATTCGGCGATCATCAACGCGGCGAAGATCGTGCCGCTCGCCTCGGTGCCCGAAGAACAGCGCAAAGTCGCGCTCGACCTCGTCTGGGACCGTCGGGAGTACGACGAGTCGGGAGCGGTGACCTACGACCCGCTCTCGGCGATGCTCGACGTGTTCGCGGGCGTCGACTCGGCGGCGCTCAAGGATGCCCGCGCGGCGGAGCTCGCCGCCCTCCCGCTCGGCGAGCGTCTCGAGCGCCGCATCATCGACGGAGCCGCGAAAGGCCTCGAGGCCGATCTCCAGCTCGCGTTGGACGAGGGCCTGAGCGCCCTCGAGATCGTCAACCGGCACCTCCTCGCGGGCATGCAAGTGGTCGGCGAGCGATTCGGCAGCGGCGAGATGCAGTTGCCGTTCGTGCTGCAGTCGGCAGAGGTCATGAAGGCTGCCGTCGCCTTGCTCGAGCCGCACATGGAGAAGTCGGATGCCGCCGGTCGCGGCACCATGGTGATCGGCACGGTGCGCGGCGATGTGCACGACATCGGCAAGAACCTCGTCGACATCATCCTCACCAACAACGGCTACGACGTCATCAACATCGGCATCAAGCAGCCGATCGCGGAGTTCATCCGCGCGGCGGAGGAGCACAACGCCGACGTCATCGGCATGAGCGGGCTGCTCGTGAAGTCCACGGTCGTGATGAAAGAGAACCTGCTCGAGCTGAGCTCCCGCGGCCTCGCCGGACGCTGGCCGATCCTGCTCGGCGGGGCGGCGCTCACGCGACCGTATGTCGAAGACGACCTCGCCGGAATGTTCGACGGCACGGTGCGCTACGCCCGAGACGCCTTCGAAGGACTCGCCCTCATGGAGCCGCTCGTCGCGATCGCCCGGGGCGCCGATCCCGGGTCGGTCGGCCTGCCGCCGCTCAAGAAGCGCATCCACGCCCGCACCCAGCTCGAGGTGACCGAACCCGACGACATGCCCGCGCGATCGGACGTCGTCGCCGATAACCCGGTTCCGACGCCTCCGTTCTGGGGCACCCGGATCGTCAAGGGCGTCGGCTTGAGCGAGTACGCCGCCTTCCTCGACGAGCGCGCGACCTTCATGGGCCAGTGGGGGCTCAAGCCCGGTCGCGGCGAGGACGGCGCGAGCTACGAGGAACTCGTCGAGACCGAGGGGCGACCGCGGTTGCGCTACTGGCTCGATCGCATCCTCACCGAAGGCATGCTCGACGCATCCGTCGTCTACGGCTACTTCCCGGTGTATTCGGACGGGAACGACATGGTCGTCCTGCACCACGGCGACGATCCCGGCGGCCTGCTCGGCGAAGCCGGACTGCTCGCCCCCGACGGCGGCTCGGGCGGCCCCCTCGGCACCGAGCGGTTGCGGTTCACCTTCCCCCGTCAGCGACGCGACCGTCACTTGTGCCTCGCGGACTACGTGCGCGCGAAGGACTCCGGGCAGACGGATGTCGTGGCGCTGCAGCTCGTCACGGCGGGTTCCGCGGTCGACGCCTTCACGGCGCAGATGTTCGCCGAGAACAAGTACCGCGACTACCTCGAACTCAACGGCCTCACGATGCAGCTCACCGAGTCCCTCGCCGAGTACTGGCACTCCCGGGTGCGCGCCGAACTCGGCTTCGGCGACGAGGATCCGGAGGACATCGAGGGGATGTTCAAGCTCCAGTACCGCGGGGCGCGGTTCTCACTCGGGTACCCCGCGTGTCCCGAGATGGAGGATCGCCGCAAGGTCGTCGAGTTGCTCCGCCCGGAGCGAATGGGCGTCGTGCTGTCCGAAGAGCTGCAGTTGCACCCGGAGCAATCGACCGATGCGTTCGTCTTCCACCACCCCGAGGCTCGCTATTTCTCCGTCTGAGGCGAGGGTTCGCCCCGGCGCCGGGCGGCACGACCGACCTTCGCTCGGCGCAGCGCCGCGAGCGCGGCGGGGCCGACGAGCAGGATGCCGGCCGCCGTCGTGACGGCCCGCACGGTATCCCACGTGAGGGTCGACGTGACGAGCGAGTAGAGCCCGAACGACGCGAGGTTGCGTTCGATCGGCGCGCCCGCGAGGTAGGAGATGTCGGTGCCCATCCCGACCCCGAACGGCCAGAACCAGAGGTTCATGATGAGGCCGAACGCGTAGGAGGCCACGACCCCGTATCCGGCGAGCAGAACGACTTCGAGACGTGCGCGTACGCGGGGGGATCCTCTCTCGATCCGGGGAAGCAGACCCGCGCCCGCCGCGACCCAGCCGCACGCGAACACCTGAAACGGCGTCCACGGGCCAATCCCGCCCCACAGCACCGACGACAGCACGATCGTCAGCATCCCCAGCAGGAAGCCGAAGCGGGCGCCGAAGGCGCGTCCCGCGAGGATCAGCACGATGAAGACGGCCTCGAGCCCGCCGACCCCGGTTCCGCCGATTCGGATCGCCGTGCCCACCGCGGCGAGCACCCCGAGCAGGGCGACGGTCGTCGCGGTGTGCATCTGACGGTCGAGGGACAGCACGATGCCGATCACGACGACGGGAACGAGAGCGAGCGCGACGACGGGAACCGCGGCTTGCGCGTCATCCGGGACGGCGGTGGCGACGAGGGGCCAGGAGAATCCGGCGAGCCCGAGGAGGCTCGCGACCACGAGTGACACGCGGGACCACCGCTCGCGGGCTGCTCCCGTCGGGCCTGCGCCGCGCATAGCTTCGCTGCTCACGGTCGTCATGCGGGGATCTCCTCCGCGATCCGCGCGTTCGCCATGGCGAGGGTGCGCGTCGCGTACCGAGCCGCGAACTCCCGATCGTGCGTCGCGAACATCACCGCAGTGCCGTCGGCCGCGGCGGCGGCGAGCGCGTCGCCGACGAGTCGGCGCGCGGCCGCGTCGAGACCGCGCGTCGGTTCGTCCACGAGAAGCACCGCGGGCCGCGTCGCGAGCTGGATGGCGATGACGAGGCAGAGCCGCTCGCCGGCCGACAGGTCGCGGGGATGACGCGTCATGAGGTCGCGCGCCGCATCCAGGTCGTCGATCCCGAGGAGGTGTGCCCATCTCACGGCCGTGCCGAGGCCCCCGGATCGCGGGGCGCGTCGATCCGCCCGCCGGCATTCGTCGGCGACGGTCGTCGCGAACAGCAGATCGTCGAAGGATTCGGGCACGAGGGCCACGAGGCCGGGGCGTGCGGCCCGGCGGGTGTCGCGCACGTCACGGCCACGCACGGTCACGACCCCAGTGACCGGGGGCCGGGCGATCGCGTGCAACAGGCTGCTCTTGCCCGCCCCGTTCGGGCCGGTGAGCGCCACCACTTGTCCGGCGCGAAGTCGCAGGTTTACGGCGTCGACGACGCACCTCGCGCCGTGGCGCACCGAGACCCCGCGGACCTCAGCGATCGCCGCGCTGGACTCCCCCGCGCTCGCGACCGGGACCCGGGCCGGGGATTCCGACAAGTCGGGTGCGCGACGAGACGCGAGAACTGGGGCGCGCTCCACCGCTCGGTCGGCGAGGTCGAACCGGGCGTCGGCCACCCGGCCGAAGTCATCCTCGTGCTCGGCCACGACGACGCACACCCCGGCTTCGTGGGCGAGCCGGTCGAGAGCCGTCACGACGCGATCTCGTGCCGAGGCGTCGAGATCGGCGAGCGGTTCGTCGACGAGCAGCAGCACGGGATGGGCGACGATCGCCGCCCCGATCGCGACGAGACAGGCCTCCCCCGCCGAGAGCGCCCCGACCTCGCGAGCCAGCAGGTGCCGGATGCCGAGACGTTCCGCGACCTCGGCAACGCGCGCCTCGACGATCACCGGCGCGACCCGCCGCATCGCAAGCGCGAAGCCGAGTTCCTCGGCGACGGTCGACGCCACGAACGACAAGCGGACCGCTTGCGCGACCACCCCGACAAAACCCGCGGTCTCGCGCGGAGGGGTCGTCGCCCGATCGACGCCGCCGACCTCGATCGACCCGCGCTGGTCGCCCTGTGCGACGTGCTGGAACACCCCGCTGAGGGCGTGCAACAGCGTCGACTTGCCCGCTCCGGTCGCCCCGGTGATCCAGGTCAGGGTGCCTGGGGCGAGGTCGAGATCGACCCCGGAGAGCACCCATCGGTCGTCAAAGCCGAGCGCCGCCGCGCCGACCCGCACGGGGCGCGCGCAGTCCGGCTCCGCCTGACGGGTCGCGGCGAAACCGCGCACCTCCATCGACGCGCCGAGAGCGATCGCACGCTCGACGGTCTGTTCGAGCACGGGGACGACGAGCGACGCCGGCGACCGCTCGCCGCGGAGATCGCGGGCGACACGCACCCGCCGCACCGACTCCAGGAGCGCCGGAAACGTGCCCCACGCGACGACGAGAGCGCGCGAGAACGTGCGCACCGGGCCGCGGACCGCGCCACGAGTGAGCAGCGCCCGCACATCGACGACGACCGTCACCAGGCCGAGCGCGAGCACGAGGACGGCGAACGGCAGCGCTCCCAGCACCGCCGCCACGATGCCACCGGTCGTGACGGGGCCGAACAGCACGATGTGCTCGAACGGCCCCGCGAGCGGGATCCGCGGTAGGTCCGCGATGAGGATGCCGCCGCCGGAGCCACCACCGAAGACGATTCGATAGAGCACCCGGAGCACGACGAAGCCCGCCGCGATCACGAGCGCCGCGCGCAGCGTCGTGAACCGGCGGCGCGTCATCACCCGGCGGGCGGCGTCGACTCGTCGCCCGAGGTGTAGACGAGGCCGAGCGATTGCCCCGCCTCGAGCTGGAGCGTGGCGACGCCCTCCTGCGCGTACTCCCATTCCGCGTCGGGAGCGGTCTTCACCCACAGCGCCCAGTAGGCGGTCGCGACCGGCATCGAGGTGCACGGTTCGGTGAACGGCTCCTCCCCGTCGATCGTGACTGTCTCGTCGGCCGCGGGTCGCCCGTTGACGCGACACAGCACCTGAGCGCCGTAGTCGACCGTTCCCTCGGTCGCGACGCCGGCATCCGCGAGCACGTCGAGCGCCGGCCCGGCGGTGATGCACGCCTCAACCGGCGCCTCGTCGAGAACACCGAACTCGACGACGACCGTCACCTCGGCGCACGACTCGGCGGGTGCCGACGTCTCGGTCGCGGGCGACTCCGCGGCGGGCGCGGAACATCCCGCGAGAGCGAGAAGAAGAACGGGAAGAACGAGAGTCAATGGGCGACGGGTCATGCGTGGATCTCCTGGTTTCGGTAAAGGCCCAACTCGCCAAGAACGGCGAGGGGGGCTGCTGATCGGTTGAAGGTGTAGAGGTGAAGGCCCGGGGCGCCACCATCGAGCAACGCCCGGCACAACCTCGCGGCGTGCTCGATGCCGATGGCAGCTGCCTGTTCCGGGGTGTCGGCCCCTTCGAGCGCGGCGAGCAGCTCTCGGGGCTCGCGTTCCTCGGAGATCTCCAGCACCCGGCGCAGTCGCGCGACGCTCAGCACCGCGAGAGTACCCGGGAGGATCCGCATCGTGACCCCTGCGGCGCGTGCTTCGTCGACGAACCCGAGGTAGTCGTCGGGGTCGAAGAACAATTGCGTGATCGCCAGATTGGCACCCGCCGCTTCCTTCGCGAGCAACGTGTCGATGTCTTGCCGGCGCGACCGGGAGCGGGGATGCCCGTTGGGAAACGCTGCGACCGCGATCGTCACATCGTTCCCCCGGGTCAGCCGCGCCGTCCCCGGGAATCCGGCGATCGGCTCCCGCCGGAACGGCTCGCGCTCGGCCTGCATGCGGTGGATGAGTTGCACGAGTTCGGCCGCGCTCCCCAGATCGCCGAGCACGATATCGGCCGGATCGACCCCGGCAGGCGGGTCCCCGCGCAAGGCGAGGAAGCTCGTGACGCCCGAGTCGAGAAACTCCCGGATCAGGGCACCGGCCTCCGCGTAGGTGGTGCCGACACACGTAAGGTGCGCCATGGGCTGCACCCCGGCGTCCTGCAACTGGCGCAGCATCCCGATCGACACCCCGCGCGACGAGCCGTTCGCGCCATATGTCACGGAGATGAACTCCGGATCGGCGGCGACGAGCGCCGGCAGGTCGCGCAGCAGCGCGGCTTCGCTGGCCGCGTCTCGCGGCGGGTAGAGCTCGAAGGACACCGTGGGAGCCGTCGCAGCGGTCGATTCGGGACTCGACCTGTCGTCGTAGTCGATTCTCGCCATCGGCCCTCCAGTGACGCGTGAACGCGAAAGCACTGGAACAGGTGCCGGGCTCGGCGGTCGTTCCCGTCGCAGAATTGCGACTCGATCACTGTACCTCGGCGCGGTAGCCGAACCAGGATGTGAGCGATCGTGTGACGTTCCTTTACGCCCGCCGGGTCACGCGTCGAGGGCCGCGCGGATCACGCGAGCGATGCGATCCGTGGCGACGAGGCGGATGCGGGTGCCGTCCTCCCGAAAGTCGGTCTCGAGTACTCGCGCCTTGTGATGGGCGAGCGAGACGACATCGCCGCGGTCGTACGGCACGAGCAGGTCGAGTTCGACGTCCCACTGCGGCAGCGTCTCGGCGATGCGCTGCCGCAAGTCGTCGATGCCCTCCCCTGTGCGAGCACTCACGAACACCGCGCCGGGCTCGAGCCCCCGCAGCATGAGCCGCCGGTCGTCATCCAGGAGGTCGGCCTTGTTGATGGCGACGATCTCGGGCAGATCGCGCGCCCCGACCTCGCCGATCACGTCGCGCACGGTCGCGAGCTGCGCGCCCGGATCGGGATGCGCGCCGTCGACGACGTGCACGATGACGTCGGACGCGCCGACCTCCTCGAGCGTCGACCGGAACGCCTCCACGAGTTGCGTCGGCAGGCTGCGCACGAATCCGACGGTGTCGGCGAGGGTGAACTCGCGGCCGTCGGGTGTGCTGCTGCGACGCACCGTCGGATCGAGGGTCGCGAACAACTGGTTCTGCACGAGCACCCCGGCCTGCGTGAGCCGGTTGAGCAAGCTCGACTTGCCGGCGTTCGTGTACCCCGCGATTGCCACACTCGGCACCTCGAAGCGGTCGCGGTTCGCGCGCTTGGCCTCGCGCGCCGGCGCGAACCCCTTGATCTGCTTGCGCAGCTTCGCCATCCGATCGTGGATGCGGCGACGGTCGAGCTCGATTTTGGTCTCACCCGGGCCGCGGCTGCCCATGCCGGCACCGCCGGAGCCCACCTGACCGCCGGCCTGCCGCGACATCGACTCACCCCACCCGCGCAGTCGCGGAAGGAGATACTCGAGTTGCGCCAGCTCGACTTGCGCTTTGCCTTCGCGACTCTTCGCGTGCTGGCTGAAGATGTCGAGGATGACCGCCGTGCGATCGATGACCTTGACCTTGACCTTGTCTTCGAGCGCGCGCCGCTGACTCGGCGCCAGCTCGCTGTCGGCGATCACCGTGTCGGCGCCGAGCGCGGCGACGGCATCGGCGAGCTCCTGCACCTTGCCGCGCCCGAGGTAGGTCGACGGGTCGGGGTGCGGTCGGCGCTGCAACAGCCCGTCGAGCACGACGGCGCCCGCGGTCTCGGCGAGGGCCGCCAGTTCGCGCAGCGAATTCTCGGCATCCTCGACGCGGTGCGAGTACACGCCGATGAGCACGACGTTCTCGATGCGCAGTTGCCGGTACTCGACCTCGGTGACGTCATCGAGCTCGGTGCTCAGGCCGGGAACGCGACGCAGTGCGGCGCGCTCCTCGCGATCCAGTTGCTCGCCGTCGAGATCGACGGTGCTCGTCTCGTCGTCGTGCAGAGCCTCGGCACGGCGGTCGCCGAACCGGCTCACGACGGCGCGTGAGGCGCCCGTGGCGAGCACCCGGTCGATGTCGCGATCGGGTTCGGTCGTCGGAGATTCGGTCATTGTCGTCTCACCCTAGTTCTCTCGTTCTGTACGTATTCGGTAGGTTCTTGACCATGCCCGCCCGCGAGCACTACTTCTCGACCAGCCCCGGGGGCGAACTCGTGCCGCGCACCATCCAGGTGCGCCTGGCCGGTCGGGACCTGGAACTGACGACCGCGAACGGCGTGTTCAGCCCGGAACGGCTGGATGTCGGCACGGGAGTGCTGCTGTCCAACGTTCCGGCCCCGCCGCCCGGCGGCAACCTGCTCGACCTCGGCTGCGGATGGGGGCCGATCGCGATCTCGCTCGCTCTCGAATCTCCGCGGGCCACGGTGTGGGCGGTCGACGTCAACCCTCGCTCGCTCGAGCTGGTGCGACGCAACGCTGCCCAGCTCGGGCTGACGAACATCAACGCCGTCACCCCCGGCGAAGTTCCGGCCGATGTGTCGTTCACCACGATCTGGTCGAACCCGCCGATCCGGGTGGGGAAGAACGAACTGCACGCCATGCTGCTGCACTGGCTGCCGCGGCTCGAACCCGGCTCGGACGGCTGGTTGGTCGTGCAACGCAACCTGGGGTCCGACTCGCTGCAGCGCTGGCTGCAGGCGGAGCTGCCGAGAGAGTTCGCGGTCCTGCGCGCGGCGACCAGCAAGGGCTACCGAGTGCTGCGCTGCCGGCGCCGTTCGGGCCATACAGGGGCAATAACCCTGCCTCAACCGATCGACATCATCGACAAGACCGTGGTCCCTTAGAGAAGCTTCATAGTCCCCGAGAATACCAGCTCGGCGGGGCCACTCAGCAGCACGTGATCGCCGTCCGCCGTCGACGCGAGCCGCACCCCCACGGTGCCACCGGGAACATCCACTCGCCACGCATCGGGTGCCCCCTCCCCTGCCCAGTGCCGGGTCGCGAGCGCAGCCGCGGCCGCGCCGGTGCCGCATGACAGGGTCTCTCCCGAGCCGCGTTCGTGGACGCGCATCCGGATGCGGCCGACGCCGTCGTGCACGAGAGGGTCCGCCGGCACGACGAACTCGACGTTGACGCCATCCGGAGGTGCCGGCGTCACGATCGGAGCACCGCCGAGGTCGAGGGCATCCAGCTCGCTGTCGTCGGCGAGAGCCACGACGACGTGCGGGTTGCCCACCCCCACCGCGAGGCCGGGCCGGTCGACGTGTAAACCGGCGGCCGCGACCATCGCGTCGCCCGCGACGATGAACGGTCCGAGGTCGACTTCGAAGCCGTCGGTCAGGCGGGTCAGCCGTCGCACGCCGCCTCGCGTGCCGATCGCGACCGTCGCGCCGACCGCGAGATCGAGAAGGCCTTGAGCGATCAGGAACGACCCGTAGACGCGGATGCCGTTGCCGCACATCTCCGCGGCGCTGCCGTCGGCGTTGTGGTAGTCCATGAACCATTCGGCGGCCGGGTCCTCGGCGAGCGCCGCGGCCCCCTCGGGCAGATTCACCGATCGCACGGCGCGGATGACACCGTCGCCGCCGACCCCGAAGTGCCGGTCGGCGAGGGACGCGAGGGCGGGGCCATCGAGGTCGACCCGTCCGTCGGGGTCGGCGAACAACACGAAGTCGTTCCCCGTGCCGTGCCCCTTGGTGAAGGCGATGTCGATAGCCACCAGGCGATGCTATCCGGGTGACCCGGTCACGCGCCGACGGCCGCGAGTGCGCCCTCGACTCGGGCCGGATCGTCGGCCTCGAACCACCGCGTCTGCCGGTACCGGCCGAACCAGCTCACCTGCCGGCGGGCGTACTTGCGGGTGAGGGCCGCGGCCTGCTCGATCGCCTGGTGCTCGGTCAGTTCGCCTCGCGACTGGGCGGCCGCCTGCGCGTAGCCGATCGCCCGGCTCGCCGTCACCCCCAAGCCGCCTGGCAGCAG
>CBFGZU010000064.1:0-11399 GCA_965653335.1 uncultured Pseudolysinimonas sp.
ATCGTCGGCGCGCCCTCCGGCGCGGCGATCACCTCGATCGGGTCACCCGCACGCACCGACCCTGTCTTCACGACTCTCAGGTAGGCGCCGAGTCGCCGGGCATCCGAGAAGCGGCGCACCCAGCCGTTCGACTCCTCCCCCATCCAGCGCGCGAACGTCATACACGGCGTGCGGGGGTGCGTGACTTCGAGCACGACCGCATCCTCACCGGTTCCGACTCGCCAGCGCTCCCCGACCCGCGCAGCGCTCACCTCGACCCCCTCGACACGCAGGTTCTCACCGAACAGGCCGGCCGGGATCTCCCGCTGCAGTTGCTCGGCCCACCAGTCGGCATCCTCGGCGGCATAGGCGTAGACGGCCTTCTCCTCGCCGCCGTGGTGCTGGCGATCGGCCTGCACGTCGGCATAGAGCCCGAGCTTTCCGACCTTGACGGGACCGTCGACCGGCTGCTTGTCGATGGCCGTCGTGCCGACCGTGCCCGCATCGGGATGAAGCTCCGCGACGACGCACGGTGCGATCAGGCGACCCATGGGCCCAGCCTAAGCTGAGCGACATGCCCCGTACGATTCCCCCGTTTCGTGCTGACCAGGTGGGGAGTTTTCTTCGCACCGACGCGATCCACGAGGCGCGCGCCCGGCACGAAAGAGGCGAGCTGGATGCCGCGGGCCTCAGGAAGGTCGAAGACCGCGAGATCGTCGACCTGATCCGCGAACAGGAGAAGGCCGGCCTGCAGCTCGCGACCGACGGGGAGTTCCGCCGGTCGTGGTGGCACTTCGACTTCATCGGCCTGCTCGACGGCGTCGAAATCGTCGAAATCGACCACGGCATCCAATTCCAGGGCGTGCAGACCAAGCCGAAGAGTCCCGCCGTCGTGGGCAAGATCGGCTTCCCGCCGAACCACCCGTTCCTCGACCACTTCGCTTTCCTCGCGGCCAACACCACTGTGACGGCCAAGATGACGATCCCGTCGCCGACGGTCCTGCACTGGCGAGCCGAGTCGACGGGGATCGACCCCGCCTTCTACCCCGACCGCGACGCCATCCTCGACGACCTCGCCGCCACCTACCGAGCCGCCGTACAGGCCTTCTACGACGCCGGATGCCGCTACCTCCAATTCGACGACACCACGTGGGCGTACCTGTGCTCGCCCGCCGAGATCGACAAGGCCGCCGCGCGCGGTGTCGACGTCGACGGCATCAGCGACAAGTACGTGAAACTCATCAACGACTCCATCCGCGACAAACCCGCCGACATGGTCATCACGACCCACGTGTGCCGCGGCAACTTCAAGTCGACGTGGATCTCGTCGGGCGGCTACGAGCCCGTGGCCGAGCCGCTGCTGGCCGGGTGCGACTACGACGGCTACTTCCTGGAGTACGACACCGAGCGCGCCGGAGGCTTCGCGCCGCTGCGTTTCCTGCCGAAAGGCGACAAGGTCGTCGTACTCGGCCTCATCACCTCCAAGAGCGGCGACCTCGAAGACCCCGACGACGTCAAGAAGCGCATCGCCGAAGCCACCGAGTTCGTCGCACTCGACCAGCTCGCGCTGAGCCCGCAGTGCGGCTTCGCCTCCACCGAAGAGGGCAACGTGCTTACGGAAACCCAGCAGTGGGCGAAGATGCGCGAAATCGTCGAACTCGCCGCCGAGGTGTGGGCCTGAAATCTACCTCGCGTGTACAAATTTTTGGCCACGGCATGTACAAAGTCACGGTAGTACCCCCCTCCGACCTCGCCCGAGCGTCGGCCTGAAGCGGTAGACGTACAGCCGGTAGGGAAGCCGCAGCATCCCGTCGGCGCCCGAGACCCGCTCCCCCATGTTGCGCACGGTGTCGAGCATCCGCTGCCGGTCGGCGTCCGAGGCCGTGATGACGAAACCGTGTGTCGCCGCGAGGTCGACGAGAGTGGCGACGTCGATCGTCGACGTCCAAACGAATTCTCGCATCGCGTCGAAGGTGAACGGCTCGGTCACGACCGGTCCGCCCGAGGCGATCAGAAGCTCGTCGGCACTCTGATGATCGAGAATGTCGGCGAGCTCCGCGACCCACGGCTCGCGAGCATCCCGGATATTCCAGAACAGCCCGAGTGATCCGCCCGGCCGAAGCACCCGGCCGACCTCGGCACTACCTCGCGGCGGATCGACCCAGTGCCACGACTGTCCGAACGTCACCGCGTCGAACGTCGCGTCATCGAACGGCAGCTGTTCGGCGGTGCCGGTCACCGTCGCGACGCCGGGGTGCTTCGCCGACAGCACCGCGAGCATCGCCGGATCAGGATCGACCGCGGTGATCCGGCGACCC
This sequence comes from uncultured Pseudolysinimonas sp., assembly GCA_965653335.1. Lineage (GTDB taxonomy): Bacteria > Actinomycetota > Actinomycetes > Actinomycetales > Microbacteriaceae > Pseudolysinimonas_A. The sequence goes on from CBFGZU010000064.1 coordinate 2,298, forward strand.
GGGGCGAGGAGCGCATCCGTGAGCTTGCCGGTTCCCGTGCCCACATCCGCGATCGTGCGGGCATCGGCGGGCAGAAACCACTCGACCGCCTCGTCCGGATACCCGGGCCGCACGCGTTCGTAGAGTTCGGCGATGCCGCCGAAACTGCGGGAACGCGAGCCGGTGAAGGCCATGCGTCAAGTCTCGCGCGAGAACCTCAGAAGTCGCAGGGTAGCTCCCGACGCCCCTGACCAAGCTCAGCGCTTGCGCTTCTCCCGCACGCGCATGTTGACGACGATGGGGGTGCCCTCGAAACCGTAGACCTCGCGCAGGCGACGCTGGATGAACCGCCGGTACCCCGGGTCGAGGAAGCCGGTCGTGAACAGCACGAACGTCGGCGGGCGGGTCGCCGCCTGGGTGCCGAACAGGATGCGAGGCTGCTTACCGCCACGCACGGGGTGCGGGTGCTCGGCGGTGAGCTCGGCGAGCAGGGCGTTGAACTTGCCGGTCGGGATGCGCATGTCCCACGAGTTGAGCGCCGTCTCGAGCGCGGGAACCAGCTTCTCGAGGTGGCGCCCCGTGCGAGCCGAGATGTTGACGCGTGGTGCCCATGCCACGTGCGCGAGGTCCTGCTCGATCTCACGTTCCAGGTACCGGCGGCGCTCGTCGTCGAGCAGATCCCACTTGTTGAAGGCGAGCACGAGAGCTCGGCCCGATTCGAGCACGAGTTCGACGATGCGCAGATCCTGGGTGGAGACCGGCTCGGTGACGTCGAGCACGACGACCGCCACTTCGGCCTTCTCGAGCGCCGCCGTGGTGCGCAGCGACGCGTAGAAGTCGGCCCCGTGTTGCAGATGCACGCGCTTGCGGATACCGGCCGTGTCGACGAAGGTCCAGATCTTGCCCGCGAGTTCGATGTTCTCGTCGACCGGGTCGCGGGTCGTGCCCGCCATCGGGTCGACGACGACGCGCTCCTCCCCCGCGGCCTTGTTGAGCAGCGAGCTCTTGCCGACGTTCGGCCGGCCGAGGATCGCCACGCGACGCGGGCCGCCGATCTCCTGCTTCGCGACCGCCGACACTGCGGGCAGCAGCTTCATGACCTCGTCGAGCACATCGGCGACGCCGCGACCGTGGATCGCCGACACGGGCCACGGCTCGCCGAGCCCGAGGCTCCACAGTTCCGCCGCTTGGGTGTCTTTGACGGCGTCGTCCGACTTGTTGGCGACGAGGATGACGGGGCGCTTCGAGGCGCGCAGCATCTTGACGACGTGCTCGTCGGTCGCGGTCGCCCCGACGTTGATGTCGACGACGAACAGCACGGCGTCGGCGAGGTCGACGGCGACCTCGGCCTGGGCAGCGACGGAGGCGTTGATGCCTTTCGCGTCGGGCTCCCACCCGCCGGTGTCGACGACCGTGAACCGGCGACCCGCCCACTCCGACTTGTACGACACGCGATCGCGCGTCACCCCGGGAACGTCTTCCACGACCGCTTCGCGGCGACCGAGGATGCGGTTGACGAGCGCCGACTTTCCGACGTTCGGCCGTCCGACGATCGCGAGCACGGGCAGCGCCGGCAGATAGACGATGCCGTCGACGCCGTCGGTGGCCGCTTCGAGCAGCTCGATGTCGTCGTCTTCGAGTTCGTAGTCGGCGAGCCCGGCTCGCAGCGAGGCGGCGCGCTGCTCCGCGAGATCCTCGTCGAGGTCGTCGAGCCGGGTCAGCAGAGCGGGGTCGAGTGCGGCGTCGAACTCGTCGTCACCGTCCGGACTGTTCGGCGTGGGTGTGCTGTCGGTCATCGTGCTGCCTCCACCAGGCCGAGCACGGCCGCAACGGTCTGCTCGAAATCCAGGTCGGTCGAATCCAGGGTCGTGACGCCGGGAGCCGCCGACATGAAGTCGACGACCGCGGCGTCCTTACGGTCGCGGTCGCGCAACTGCGTCGCCGTGCTCGCGTGTTCAGGGGTGAGTTCGCGGGAACGCCGCGCGATGCGCACGGCCTCATCAGCGGTCAGCAGGATGCGCACCTCGGCATCCGGGGCGACGACGGTCGTGATGTCGCGACCCTCGACGACGATGCCCGCCTCGCGGCTCGCTCCGATCATCGCGCGGAACAGGTCGTTGAGGCGCACCCGCACCTCGGGGATGCGAGCCACGTCGCTCACGACGGCCGTGATGCGCGGATCGCGGATCGCAGTCGTGACGTCGGTGTCGCCGACCCTCACGATCGTGCCGCCGGGAGTCGCGATCGTCGCGTAGGCGAGGTCGTCGATGAGCGCGATGACGGCATCCCGATCGTCGGTGTCGACGCCGCGTTCGAGGGCGAGCCAGGTGAGAGCCCGATAGGCGGCTCCGGTGTCGAGAAAGTCGAAACCGAGCCGGGATGCCGCCGCCCGACTCACGCTCGACTTGCCGCTACCGGCGGGGCCGTCGACGGCCACGACGACGCCCGTCACGATGTGCTCCCCTGCCCGCCGGGCGCGAGTTGCCAGCCCCGGGCTTCGAGTGCCTCGGCGAGACGCCCCGCCGCTTCGGGCACGACGGCGATCTCGGCGAAGCCGATCTGGGCGCCGGGCGAGTGCTCGAGGCGGAGATCCTCCATGTTGACCCCCTCCTCGCCGATCTCGGTCAACAGGCGAGCGAGTTCGCCCGGCTTGTCGGCGACTTGCACGACGAGCGTCTCGTACCGGGCGTCGCTGCCGTGCTTTCCGGGGATGCGTGCGACACCCTGGTTGCCGCGCGTCAGCATCGCCGCGAGCCGGGTGGGGGCTCCCGGGGCTGCGGGCGCATCGAGCGACGCGATGACCGCGTCGAGGTCGTCGCGGAAGGCACGCAGCACCTCGGCGACGGGCGCGGAGTTGGCACCGAGAATCTGAATCCACAGTTCCGGGTCGCTGGCCGCGATGCGCGTCGTGTCGCGCAGCCCCTGGCCGGCGAGAGCGGGAACGGCCGCACTGCCACCGAGCAGTCGGGCCGCGAGCAACGACGCCACCACGTGCGGAACGTGCGAGACGAGCGCGACGGCGCGGTCGTGCTCGTCGGGGCTGAGGCGGATCGGCGTCGAGCCGAGGTCGAGGGCGAGGCTCTCGATCATGCGCTCCTGCGCGGGAGTCGTGAGCGCGTGCGGTGCGATCACCCAGGGACGTCCGACGAAGATGTCGGCGCGCGCGGCCATCGCTCCCCCGCGCTCGCGCCCCGCCATCGGATGCGAGCCGAGGTAACGACCCGTGTCGGCACCGCGCCCCTCGAGGTCGGCGAGGATTCCCGCCTTCACGCTCGCGACATCCGTCACGAGGGCGGTGGGCGACGCCGCCAGCTCCGCGGCGACGAGGTCGGCGGTGGAATCCGGCGACACCGCCACGATGACGAGCGCCGGATCGTCGCCCGCAGCGGCCTCGCGCCCGGCTCCGTAGTCGATTGCGAGCCGCAACGCCGCCGGCGACCGGTTGGCGAGGATGACGTCGACCCCGAGGTGGCGCAACGCGAGCCCGACGCTCGTCCCGAGCAGGCCGGTGCCGACGATGCGCACCGGGCCCGTCAGGCGAGCAGCGTTCATCGGGATCAATCCAGGGTGTCTGAGGAGGGAGTATCGGAAGAAGAAGGGGGGCGGGGATCGCGAGCGAGAGTCAGCAACTGCCCGAGTTCCAGCTTACCGAGGTCCCGGCTGTGCCCCGACGCGAGTGTGCCCAGATGCAGGGGGCCGAACTGCCGCCGCACCAGTTCCAGCACGGGGTGGCCCACGGCATCCAGCATGCGGCGCACGATGCGATTGCGTCCCGAGTGGAGCGTGATCTCGACGATGCTGCGGTCGTTCGACGGCTCCCCGATGAGGCGGGCCTTGTCGGCGCGGATCGAGCCGTCCTCAAGCTCGAAGCCCTCGCGTAGCTTCTTGAGCGTCGCCGGGTACACGACGCCCTGCACGGTCGCGATGTAGGTCTTCTCGACCCCGAACGACGGATGCGCGAGCACCTGGGCGAGCTGGCCGTCGTTGGTGAGGATGAGCAGGCCGCTCGTGTCGGCGTCGAGGCGACCGACGTTGAACAGCCGCTCCTCGTAGTCCGCGGCGAACTCGCGCAGATCGCGATGCCCGCGGTCGTCGGCCATCGACGAGACGATGCCGACCGGCTTGTTGAGCATGACGTAGCGCTTCGACACATCCAGTTGCACGGCCTGCCCGTCGACGGCGACGAGATCGACGCCCGGGTCGACTCGCGAACCCAGTTCGGTCACGACCGATCCGTTGACCGAAACACGGCCTTCGACGATGTACTGCTCGCACACCCGACGGGATGCCACGCCCGCCGCAGCGAGCACCTTCTGCAGTCGTTCGCCGTCGCTCCGTCCGCCCGGGATGCCGTCGCTCATGAGAGGTCGTCGAAGCCGTCGCGACCGTCGGCGAGCAACGGCGAGATCGGCGGCAGTTCGTCGAGGGAGTTGACGCCGAGCGAGGTGAGCAGCAGGGGCGTCGTCTCGTAATGGATGGCGCCCGTCTCGCTGTCGGTGTAAGCCTCCTGGATGAGACCTCGACCGAGGAGGGTGCGCACGACCGAGTCGACGTTGACCGCCCGGATCGCGGCGACCGAGCCGCGGCTGATCGGCTGCTTGTAGGCGATCACCGCGAGAGTCTCGAGCGCCGCCTGCGAGAGCTTCGTCGGATTCTGGGTGAGCACGAACTCCTTGACGACGTCGTCGTACCGGGGCCGCACGTAGATGCGCCAGCCGCCGCCGACCTCGCGCAGCTCGAAGCCGCGTTCCGGGCCCGCCCCGCCGCCGTCGTAGTCGGCGACGAGACGTTCGATCGACTGCCGCACGGCCGCGATGGGCGACCCGAGAGCCGTGGCGAGACTCACGAGCGGCAGCGGTTCATCGGCGACCATGAGGATGGCTTCGAGCGCGCGCTCGAGATCGACGGGAGGGTGCGGCGGCCCGTCAGGGGCGGCGTCGAGGGCGGCGTTGAGGGCGGTGTGGTCCGCGACCTCGGTGTCGTCCGTCAGCTCGGGGTCGTCCGTCAGTTCAGGCATCGTAGTCGGCCCCCAGGCTCGCCAGGCTGTCATCGGTCCATGCGCTCGCCGACCAGGTGAGGGTGAGTTCCCCGAGCGGCTCGATCTGCTCGAACGAGATCGCCGAGTGCCGGTAGAGCTCGAGAACGGCGAGAAAACGGGCGACGATCACGCCACGCTGGTCGGCACCGGCGATGATCTGCCGGAAGGAAACGGGCCCGCCGCGACGCAACAGCGCGACGACGTGAGCCGCTTGCTCGCGGATGCTGACGAGCGGCGCGTGGAGATGGTCGAGCCCGATGGTCGGAATCTCTCGCGGCGCGAAGGCGAGAGCCGCGAGCGCGGCGAAGTCTCCGAGGCTGAGGGTCCACACCAGGTCGGGACTCTGCTTGCGGAACTTCTCGTCGAGGCGTACGGCGCGCACGTGACGCGTCGACTCCGCCTCGAGGCCGGTCGCGAACCAGGCTGCAGCCTCCTTGAAGGCCCGGTACTGCAGCAAGCGAGCGAAAAGCAGGTCGCGCGCCTCGAGCAGCGCGACACCCTCGGCATCCACCAGCTCGCCCTGCGGGAGCAGACCCGCGACCTTGAGATCGAGCAGCGTCGCCGCGACGAGCAGGAATTCGCTCGCCTGGTCCAGCTCGTCTGCCGTGTCGATCCCGCGCAAGTAGGCGAGGAATTCGTCGGTGACCTTGCTGAGCGCGATCTCGGTGATGTCGAGTTCGTGTTTCGCGATGAGCGAGAGCAGCAGATCGAACGGACCCTCGAAATTGGCGAGGGTCAGCCGAAAGCCCGCGGGCGCTTCGGCGGCGGGAACTTCGGCGGCAGGAGCTTGGGAGGCGGGGGAATCCACCGTCACGGAAGCGTCCTGCATGGAACGCGAGCTTAGTCGCCGAGGCTAGGGTCGACTCCGGGAAGGAATCGCACCACATGCCTCACCGCGCCAACGGCTCGTACGTCTCCCACAGCGACGCTCTCACCGTGTGGACCCCGATCGCGCGCGAGACGCTGCTCGCGACCGCCCGCAGCTATCGCGCCATCATCTCCGACGAGCAGCTCGCCGCCACCGTGCAACAGGGATCGGGGGTCTTCCACGACCAGCCCGCGCACGCGTGGGTCGACAAGCTGCTCGATCGGGTCGCCGCGGACGCGAAACACCGCGGAGAGCCACCACTAACGTCCCTCTGCATGAGCGACGCCGACGACCAGTTGAAGGCCGAACGCCGACTGCTCTGCTACCGCGCCTACGCCGACGACGTGCCGGCCGACGGCGGTGTACCCGACGTGCACCGCCGGGTCGTGCCGCGACGCGAGCCGCGCGCGACCGCGACGCCTCGCATCCGCACGACGGCGACCCCGAACCTGCGGGAGGTCACGTGTCCGAGCTGCTGGATGATCGTCGCGGCACGACCGACGTGTTCCAGTTGCGGTGCCCCGCTCGAGGCGTGAGCCGCGACGAAAAGACCTCGGTCAGGCGACGGCGCCGCGCGCGATGAGTTCGCGCGCGAGCTGCCGGTACGACCCGGTGACCGCGTGCTCGGGGGCGAACATCGTCACCGGTTCAGCGGCGACCGACGCGTCGGGAAGTTTCACGCTGCGACCGATGACGGTCTCGAACACTTGCGGGCCAAACGCTTCGACGACGCGGTGCAGCACTTCGCGGGAATGCAACGTGCGGGCGTCGTACATGGTCGCGAGAATGCCGTCGAGGCGGATCGCCGGGTTGAGCCGGTCGCGCACCTTCTCGATCGTCTCGACCAGCAGGGCGACGCCGCGCAGCGCGAAGTATTCGCATTCGAGCGGGATGAGCACGCCGTGGGCCGCCGTCAGGGCGTTGATGGTGAGCAGGCCGAGCGACGGCTGGCAATCGATGAGGATGACGTCGTACTTGTCCGATACTTGGCGCAACACGCGCGCGAGGATCTGTTCGCGCGCGACCTCGTTGACGAGGTGGACTTCCGCGGCGGAGAGATCGATGTTGGCCGGGATGACGTCGAGCCCCGGAGTCGACGTGGCGACGATCGTGTCGACGGCGGCGGTGCTGGTGCCGAGTAGGAGGTCGTAGATCGTCGGAACGTCGTGAGTCGGAACGCCGAGGCCCGCGCTGAGCGCCCCCTGCGGGTCGAAGTCGACCGCGAGCACGCGTCGGCCGTATTCGGCGAGGGTCGCCCCCAGGTTGATCGACGTCGTCGTCTTGCCGACGCCGCCTTTCTGGTTGCACAGCGCGATGATGCGAGCGGGGCCGTGCCGCTTGAGAACGGCCGGCTCGCGGAAGTAGCTCACCGGGCGCCCCGTGGGTCCGAGCTCGGGTGCTTCCAGCCCCGGCAGCTCGGTCACATCCTGCCGATGCGCCACCATGGCCCGAGTGTATGTCGGCGTCGGCGCGGCGCCCGGATGAACGCGCCCGACGTGTCGAGGTTCGGCTCTACTTCAAGTAGAACGTGAAACTTCAGCGCGCCCGAGGGTGGGCGCTCACGACAGTGCTGCTAACGTGCCCGCGGATGCGCGGTCACGACAGTGCTGGCTAACGTGCCCGCGGATGCGCGGTCACGTACATGTCCCGCAGGGCGTCCGCCGTGACGCGGGTGTAGATCTGCGTCGTCGCGACGCTCGCGTGCCCGAGCAGCTCCTGCACGACTCGCACGTCGGCACCGCCTTGCAGCAAGTGGGTCGCGAACGAGTGCCGCAGACTGTGCGGCGACACCTCCACCTCGAGGTGCGCACGCTCGGCGGCGGCCCGGATGACGAGCCAGACGCTCTGCCGGGAGAGCCGAGCACCGCGCATCCCCAGAAAGAGCGCCGGCGTCGCCCGACCGCGCACGGAGAGCAGTGGGCGGGCACGCACGAGGTAGGCGTCGAGGGCCGCGCGCGCAAAGCTGCCGACCGGCACGATGCGTTGCTTCGAACCCTTGCCGAACAGCCGCACCAGCTCGGCGGTGCCCTGCTCGCCCGCGTTGTTCCCGCCCAGCAGATCGTCGACGTTGAGCGAGACGACCTCGGAGACCCGCGCACCGGTCGCGTAGAGCAACTCGAGCAGCGCCCGGTCGCGTACGTCGGCCGGCTCATCGCCGGACGTCGCGGCGATGAGCCTCTCGACCTGCGCGATCGTGAGCGCCTTCGGCAACCGATCGGGCAGCTTCCGGGCGACGAGATCGGCGGCCGGGTCGAGCGGGATGCGCTCCTCGTCGACGAGAAACCGCGTGAAACCCCGCACGCTCGACAGCATCCGGGCGATCGACGACGGGGCGAGCGGATCGGTGCCCTCCTGTAACTCGCGCGCGAAACCGGTGAGATGGCCCGGCGAGATCGCGGCGGCATCCCCGACGCCCGAGCGGGCGAGCGAGTCGAGCAATCGGACGAGGTCGCGCCGGTACGCCGCGATCGTGTGCGGCGACCGTCCGCGCTCGATCGCGAGATGCCGCAAGTAGCGGTCCAGGTCGGCGCTCAGGTCGCCGTCAGCGGCGGGCATGCACCAGAAGCGTCGCCGTGATGAGCGGCCCGTTGCGGAGGCGACCGGCGGTGATTGCCGCGAGCACCTCGGGGAGGGGAACCCAGCGGGTGACGATCTCGGCCTCCTCGTCGGTGCGCTCGTGAATCGCCGGTGCCGCCGTCAGCCCTCGCGCCTCGAAGACCGTGATCACCTCGTCGCTCCCGCCCGCCGACGGGTGATAGGCGACGAGCTCTCGCCAGTCGCTCGCCACCAGATCCGCTTCCTCCGCCAGTTCGCGCTGCGCCGCGGCGAGCCGGTCCTCGCCCGCCACGTCGAGCAGACCCGCCGGCAACTCCCAGTCGCGCGTGCCGATCGGCTGACGGTATTGGTTGATGAGCAGCAGCCGGTCGTCGTCGTCGATCGCCGCGACGACGACGGCACCCGGATGAACCATGTACTCCCGGGTCATCGACGCACCGCCGAAGGTCACCGTCTCGCGCACGATGTCCCACACCCTGCCGTCGAAGACGGTGTCGATCGCGACGGTGGGTGCCGGATCGACGACATCTTCGAGCGGACCGGAGCGGAGCTGATCGAGATCCATCGAGGTCACGTCTGCGCGGGCTGCGCGACCTGGTCGGCGGCGACCTCGGCGGCGACACCGGCAGTCACGTCACCGGCAGCCACCTCACCGGCCGCC
>CBFGZU010000065.1:0-11125 GCA_965653335.1 uncultured Pseudolysinimonas sp.
ACCAGGGCTTCGAGCTGCACGGAACCTTCCGCGGCCTCGAACTCCTCACCGTCGAGAGCCCGTGCGGCGAGGCCTGCCTTCGAATCGATGAGCTCCGAGATGCGGCCGTCGATCGTGCCGGCGGCGATGATGCGCCACGCGGTGACCGGCAGCTCCTGGCCGATGCGGTGAACGCGGTCGATCGCTTGCGTCTGTTCGGCGTTCGTCCACGACAGTTCGGCGAGAACGACGTTGGATGCCACCTGCAGGTTGATGCCGACGCCCGCCGCGGTGAGCGAGCAGACCGCGACCGAGACTTCGGGGTCGTTGGTGAACGCGTCGAGGGCGAGCGTGCGGGCCTTCGTGGTCTGCTCACCGCGGATCGACACCGTCTTCAGCCCGGCCTTCTTGAAGAACTTCTCGGCCTCATCCATGACGTCGATGTGCTTCGCGAAGAACACCACCTTGCCGACGTTGCGCGCCAGGTTGACGGTGTAGTCGGCCGCCGGAACGGCCTTCGCCTGCCCGATGCGGCGCACCATCGCGAACACGTTGGTGCCGTCGGATCCTCCGCCGCGCGACTCCTCCAATTCGGCGGCGGCGACCATGCGGATCGCCTCCTCCGGCGAGGTGTCGGGGCGTGCCGCCGTGAGGCGACGGTAGCGCTCCACAAGCCGCGCGATGAGCGCCTGCTCGGCCTCGTGAATCGAGCGGCCCGCTTCGCCGTCGAGCTCGACGGGGATGTCGGCGATGCGTCGGGCGGGGATGTCGGCGGCGACATCCACCTTCTTGCGCCGCACGATGCCCATGTCGATGACCGCGCCCCGGGCGGCGGAGAAGAAGCCCGGGTCGCCGGGGTTCAGCTCGGTCTCCTCGAGCTTGCGCATGAGAGAACTGAGCGGCTTCTTGTCGTCGATCCAGCCCAGGTACTGCCAGATCATCCGGAAGTCTTCGATCTGGTTGATGAGCGGGGTGCCGGTGAGGGCCACGAAGAGGGCGTTCGGGGTGACGGCACGAATGCTCTTCGACAGCGACAGCACGTTCTTCGACCGCTGCGAGTCCTTGTTCTTGATGAAGTGCGCCTCGTCGACGACCATGCCTTTGAAGCCGCGGCGGGAGAGCCAAGCGACGTGCCGGTCGAGCACTTCGTAGTTGACGATGACGACGTCGGCGAACGCGTCGATGTCGTCGCCATCACCGTGCACGACGGTCGCCACTCGATGCGGCGTCCACTTCTCGACCTCGCGCGCCCAGTTCACCTTGACGACGTTCGGCACGACGACGACGAGGGGGTACGACCCCGAAGCTTCGGCGGCGAGCAGCGCCTGCGCGGTCTTGCCGAGACCCGGCTCATCGGCGAGCAGATAGGTGCGGTGCCCCGCTCGGGCGCTCTCGATGAAGCGTGCCTGGTGGCGCATCAGCTCCTTGCCACCCGCGGCGGCGAGCGAGCGCGACTCGGGCAGATCCATACTGGCGGCGCCGCCCCCGGAGCCCATCTCGAACGACCGGAACAGCGGCTCGATGAGCTCCCAGTTGGCGAGGCGGCCGGCGGTCGACGACTTCGAGGATGCCACCGCGCTGAAGTCGGGCGCGAGGAACGGATTCGCCATCTGGTACTGCTTCACCGACTGCGGAACGACGTGCTTCTCGTCGTCACGTGCGGCCGGAGCTTCGGTCACGACGACGAGATCTTCGGGCGAGAGCTCGGCACCGGCCTCGAGCAGCATCGCTCGCTTCGCCTCCTGGGCGGCGGGTGTCAGGGGCGCGGTGTCGGTGAGCAGCTGGATGAGCGACGTGTCGCGCGCCGCGGCCTTCGCCATGATCGTCGCGATGCCGTCGAGCCGCGTCAGCTCTTTCGTGCGCTCGGCATCCGTCAGCGCCTTGTCGGTCTTGATGCGAGCCCGCTCCTCACGCACGAGCGCCGCGACGACGCGGAACTTGACCCGGTTCGACGGGTTGACCTTGCCGCGCTCGGCGGAACTCTCGATCGTGCGCACCGTGCGCGCGAGAATCGGGATGATGCCGGTCTCGTCCTGGTGCTGACGCCGCCGTTGCGACTGCGCGTTGGAGCGCTTACGGGTCGACGACCTCTGCCCCGAAGGACTCTTGCTCTGCCCGGAAGGGCTCATCGGTCTCCCTGGCTCCCGCGATGCTCCGAGAGCCTGCTGTGCGATCCGCCGGGGAGGCGAACCGCGTGTGATCCAAGACATGCTCCGCGAAACATACCCAGACCCGGCTTGACCGGTGGGTGGGGAGCGCGACCAGTCTAGCGCAGCTGAGGCGTCGTTAGGATCGCCTGGTGCTCATTGTTGCCCTCCGAGTTCTCGCGCGGTGCTGGCCCGCCCTTCTCGCCTGGTACTTGCTGGGCTGGGCCTTGCGGTTCCTCATCATCCGACTCGCGGCCTTCGTGGCCAACGCGAACGATGTGGCCGGGCTGCTCATCCTGCCGGTCGCGATCCTCGCCCAGCTCGTGGCCTTCGTCGGGATGTTCCTCGCCGTCCGCCGCGAACTGCGCCATCTCGCCCGCGTCGACGATGTCGAGCCGGGCGAGGTGGCACCGGGCTCCGCGCAGCGCTGGAGCGAGACGCTGCTCGCCGCGATCCTGCCGTTCTTCGTGCTCTACGTCGCCTGGAACCTCGTCTACGCCGACCTCGTCGACTACTTCGGATCGGCACTCGGGCAAGCCGACTTGCTGGGCGGCGGGAACGTCGCCAGCACCTCGATCCCGCTCAGCGTCATGACGGCGACTCTCGTGGTCGTCGCGTTCGGACTGCGGTGGCTCATGGGTCGGTTCGCGGCGAAACTGCCGCGGTGGACCGCCGCCGCCGCGAGCTATCTCGAAGCGGTCTGGGTGCTCGTGCTGCTGCTGGTGGTCCAAGACCTGCTCGCGCAGGTGCCCCCCTGGCTCGCGACCCGGCGGATGTTCGCCTGGGCGGTCGACGGGTGGGCCGGGATCATCGACTCCGTGCCCTGGCTCGGCACGGCCGGCGAAATCGTCGGCTGGACGTTCGGTCAGACCGCCACCCTCATCGCCCTGCCGCTCGCCTGGCTCGCCATCGCATCCATCGTGTACTTCGGCACCATGCCGCGCAGCAAACGTCCCGCCCTGGGCGGTGTGTCGAGGGCGAGCGCGCGATGGTCGCGGATGCCGGTGTGGGTGCGCAGCATCGGAGCGCGGCTGGCCGCCGGAATCGTCGAGCGCTGGGCGCCTGTCGCGCTCGCCGCACGCCTCATCTGGCGGTCGGGACCTCTCGCCCTCGGCACCTATCTGCTCGCTTTCGCGGTCGTCACCGCCGTCGGATCCTGGCTGCGGCTCGTGGTCTACCGCCTGCTGGGGCCCCACGAGACGGGCTGGTGGTACGGCGCGAGCGACGTCGTGGAGCTGGGCGTCATGGCGGTGACGGCCGTGTTGCAGGTATGCCTCGTCGCGGCGGCGTTCGACCACGCCCTGCGCAGCGATGCGGTCGACGAGCTCGTCGAGGATGCCGGCGACGCGGTCAGCTCAGCCGCAGCACCCGCGGCAGGGCAGCGGACGAGCTGAGCTCCACGACCGGGTTCTGCACCTCACCGCGCGGCACCAGGAACGTCATCTGCAGGTCGTACGACCCCGCGTCGCTCAGCGAGCAGTTCTGCTCGAACCGGTCGGGCACGGTGTAATCACCGTCGGGGAAGAGTTCGGAATCCCAGAAGCGCTCGAACCCCGACTCATCGGACACGATGCGCACCTCGCACAGCGCCACCTCCGGCGGATCGACGACGTCGATCGCGAACGTGGCGACGACGACATCCGCCCCCGCCGACGCGCCGATCTCGGCGCCATCGAGCAGCTCGAGCTCGGTGAGGCGGATGTCGGCACCCGAGTAGCGCACCGTCTCGCCGACCGCGACCGCCTCGGGCTGCGGCTGCGCCTCGTGGTACGGGATCCCCCGCGGCACGAGCGACACCACGACGGCCCCGGGGATGAGCGCCACGAGCACCAGCAGATACCAGCGGTTGGGCCGCAGCCATCCCCTCATCGCACGCCGTCCCGGGGAGTCTCCCGCTCGACGCGAGGTTCGACGGACGACGCCGTCAAGTCAAGAGTCAGTTCGATCACGCTGTCGAGTCGCACATCGCCGCCCGTGCTCAGCTGAAGGGTCGCGGTGGCGGCGCCAGGGAGACGCTGCACGTCGGCGGGCAACTCGATGAGAATCGTGCCGGAGACGGGGAAGCCCGCGTCGGCGATGCGCCCGTCGAGGGTGTCGGTGCTCGTGCGGTTCGTGCTCGGATACAGCACACCGTCGATGAACACCTTCCCGTCGACCGTCGAGCGTTCCACGCGGGCCTGAACCGTCGCATCCACGACGAGCCAGACCCCCGACGTCGTGCCCCTCCAGGAACCGAGCTCGACCACGTCCGCGAGCCCGGCATTGTGCACGGTCACGACGAGGTGCTGCGAGACGATCTCGTCGCCGAGCTCGCCGCTGACCGCGAACGGCTCATACGCCTGCCGGTCGCCGGGGCTCGAATAGGCGACCCCGAACGCGAGCACGAGCAACCCGAGGGCCGCGGGAAGGGCGAGCGCGCGTCTCATCGCTCCCCCCGGATGACGATCGGCACCTCGACCGCGACGTGCGGCCGCGCCCAGCGGATGCCGTCGAAGAGATCGGCCTCCTCGGGTGTCGCGTCGGTGAGTCCGATACGCACCTCGTCGCCGGGGTGGTACAGGTCAGCGTCGATCATGAAGATGAACTCCACCGTGTCGGGCACCCCGGGGCTGAGCGTCGGGCCGTTGGAGTCGTCGCGCACGAGGCGGGTCCACGTCGTGCCTCCCGAAAGCAAGACATCCGGCTCGACGACTCCGGGCAGGATGAACGCGTAAAATCCCGACGACCCGAGCGGCAACTGCGGCTCGGCGGTCATGTTCTCCATCGTCGCCACCACGATCAGGAACGTCGTGCCCGGTTCGGTTTCGGTGTAACCGTCGGGGTGCTCATCGGTGAGGAAGACATCGTCGATGGCGGTACTCAGCCGGTGTCCCGCGTACGGCTCACTGACCGGATGGTCGGGCAGGACGGCACTCTGCAACTCCACGGTGTCCCAGCCTCCCAACGGGATGGCGATGAGTCCGCCCGCCGCGAGCACCCCGGCGGCGACGACGACGGGCCACCACGCCTTCAGGCGGCTCCGGAGCGTCACCGGCGCTGATCCTCGGGGATCGGCACCTTGATGAACCACCCCGCGAGCAGGAAGACGGCTGCGGCGACGTACTGCGCGCCCTGCCACCACGTCCCTTCAAGCGGCAGCGGCCAGATCGGGTTCCAGGCCACGGCGATGACGGCGAAGAGCGGCAGCCACCACCACTGTTTCGCTTGGAACGCGAACACGGCGACGATGGCGGCGAAGATCGCGGCGATGTACCGCACGACGATGAACGGCCCGTCGTCGAGCACTGTCACCCCGATGAGCAGCGCAACGGCAGCGATCAACCCGGGCACGAGAGCGAGCCGGCGAACACCCGGATCGGGCTTCGTGCCGTAGCGGCCGGGGGGACGAGAGCTAGCTGAGGACATCTCCTCAACCCTACGATGTCGGCCATGGGCTTCTTCGATGACATCGCCGACTCCTTCCGCTCCGTCACCGGCGGCGTCGACAACGACCTCCTCACGACCGGCACCCTCGGCCGCGCCGACCTGCTCGGCGTCGACCTCTCAGGCACGACGATGCAGTTCGGCAACGGACTCGTCGAGCGCAAATGCACGTTCAACCTTCAGGTCTATCTCGAGGGCGAGGCGCCCTACGCGGCGACGTGCGTGCAACGGGTGCAGGAGATCTACATCCCCCAACTCGTGCCCGGTCAGACGGCCCTCGCGGTGCGCGTCGACCCGGCCGACCGCAGCAAGGTCGCGATCGACTTCGCCACGCCCGTGCCGAACGTGACGGTCAAATCGGGAGAGGGCCGCGACAGCGCGAAATGGATTCTCGAAAACGGCACGGATGCCGCCGTCGTGCTCGTCGCGAACCAGCCGATGGGGCTCACCTCGTCGGAGGGAGACCCCGTGCAGGCCCTCACGCTGACGGTCGACAAGGGCGCCGACAGCTATCAGGTTCAGGTCGGCAATGGCGTGCCGAACAGCGCGCTGCCGCTCCTGTTCCCCGGATCGAAACTGCACGCGAAAATCGGCGACGGCCCGAACGATGTCGTCGTCGACTGGGCGAAAGGCACCCGCGCCTGACCGCCGCGGCCGGCTAGGTGCCGGGAGCCGTCTGGGCGATCCAGGCGTCGAGGGCGGACGGCTTGTCGGTGACGATGCCGTCGACCCCGTAGGCGAGCGCTTCGCCCCAGCGCTCCTCGCTGTTGAGGGTGTAGAGCAGCAGCCCGAGGCCCGCGGCATGCATGCGCTCCACGGCATCCGGACGCTCCTCAAGCGCGACCGATCGGGTCATGATCGCGATCAGGTCGTAGCGGTGCGCGACGGCGACCGGGTCGAGGGGAAGCACCCGGCGGATGAGCACGCGCGGAAAGAGCGGAGCGGTGTCGCGCAACTCGAGCATCGTCGCGGCGGAGAAGGATGCGAACACGATGCGGTCCTGCAGGCCGCGAAAGTAGATCCCACTGAGCAGGGTCTCGATGCCATCCGCTCCCCAGTCACCCTTGAGCTCGACGAGAGCGGTCACCTCGGGGGCTCCGACGAGGGTGTCGAGGAATTCGCCCCACAGGGGCACCTGAACCCCGGCGAATTCGGGCGCGAACCACGAGCCGGCGTCGAGGGTGCGGATCTCGGCGACGGTGAGCGCATCGACCGCGCCCGCGCCATTCGTGGTGCGGTCGACGGTGTCATCGTGGATGAGCACCGGGTAGCCGTCGGCGGTCAGCTGCACATCGGCCTCGATGAATGACGATCCGCTCACGACCGCCGCTTGAAACGCCGGCACGGTGTTCTCGGGAGCGCTCGTCCGGTCACCGCGATGCGCCGCGATGAACGCCGCTTCGCCGGGTGCCCGCAGCGGACCCATCAGGTTCGCCGCGTAGGCGCTCGTCGCCCCGGGTGCGAGCACGAGCACGGCGACGGTTGCGATCGTGAGGAGGGCGGCGGCGCCGAGGTGCGACAGGTGCCGTGGGGCACGCGGTCGGGTCGGCACCGTCGTCATGGCACACCACCCTCGGGCTGGCAGGGTCCCGCAACTCCGCGGGTGCCGCCGACGATAGCACGTTCGTTACCATTCTGTTACCTATCGGTGACCGTTCCGTAATCTTTCCGGTCGGCTGGTGCCCGCCGTTGGTCCGCCTTCTGCGAATCCGGCCTACACGTTTCTCGTAGGCCGGATTCGCAGAAGGCGGACCAACCGGGTCAGAGGAGGGCCTTGGTGTGCCAGACGGTCTTGGTTTCGGTGACAGCGAGGATGCGGGACAGCGACAGGTCGGGGATGCCGGGCTCCGGCGCGATGACGCGCTTCAGGGTGTCGGCGGCGGCGATCTCCAGATCGACCCACTCGAGAGCTCCCGCGCCGGTGAGGTCGAGCGCGTTGACATCGGCGTGGGCGGCGAGCCACGGGGCGATCTCGGCCGGGGACCCGGTGAGCACGTTGACGACACCCCCGGGAACATCGCTCGTCGCGAAGACTTCGGCGAGCGAGATCGCCGACAGCGGGCGTTTTTCGTCCGCGATCGCGACGACGGTGTTTCCCGCGACGAGAGCCGGAGCGACGGTCGCGACGAATCCGAGCAACGACCCGCCTGTCACCCCCTGCGGCGCGATCGAGACGACGACACCCGTCGGCTCGGGCACCGAGAGGTTGAAGAACGGCCCCGCGACCGGGTTGCCCGAACCGGCGACCTGGCTGTACTTGTCGGTCCACCCCGCGTACCAGACCCAGGTGTCGATCGCGGCGTCGACCTGCTTCTGCGCGGCGACAGCCGACCCGCCCTCCGACAGCCGGATCTCTTCGACGAACTGGTCTCGGCGGCCCTCGAGCAGCTCCGCGATGCGATAGAGCACCTGCCCGCGGTTGTACGCCGTCGCGCCCGCCCAGCCCGGCACCGCCGCGCGCGCCGCGACCACGGCATCCCGGGCGTCCTTGCGGGATGCGAGCGCCGCGTTCGCGAGGAACGCACCCTTCGGGGTCACCACTTCGTAGGTGCGGCCCGACTCGCTGCGCGGAAACGCCCCGCCGATCGCAAGCTTGTATGTCTTCGGGATGCTGAGTCGGCTCACGCGCCCGTCCCTTTCTTCCGCGAAGGGTCGCTCTTGGGGGTTCTGACCCCGCGCGACTGCCCTAAACGCGACCCTTCGGCAGAGGTGGGGGCGAGGTAGGCGGCGAGGCCGTGGCGGCCGCCCTCGCGGCCGTAGCCCGACTCCTTGTAGCCGCCGAATGGGGAGGCTGGGTCGAAGCGGTTGAAGGTGTTCGCCCAGATGACGCCGGCGCGCAGCTTGTCGGCGACGGCGAGGATCTTGCTGCCCTTGTCGGTCCAGATGCCGGCCGACAGCCCGTAGGGTGTGTTGTTCGCCTTCGCGATCGCCTCCGCGGGCGTCCGGAAGGTGAGCACCGACAGCACGGGGCCGAAGATCTCCTCCCGGGCGATCGTCGAGGAGGTCTGCACGCCGGTGAAGATCGTCGGCGCGTACCAGAACCCGTTCTTCGGGATCTCGCACGGCGCGCTCCAGCGCTCCGCACCCTCGTCTTCCCCGACCTTCGACAGGGCCGTGATGCGGTCGAGCTGTTCGCGGGAATTGATCGCCCCGATGTCGGTGTTCTTGTCGAGCGGGTCGCCGAGCCGCAGCGTCGAGAGCCGCTCCTTGAGCCGCGCGACGACGTCGTCGTGCACGCTCTCTTGCACGAGCAACCGGCTGCCGGCGCAGCAGACGTGCCCCTGGTTGAAGAAGATGCCGTTGACGATGCCCTCGATCGCCTGCTCCATGGGGGCGTCGTCGAACACGATGTTCGCCGCCTTGCCGCCGAGCTCGAGCGTCACCTTCTTGCCCGTGCCGGCGATCGCCTTCGCGATCTCGCGGCCGACGGCGGTCGACCCGGTGAACGCGACCTTGTCGACATCCGGATGCCGCACGAGCGCCGCACCCGTCTCGCCCGCACCGGTGACGATGTTCACCACGCCGCGAGGCAGGTCGGCCTGCTGCAGGATCTCGGCGAAGATGAGCGCCGAGAGCGACGTCGTCTCGGCGGGCTTGATGACGACGGTGTTGCCGGCGGCGAGGGCCGGTGCGATCTTCCACGCGAGCATGAGCAGCGGGAAGTTCCACGGGATGACCTGCGCCGCGACCCCGAGAGCCCGCGGCGACGACCCGAGTCCGGCGTACTCGAGTTTGTCGGCCCAGCCGGCGTAGTAGAAGAACCAGGCGGCGACGAGGGGGATGTCGACATCCCGGCTCTCCTTGATCGGCTTGCCGTTGTCGAGGCTCTCGGCCACCGACAGTTCACGCGCGCGCTCCTGGATGAGCCGCGCGATGCGGAACAGGTACTTGCCGCGATCCGCGCCCGACATTTTCGACCAGGTCTTGTCGAACGCCCGGCGGGCCGCGACGACCGCGCGATCGACGTCGGCGGGAGTCGCGGTGGCGATCTCGGCGATCTTCTTCTCGCTCGCGGGCGAGATCGTCGCGAACCCCGGCCCCGACCCGTCGACGAACTCCCCGTCGATGAAGAGCCCGTATGACGTCTTGAGGTGCAGGATGCTCGTCGACTCGGGGGCGGGAGCGTAATCCAGGAAGCGGCTCATAGGTGTCCTCTCGAGGTCTCGATCCGCCGCGCAGCGCGCGGCACACGACCCACTAATCGACCGTCACGTAGTCGGGGCCGCTGTAGCGACCGGTGGCGAGCTTCTGCCGTTGCATGAGCACGTCGTTGAGCAGCGTCGACGCGCCGAAACGGAACAGGTGCGGCTGCAGCCACTCCTCCCCCGCCGTCTCGGCGACCGTGACGAGGTACTTGATCGCGTCCTTCGATGACCGGATGCCGCCCGCCGGCTTCACCCCGATCCGCTCGCCGGTCAAGCGGTGCCATTCCCGCACGATCTGCAGCATGAGCAGCGTCGCCGGCAACGTCGCCGCGGGTTGCACCTTGCCGGTCGACGTCTTGATGAAGTCGCCGCCGGCGAGAATCGCTAGCCAGGATGCGCGGCGCACGTTGTCGTAGGTCGCGAGCTCCCCGGTCTCCAGGATCACCTTGAGACTCGCGTACGACCCGTCCGCACGGCGGCAGGCTTCCTTGACGGCGACGATCTGCTCGAACACCGTGCCGTAGTCGCCCGCGAGAAACGCCCCGCGGTCGATGACCATGTCGATCTCGTCGGCGCCGGCGGCCACGGCATCCTCGGTGTCGGCGAGCTTCACCCGCAGCGACGCTCGGCCGCTCGGGAACGCTGTCGCGACCGCGGCGACGGCGATCTTGCCGTCATCGGGGTCGCCGTGCAGGGCGCCGAGCGCTTCGACCGCCGCGGGCACCATGTCGCCGTAGACGCACACCGCGGCAACGCGCGGCGTCGACGGGTCGGTGGCGTCGGGCGTGATCGCCTTCGACACGAGCGATCGCACCTTGCCCGGCGTGTCGGCACCCTCGAGGGTCGTCAGATCGATGAGGCTGACGATCCGGTCGAGCGCCCAGGCCTTCGACGTCGTCTTGATCGACCGGGTGCCAAGGCCGGCCGCGCGCGCCTCGAGACCCACCGCATCCACTCCCGACAGTCCTTCGAGGTGCAGGCGGAGACTCTTCTCGGTCAGGTCGCCACCGAGCATTTTGACGGCCCGTTCTGCTGGAGCCAGCGACGTCGCGTCCATCCGACCGAGTCTACGCTGGGGGCGTGAATCAGGCTGGGCTCGTGCTCGCGATCGACATCGGCGGCACGAAAGTCGACGCGGCGCTTGTCGACGGTCGTCGCATCGTCGACGGCACCCGCACGCGGCGCCCGACCGGCCCCGACCGCTCGGCGGCCGAATTGGATGCCGCGGTCAGCGACGTCGTGCGCGGTGCGCTCGGCTCGTCGACGGTGACCCGGGTGGGAATCGGGTCGGCCGGTCCCGTCGACACGGTGCGCGGGCTCGCATCCCCGCTCAACCTTCCCGCGTGGCGCGACCACCCGCTGTGCACCCTCGTCGCCGGACTGGTGGCCGGTGTCGACGTCGCGCTCGCGATCGACGGTCTCGCGATCACC
>CBFGZU010000066.1:0-11012 GCA_965653335.1 uncultured Pseudolysinimonas sp.
TCGGCCCGGCCGCGATCGTCAACGCGCACCGCTTCATCTTCGACAGCCGCGACGAGGGGAGCCAAGTGCGCCTCGACATCCTCAACGACAAGGAGGGTGTGTGGCGCTGTCGCACGACCTTCAACTGCTCGGAGGCCTGCCCCCGCGGCATCGAGGTCACGAAAGCGATCGCCGAAGTGAAGCAGGCCGTCCTCCGCGGAAACCCAGGACTCCCCAAGCTCGACCTCACCGTCGTCTAAGCCCGAACAACGTTCGGCACATCGCGGCCGAGGGTACGTCCCCAGGCCCGACGAGCAACAAGGGGACCGCGCGGAGCGAAGGGCGCTCGCGCGCGCCCGCAGCGAAGCCACGTCGCGCCGCAGAAGCGGCGGCACGATAGATAGCGGAGCGAAGGGCGCTCGCGCGCGCCCGCAGCGAAGCCACGTCGCGCCGCAGAAGCGGCGGCGCGCCCAACAAGCAGGTGGTCCGGCCCCGCGAAGGCTGGGATCACCGCAGGGCCGGACCGATTGTGCCCTCGGATGAGACGACCCCGGGGGCGGGCCTGACGGCCTCACCCGAAGAGACGGCCCCGCGTGAAAGGTATGACGCGGCTTTCGCGAAATTTCGTCCCCGACCTCGGGGGGCGACCTCAGCCGACGAGGTGGACGTCGATCGTGCCGCCGCCTGACGAGAGCCCGAGCGGCTGGATGAGTGCGGTGACGAGGCCGTCGAGCACCCCCAGGATCTCGGCGAGCGGGTTGTCGCCGAGCACGAGGCCGCGGAGGTAGTCGCGGTCGACGGTCTGCACGAGTTCGATCGACGACAGGCCCCCGGGGAACGCGGCGATGTCGATGACGTAGTGGCCGGAGGCGTCGACCTCGACGGTCGCGTAGACGTTCCCCGCGGCTTGAGCGGTGATCGTCGCACCCGGCGTGCCCGTGCCGGTGAGGTGCAGTGAGATGTCCGCGTCGACGATCGAGCCGTTGTCGTTGGTGATCGTGTCGATGACCGCGTCGACCGTGTCGCCGAGCACCCCGCCGACCCCGCCGACACCGTCGGCGTCACCGGTGAGGATGTCGTCGACGACTCCGCCGTCTGTGCCCGTCGAGCCGGAGCCGGCATCCGTCGACGAGTCGTCAGCCGACTCCTCCTGCCCGGCCGCGGTCGGCGGCGGAACCGATCCCGACGCGTCGACCGTCGGAGCGACGCCGAGCGCGACACTCCCGGCGATGACGGCGGCGACGGCGAATCCGCCGACGAGCGTGCCGGCACCGGTCGCGGCGCCCATCGACAGCCCGCCGACGATCGGTGCGGCAAGCACACCGCTGCCCGCGATCGTGTCGAGAGCGACCGGAACGTCGGGGATCGGGATGTCGGCCGCGGATGCCGACGACGTGTGGCTGAGCGACGCGAGCAGCGTTCCGCCCGCCACTCCGCCGAGCAGCAACGGAAGCATCACCATGGCGAGATGGGAGCCGACCTCGTCGACCTCTTCCGAGATGATCGTGCACTTGCCGCAGTCGGCGAGGTGGGCGGTGAGCCGTTCGCGATCACGATTCGAGAGTCCATCGCGGGCGTGCTCGCCGAGGCGCGACATCGCCCACTGGCATTCGCCGGATGCCGTGGCATCCGACACGTGCGCCTGCAGCCAGGCTTTCCGCAGTCCCTCGCGCGCGCGATAGGAGAGAGCGGCGACGCCGTTCGCCGTCATCCCCATGAGCGGCGCGACCTCGTGGGGGTCCATTCCTTCGACCTCGGTGTACCACAGCACCGTCTGCCAGCGTTCGGGCAAAGAGCGGAAGGCGCGCGCGGTCAGGGTGCGGTCGAGCGCCCACGCGGCGGGGTCGTCGGGAATTCGTTCGTCTTCGAAATCGTCGATGATGTCCACCTGGACGTCACGCGAGGCGGCCCCCCAGGAGCTCGCTAGGTTACGGATGGTCGTGTAGAGGTAGGGGCGAAAAGCGCCGGTAGGTCCGCCGCCCGCCAGAACACGCTGGAAGATCCGTGCGTAGGCCTCGCTGACGAGATCATCGGCATCGATCGACGACGTGAACTGGCGGGCGACGCGGGCGGCAGAACGGTAGTGACGGCGCCACAAATCGCCGAAAGCGCGCGTATCCCCCGATCGCGCGCGTTCGATGAGGTCCGTGTCCGAAGTGGTTAGCTTCGAGTTCTGATCGCCCATCCCCCTGATCCATTCCCGGGCCCCTCTGGCCCCTTGAGAATCGAAGGCCGCCACAGGTGGTTGCGTTGCGACGTCCTTCATCAGAAGAGACAACCCGTTCCGTCTACTATGACGCGGATGTTCACCCGCCCCTCACCCCCCCAAGCGGGGGACACGATGCGACCTAGGCTCGTCGGTATGGCGTGGAAAGACCGGATCACCGCGACCGTGGCCTGGGTTCGGGCCCGAAAAGTCGTGCGAGTCGTCGAGCGCTACGGCCGTGACCGGGGGCCGATTCTGGCGAGCGGGATGGCCTATCAGTCCCTTTTCGCCGTCTTCGCCGCCCTCTGGGTGGCCTTCTCGATCGCCGGCCTCGTCGTGAGCAGCGACACGGCGCTGCGGAAGACCATCCTCGACTTCCTCGCCCGGATCGTGCCGGGTCTCGTCGATGACGGATCGGGCGACGGCGCCATCGACCCCGCGGTGTTCGACGACGGATTCGCGTTCAGCGTCTCGGGCCTCATCGCGTTCGTCGGACTGCTGTTCACGGCGCTCGGCTGGCTCGCGACCGCCCGCGGCTCCGTGCGCACGCTCTTCGACCTGCCTCCGGTCGCCACCAACGCGGTGCTGCAGAAGCTCATCGATCTCGCGCTCGGCATCGCCTTCGGTGTGCTCCTGCTGATCGCCGCGGGCCTGACGGTGATCGGCACCACGGCGACCGAGAACCTGCTCGGGTGGCTCGGCGTCGACATCCGGTCGGTCATCGGGGTCGTCCTCAGCCGCACGGTGACCCTCGTCGTCGCCGTGCTGGTCTACTCGGCGGTGCTCGCGGGGCTCTATCGCCTCCTCGCGCGCGTGAAGGTACCGGCCCGCATCCTTCGGCACGGGGTGACGCTCGGGGCGCTGGGGCTCGCCGGCCTCACCGTCACGGGGGGACTGCTTCTCGGCGGAGCGCAGAACAACCCGCTCATCGCATCCTTCGTCGTCGTCGCGGGACTGCTGATCTACTACAACCTCGCGTCTCAGGTGATCCTCATCGCCGCGGCCTGGATGGCGGTCGATGTCGACGATGAGGGGATCGTGATCGACGAGAAAGTCTTCGAGCAGCGGCTCGAGGCGGCCCGGAAGCTCGTGAAGGCGCACGAGCCCGAGCCGCGACCGGAACGGCGAGGGTTCTTCGCGCGGCTGCTCGGTCGCCGCTGACGGTCGCCGCTCATCGGTGGTCGCCGGTAATGTCCCTGAGGTGACTCGCCTCCGCATCGCCTCGGTCAACGTCAACGGAGTGCGCGCCGCATTCCGCAAAGGCATGGGCGACTGGCTCGCCGGTCGGGATGTCGACATCTTCGCCATGCAGGAGGTGCGCGCCGAGACCTCGCACCTCGACGAACTGCTGGGCGATGAGTGGGACATCGTGCACGACCCGGCGACCGCGAAAGGCCGTGCCGGGGTGGCGATCGCGTCGCGGCGCGCGGCCTCGGTGCACCGGGTCACGTTCGGTCCCGACGACTTCGACTCGGCGGGGCGCTGGCTCGAGGCCGACTACGACGTCGACGGCGCGGTCGTCACCGTCGTGTCGTGCTACGTGCCATCGGGTTCGGTGGGCACGCCGAAGCAAGATGAGAAGTACCGGTTCCTCGAGGGGATGCTCGTGCACTTGCCGGAGCTGCGGCAGCGCAATCCGCTCTCCGTCGTGATGGGCGACTTGAACGTCGGGCACCGCACGCTCGACATCCGCAACTGGAAGGGCAACGTCAAGAATGCCGGCTTCCTGCCTGAGGAGCGCGCCTACTTCGACCGCTTCTTCGGGGCGGAAGACGACCCCGACTACAACGCGGGGGCCGGGTTCGGCTTCGTCGACGTCGGACGGCGCTTCGCCGGCGATGTCGACGGCCCGTACACCTGGTGGTCGCAGCGCGGTAAAGCCTTCGACACCGATACCGGCTGGCGCATCGACTACCACGCGGCGACCCTCGAGCTGGCCGCTAAAGTCGTGGACGTGAAGGTCGATCGCGCAGCGGCGTGGGATGAGCGATGGAGTGACCACGCTCCCGTCGTCGTCGACTACCAGCTCTGACCATCCCTCTCGAAAGACCTCCTATGTCAAAGCCCCGCCTGTTCTCGGGGATGCAGCCCAGCGCGTCATCGCTGCACGCCGGCAACTTCATCGGCGCGCTGCTGCAGTGGCGCGACCTCCAGGTCGCCTACGACGCCGTGTTCTGCGTCGTCGACCTGCACGCGATCACCGTCCCGCAAGATCCCGCCGCCCTGCGCGAAGCCACCCGGCGCACCGCCGCCCAGTACATCGCGGCGGGGATCGACCCGTCCTCGAGCATCCTGTTCGTGCAGTCGCACGTGCCCGCGCACGCCGAGCTCGCGTGGATCCTCAACACGCTCACCGGAATGGGCGAGGCGAGCCGCATGACCCAGTTCAAGGACAAGGCGCAGAAGCAGGGCTCGGATGCCGCCTCGGTCGGGCTGTTCACCTACCCGATCCTGCAGGCGGCCGACGTCCTGCTGTATGAGGCCGAGATCGTGCCCGTCGGCGAAGACCAGCGGCAGCACATCGAGCTGACGCGCGACCTCGGGGCGCGATTCAACTCGCGC
Organism: uncultured Pseudolysinimonas sp.; assembly: GCA_965653335.1. Classification (GTDB taxonomy): domain Bacteria; phylum Actinomycetota; class Actinomycetes; order Actinomycetales; family Microbacteriaceae; genus Pseudolysinimonas_A. The sequence continues at coordinate 4,748 of CBFGZU010000066.1, forward strand.
TTCGGCGACACCTTCGTGCTGCCCGAGGTGCGCATCCTTCCCGAGACGGCGAAGGTGTACGACCTGCAGAACCCCGGCTCGAAGATGTCGAAGTCGGGGGAGTCGCCGCAGGGCATCCTGTGGCTGCTCGACGAGCCGACCGTGCTGGCGAAGAAGGTGAAGTCGGCGGTGACGGATGCCGACCGCTCCATCGTGTTCGACCCGGCCTCGAAGCCGGGGGTGTCGAACCTGCTGTCGTTGCTGTCGGTGCTCGGCGGGCAGCCTATCCCCGCGCTCGTGGATTCGTTCGCCGGCAGCGGCTACGGCGATCTCAAGTCCGAGACCGCGGATGCCGTCGTCGCCGCGTTCGCCCCCGTGCGGGAGCGGGCGCTCGAGTTGCTCGCCGACCCCGCCGAACTCGACCGGCTGCTCGCGGGCAACGCCGAGCGCGCCGAGGCGATCGCATCCGCCACCCTCGCGAAGGTGTACGACCGCGTCGGATTCCTCCCCCGTCGCTGACCCCTGGCCGCCGGCCGGCCCCCGCGCGGCCGGCCGCGATGCGGCATCCGTCTCGGGGGTGCGCAAAACTCAGGCCAGACCCCGCCGCCGTGCCCGATTCCGCGCAATCGAGGCGCGTCGGCCTGAGTTCCGAACGCGGCGATGCGACTCGACGGCTCCGATGATCGCCGCCGCGACGCTCGACAACTCGTACACGACCTGGGAGTACCGGAACCGGAGCGCCGTGCGACCGGCCGCCGCGTGAAGGGCGTCGCGGCGGCGATCCCGAATGCTCGGCGCGGCCGCGTCGTGGAACTCGGCGCCGTCGGTCTCGACGACGACGCAGCCCTCGATGACGAGATCCGCGTCGCCGATGCCCGCGAATCGCACCTGGATCGCGACTCGGAAGCCGAGGTCGCGAGCAAGCAGCCGCACCAAGGTTTCCAACCCCGACTGCGCCGAACCGTCGGCCTCGGCCAGCCGCGCCGCGAATACGGGCTCCCCCGTCACCTGTTCGAGCCGGCTCCGAGCGACGAGGCCCCGATTGAGGGCGCTGTCGATCGCGGCGACCGCTTCAGCGCGGGGCAGACATTCGGCGGCGCGGACAAGTGCATCGACCACCCCGACGTGCGATCGAGTTGCCGAGGCAGGATCGATGAGCGGATGCCAGTGAGGCACGACGTCGTCCACCTTGCGCAGCCGCGAGGCGTTCGGGGCGAGGTGGACGTGTGTCGATGTCGACGTCAGCGGGAGCATCCACACACCTCGGCTGCGCAGCTCCGAGACGCATCCCAGACGGCCCCCGGATCGCACCGCATGCTGCACGTCCAGCGCCAGCGCTTCCGTCGCGTACTGCCCGTTCCTCAGGCGAACGAGCCTGCCCGCTTTCACGGCATCCGTGATGCCCCGACCCGTCATGCCGGCCGCGAGCAGATCCGCCCGGGTGAGCGCGTCATCCATGCCCCGAACGGTCGCGGATCGCCGCCGGTCGCAGCACAGGCCGACTTTCCGCAGTGGGCAATCGCCGGTTTTGGGTACTGGGGAGGACGACGACCCGTGCAGAACTCAGGCTGGGATGCCCTTCCGGAGCCGAAAGCAGCAGCCCGTCTGACGCCAGCCTGAGTTCTGCACGGGTGACGCCAGGTTGCGCCGTCGATCCGCGGGAATGAACGCCCGGCGGGGCGAGTTGTACGCTGGTGATACGAAGCACGTGCTCCAGGGGCGGTGAAATCCCGCACCGGCGGTTACAGTCCGCGAACTCTTTCGGCCCGCAAGGCCCGGGGGAGCCGATCCGGTGGAAATCCGGAACCGACGGTCAAAGTCCGGATGGGAGGATGCACGCTGTTGTCCCACGCGCAAGCGTGGCGGCCGCATGATCCTCCCGTCGCCTGGGCCTGACCAGGAATGACGATGAGCTACACGCAGCGAGCAGAGACGCGGTACGACGCCCCGATGCGTCGCGCCCTCGAGCTCGCCACTCGCGGGCCGCTCGTCGGCGGCAACCCGCAAGTCGGCTGCGTGCTGCTGGATGCCGAGGGCCGCATCGTGGCCGAAGGATGGCATCGCGGCGCCGGCACCCCCCACGCCGAAATCGACGCTCTCTCGCTGGTGACGGATGCCGCAGGACTCACCGCCGTCGTGACGCTCGAGCCGTGCAACCACACCGGCCGCACGGGTCCGTGCACCGAAGCGCTCATCGCCGCGGGGATCGGCAAAGTCGTCTTCGCCGTTCCCGATCCGGGCGCGGCATCCGGCCACGGAGCCCAGCGGCTCGCGGAAGCCGGCATCCCGGTGGTACATGACGTGCTGCGGGACGAAGCCGAGACGCTGCTCCGCCCGTGGCTCGAAGCGATGCGGCGGGGGCGGCCGTGGGCGGTCGTGAAATGGGCATCAACCCTCGACGGCCGAGCCGCCGCCGCCGACGGCTCGAGCCAGTGGATCACCGGAGCCGCCGCCCGGCAGAAGGTGCACGAGCAGCGGGCGCAGAGCGACGCGATCCTCGTCGGCACCGGCACCGTGCTCGCCGACGACCCGTCACTCACGGCGCGCGGAGATGGCGGCGAGCTGATGCCCGCGCAACCCCTCCCCGTCGTCGTGGGTGAGCGCGGCATCCCCGCCTCCGCGAAGCTGCGCGAGCATCCGCGCGGGGTGCTCGAGACCGGCACCCGCGACCTCGCCGTCGTGTTCGAGGAGCTGCACGACCGGGGCATCCGCCGAGTGTTCGTCGAAGGCGGGCCGACCCTCGCGAGCGCCGTCATCGCCGCCGGATATGCCGACGAGTACGCGATCTACCTCGCCCCCGCCCTGCTCGGCGGCCCGACGTTCGCGATCGGCGACCTCGGCATCCCCTCGATGGATGCCATCCGACGGCTGCGGATCGACACCGTCGAGCAGCTCGGTGACGACCTCTACCTGCACGCCGTTCCGAAGGAGAACTGAGATGTTCACCGGCATCATCGAAGAGCTGGGCGACGTGCTCGCCTGGGAGCGCACGGGCGACTCCGGTCGGCTTACCGTGCGGGCACCGCTTGCGGTGAGCGACGCGAAGCACGGCGACTCGATCTCGGTCGACGGCGTGTGCCTCACTGTCGTCGACCAGGGACCCGACTGGTTCACCGCGGATGTCATGGCCGTGTCGATCGCGATGTCCACCCTGGGCGAGCGTCACGTGGGCGACCGCGTCGACATCGAACGCGCCGCCGCCCTCGGGGACCGCCTCGGCGGCCACATCGTGCAGGGTCACATCGACGGCACCGCGACTCTGCTCGCGAGCACCGACGGCGACGCCTGGCGCGTGCTGCGTTTCACCCTCGACCCGGCCCACGCGCCGCTCGTCGTGCGCAAAGGCTCCGTCGCCGTCAACGGCGTCTCACTCACCGTGAGCGACGCGGGCGACGACTGGTTCGAGGTCTCCCTCATCCCCGAAACCCTCACCGCCACAACCCTCGGCGCGCTGAACCCCGGCGACCGAGTCAACATCGAGACGGACATCCTGGCTCGTCACGTACAACGCCTCATCGCGTTCGGTGGTGAAGCGACCGAGCAACCCGATGGGGACACCGGCGCTTTCGCCGCGGGTTCGGTAGGCATCTATGGGCACGGTGGAAGCGCCGACGCCCCCGCAGGAGGAACATCATGAGTCTCGCCGACATCCCGACCGCCTTGCAGGCGCTGCGAGAGGGCAAGCCCGTCATCGTCGCCGACGACGAGGGCCGCGAGAACGAGGGCGACGTCGTGCTCGCGGCGCAGTTCGCGAGCCAGGAGTGGATCGCCTGGACGGTGCGGCACACCTCCGGCTACCTCTGCGCACCGCTGACCAACGAGATCGCCGACCGGCTGGAGTTGCCGCCGATGTGGGCACAGAACGAGGATCCGCGCGGTACGGCCTACACGATCAGCGTGGATGCCGCCGACCGGTTGTCGACGGGCATCTCGGCGTCCGACCGCGCGCACACGCTGCGGGTGCTCGCCGACCCCGAGTCGACGCCGGCCAGCCTCATCCGGCCCGGCCACATCATCCCGTTGCGGGCGGTCGACGGCGGCGTTCGCGAGCGAGACGGCCACACCGAGGCGACGGTCGACCTGCTGAAGCTCGCCGGCCTGACCCCGGTCGGAGTGATCGGCGAGATCGTGGAGGACGGCGGCGAGATGATGCGCCTGCCCGGGCTGCTCGCCCTCGGCGACAAGCACGGCGTGCCGGTGATCACGATCGAGGAGCTCATCCGGTTCATGGAGGAGCGCAAGTGCGAGAAGGATCCGACGGCGGTCATCGAGATCCCCGAGACCGAGCGGGTGTCGTTCGAGGTGGAGACGACGGTCCCCACCGAACACGGCACGTTCCGGGTGCGCGCCTACCGCGACCGGTCGACGGGGGCCGACCACGTCGCGTGGATCTCGGGCGACCCGGTCGACGGCACCCTCGTGCGCGTGCATTCGGAGTGCCTCACCGGTGAAGCCTTCGGCTCGCTCAAGTGCGAGTGCGGCCCGCAGCTCGAGGCGGCGCTCGAGCGCATCCAGAACGACGGCGGAGTCGTCGTGTACCTGCGGGGACACGAGGGACGGGGCATCGGCCTGATCAACAAGCTGCGTGCCTACCGGCTGCAGGAGGACGGCCTCGACACCCTCGACGCCAACCTCATGCTCGGCCTGCCCGCCGACGCGCGCGACTACGGCGCGGCGACGGCGATCCTGAAAGACCTCGGCCTGACGTCGGTGCGGCTGCTCAGCAACAACCCCGAGAAGGCCCGCCAGTTGCAGGAACGCGGGGTGACGGTGACCGAACTCGTGCCGCTCGTCGTCGGCGTTGGAGAGTTCAACGAGGAGTACCTGAAAGCGAAACGCGATCGCATGGGTCACGCGCTGCCCGACGCCGCGGCGCTCGACGCGGTGCGGCTCGACGAGGAGCTGAAGGAGGGAACACGATGAGCGGCGACGGCAGGCCCGACCTCGACACCGACGGGTCCGGCCTTCGGGTGACGATCGTGTCGGGGCTGTGGCACACCCGCATCTCGTCAGGGTTGCTCGCGGGCGCGCGGGCGGTGCTCTCCGCGTCGGGAGCGACGGTGTCCGAGGTTCAGGTGGCGGGCAGCTTCGAGTTGCCGGTCGTCAGCAAAGCCGCACTCGAGGCGGGGGCGGATGCCGTGGTCGCACTCGGCGTGATCGTGCGCGGCGAGACTCCGCACTTCGACTACGTCGCGGCGGCCGCGACCGACGGCCTCACCCGCGTCGCCCTCGACACCGGCAAGCCCGTCGGCTTCGGGGTACTCACGGTCGACACGGAGCAGCAGGGCCTCGACCGCGCCGGCCTCCCCGAGTCGAAGGAGGATGTCGGCGGCCGCGCAGCCGAAGCCGCCCTCGCCACCGCGAAGGTGTTGCGCGCCCTGCGCGGGTAGCCCACCGCCTCGGTCCAGGTCAGTTGGGCGCCCGCCGCAGCACGCGCACGAGAATGGATGCCGCGAGAGTGAGCACGAGGATCGCCGCGCCAGCGAGAGTTCCCGCGTCGAACCCAGTGTCGCGTAGCTCGGAGTAGCTGCCCGGGATGCCGTCGCGGGCGATGTGGGCGGCGAACGATCCGACGAGCAGTAAGCCCGCCGACATCCACGCGGTGACTCGCACGACGCTCACCGACAGCGGATCGCTACGGTGCACCACCCCGGTCCTCCGCAGTGCGACGACGGCCCAGATGGCGAGGCCACCAAGGCCGAGCGCCGAGGAACCGTACTGCAGCCACGTCGTGCCGTCGACGGGGCCCCACCGCTCGCCGAGCACGGGGAACCACTCCGACCCGAGTCGGTTCGGATGCGTGAACAGATCCCAGAAGACGTGCGTGACGACACCGATGAGGGCGGCGATCACGACGAGCACCGCCGATCGCGCTGGCCGCTCGGGGCGACCGACTCGATCCCAGGCCCACGGCATCCGTGCTCTCAGCGCCTCCGGCAGCAGCAACGCCGACGCCGCCGGGCGAATCGCAACCCGCCACACCGCGTACAGCAGCACCGCCACCGGCAGCGAGACGACGAGCAGCCCCGGGAACCCGTGGGTCACCGCGTACGGCGCGACCCACGGGAAGAACAACGGCAGGTCGGGAGCCATCGCCCCGACCGCGACCGCCCCCGCCGGGATCGGGGTACGGGCGAACGGGAGTGCGACGATCGCATGACTCGGAGTGAACGGCACGCGCTCATGCTGGCATCCCCAAGCTGAGAGCCGGTTGGTGCGCCCCCCCCCCCATAGGGCCCGGGGGTACCGGGGGCGCGGATGGGCGGGGGCGGGCCCACACCGGGGG
>CBFGZU010000067.1:0-10980 GCA_965653335.1 uncultured Pseudolysinimonas sp.
CAGCGTTCTCAGCGTTCTCAGCGTTCTCGACGGCGGGAGCGACCTTGTCGGTCTTCCCGGCCTTCGTGCGCGAGCGCTTCGGCTTCTCGGCGACCGAATCGCCGACCGGAAGGATCTCGGCCACCGAATCTGCCGACACGTGTGAATTTGCGCTCTTCGGCGCTTCTCTTTTCACCATCGCTGGTGCACTCCTCGGCCGGAGGTGCCGCGCAACCCGCCGGTACATCTCGAGCGAACCCACTGCGGTTCGCGAATGAAAGTCTGGATGCGACCGCCGTTCCTTCGTGAACGGTGTTCTGGTCACGTGCTCTTGCGAACACTGCGTCCTCTCACGACGCTCGCCCTCTCACGGCGACTCGGAACTGGCGTCCGACACGGTGCGCGATTCGTGCTCGACTGGAGCGGCGCTCGGCACTCGTGGCCCGGTATGCCCGGAAAGCTTTATCGGTGCGACCGGGCGCGGCCCGGTCGGCTTACGGTCCAGTATCACACGCCCGGACCTTCGACCCGGTCAATCCGCGATGTCGGGTTGCGATAATCGCCTGGTGACCGACGCCCGCCTTTCCACGACCGACACCTCGCGCCGCCCGATCGCCCTGGCGATCTTCCTCATCGTCGCGGGAGCGCTCGGCTGGTGGGCATCCTTCTCGCTCACCGTCGACAAGTTCCTCCTGCTGCAGAACCCCCAAGCCGACCTCGACTGCAACTTCAGCCTCCTCGTGCAGTGCGGCAAGAACCTCGAGTCATGGCAGGGCGCCGTCTTCGGGTTCCCCAACCCCCTGCTCGGACTCGGCGGGTTCGTCGCCCCGATCGCCGTCGGGGTGGGTCTGCTCGCCGGAGCGCGATTCGCCCGCTGGTTCTGGGCGCTGTTCAACGCCGGCATCGCCGGGGCGCTCGCGTTCGTCATCTGGCTCATCTCGCAGAGCATCTTCGTGCTCGGCACGTTGTGTCCCTGGTGCATGCTCGTGTGGACCGTCACCATCCCGCTGTTCTGGATCGTCACCGCCCGCAACCTCGCCGACGGGGTCTTCGGAGAGGCGCTCGTGCGCGTCGGCGCGTGGCTGCGCTCGTGGGCGACCCCCGTGACGATCGTCAGCTACGCGCTCGTCGTCTTCATCGCCCAGCTGCAGCTCGACATCCTCGCGCGTCTCGCCGTCGGAACGCTCTGAGTCAATCCATAGCTGACACCCGATAAGGTTTGCGATCGTGGCCCAGGAACGTCTCACCAAGGATCAGCGCCGGGAGCAGGCGCGCGAGATCGCGCGTCTGGAACGGGAACAGCGTCAGAAGACGCAGCGACGCAACGGCATCCTGATTCGCGTCGGCGCGACCGTTGGAATCGTCGCGCTGCTCGGAGGCGTCGGCTGGGGCATCTGGTCGGCCACCCGCCCCGCCGGTCCGGGCCCCGCCAACATGGCGTCGGATGGCATCCTGCTCACCGGTTCGGAAGGCGCCGTCACCGTCGTCGACACGCCCGCGCTCGCGGTCGACGACGAACCGCGCGCGACCGACCCGAGCGAGTACGACGTGCCCGTGCACATCGTCAGCTACATCGACTTCGGCTGCCCATACTGCGGTCTCTTCGAGACCACCAACGGCGCCCAGATCCGCGACATGGTCGCGCAAGGGCTCGCGACGCTCGAGGTGCATCCGATCAACCTGCTGAGCAACAAATTCCAAGGCACGCGCTACTCGGCCCGTTCGGCCAACGCCGGCGCGTGCGTCGCGGCCTACGAGCCCGACTCGTTCCTCGACGTGAGCGAGGCGTTCTTCGCTCAGCAACCGGAAGAGAGTTCGAAGGGGCTCAGCAACGACGAGATCATCACGCTGCTCGCGGGCGCCGGGGTGGACTCCGACGAGGTCACCACCTGCGTCAACTCGGAATCCTTCAAAGGCTGGGTCGACGCCGCGACTGCCCGCGCCCTCACGGGCCCCCTGCCGAACACCGAGGAAGAGCGGGTGACGGGTACGCCGACGATCCTCGTCAACGGGGTGCGTTACGGCGGCGCCCTCGACGACCCGCAGGCCTTCGCGGCCTTCGTCACACAGAACGCCGACTTCTCCGACCCCGACGCCACTCCCACCCCGACGCCCTCGCCGACTCCGTAAATCGGCTATTTGCCCGACTTCGTGGCCATTCCTTCCCAGGTAGCCACGAACTCGGGCAATCAACATCTCGCGACCGCTCGGGCATCCTCGACACCGTCAGCTCCGACGATCGGGGGATGAGCCGACCGCCCCGCGAACTTCCCGAACCCCTCCCCGACGGGATCTTCACCGTCGCCACCGCACGCGAACTCGGCGTGCACCCCGAACGACTCCGTACCGATGATCTCGAACGCCGCGTGTACGGAGTCCGCGGTCCACGTGGCTCCGCGGACGACCTCGTCCAACGCTGCCGCCTGTTCGTCGCACGGCTGCCCGACGACGTCTTCTTCAGCCACTCGACCGCCGCCCGGATTCTCGGCGCACCGGTGCCGCTCCGCTTCGAACGGATGCTGCGCGTCCACGCCTCGGTTCCCGCCCCGCGTCGCGCCCCGCACGCAACGGGCCTCATCGGGCATAGCCGCGAGGTACAGCCCGGCGATGTCGTCGACGTCGACGGGCTGAGAGTGAGTTCCCCCGCTCGGATGTTCTGCGAGATGGCCGGTGTGCTCGATGTGCCGCAACTCGTCACGGTCGCCGACCACCTCATCCGGCGCGATGCGCCGCTCTGCGCCCTGGGCGACCTCGACGAGAGGAGCCGGATGCGCGACAGAATCACGCGGTCGAGGCGCATCGCGATCGCCATCGGTCTCGCCGACGACCGGTCGGAGTCACCACCGGAGTCCTACTTCCGCGTGCTGCTGACTCTTGCGGGCATCCCTCCCACGGCTGCGAATCATTGGGTGGTGACGTCATCCGGGCGCCGCTACCGCATCGACCTCGCGTGGATTCCCGAGAAGGTCGCTCTTGAGTATCAGGGCGCGCATCATCTCGACCCCGCCCAGAGACGGGCGGACATGACGCGGCGCGCGCACCTCGAGGCTGACGGTTGGATCGTCGTCGAACTCAACGCCGACGATCTCACCGACCCGAGCACCGTCGTGTCTCGAGTTCGCGCCGCCCTGGCTCGCGCTGCCGCTCGGCGATGAGCTATTTGCCCGACTTCGTGGCCATTCCCTCGCGGATAGCCACGAAGTTGGGCAAATAGCCGAGTTTCCCGGGCGCCTACGCGAGGTGCGTGCGGAAGCGGGCGAGGCGGGCGAGGGTCGAGGCTTTGCCGAGAATCTCCATCGACTCGAACAGCGGCGGCGAGATGCGCCGACCCGAGACCGCCGTGCGGAGCGGACCGAAGGCATCCCGGGGCTTGAGACCCGCCCCCTCGATCAGCTCCGTTCGCAGCGCCTGCTCGATCGCCGCCGTCGAGAACTCGTCGAGGCCTTCGAGCGCCGCGACGGAGGCCTCGAGGATGCGCCGCGCCTGGTCGGCATCCTTCGGTAGCGCGTCGGACTCGAACTCCAGCTCCGCGTCGGGCGTGAACAGGAAACCGAGCAGCCCCGGGGCTTCCGAGAGCACCGCCATCCGCTCCTGCACGAGCGGAGCGGCCTCCCGCAGGATCGCCGCCTGCTCGGGCGTCGGCGGGTCGGCGACGTAGCCGGCGAGATACGGCACGATGCGTCCCGCGAAGTCGTCGGCGGACAGCATCCGGATGTGGTCGCCGTTGATCGCGTCGGCCTTCTTCTGGTCGAAGCGTGCCGGGTTGGGGTTGACGTCGACGATGTCGAACGCCGCGACGAGTTCGGGAATCGTGAAGACGTCGCGATCGGCGGCGATCGACCAGCCGAGCAGCGCGAGGTAGTTGATGAGCCCCTCGGGGATGAAGCCGCGCTCGCGGTGGTGGAACAGGTTCGACTCGGGATCGCGCTTCGAGAGCTTCTTCGCGCCCTCCCCGTAGACGAGCGGCATGTGCGCGAATCGCGGGATGAAGGTCGTCACGCCCGCCTCGATGAGAGCGAGGTACAGCGCGATCTGCCGCGGGGTCGAGGAGAGGATGTCTTCCCCCCGGAACACATGCGTGACGCCCATGAGCGCATCGTCGACCGGGTTGACGAACGTGTAGAGCGGGGCACCGTTGGGGCGCACGACGACGAAATCGGTGAACGACCCGGCGGGGAAGGTGATCTCGCCGCGGATGAGGTCGTCAAAACTCAGGTCAGTATCGGGCACCCGCAACCGCAACGACGGCTGCCGTCCCTGCGCCCTGAATTCTGCGCGCTGCGCGTCGGTCAGGTCGCGCTCGAAGTTGTCATACCCCTGCCGCGGGTCGCGGCCGTTGGCGACGTTGCGCGCCTCCATCTCGTCGGGGGTCACGAAACTCTCGTAGAGGTGTCCCGAGGCCTTCAGCTTCTCGATCACCTCGAGGTAGATCGAGGTGCGCTGCGACTGCCGGTACGGGCCGTGCGGGCCGCCGGTCTCGACGCCCTCGTCCCAGTCGATGCCGAGCCAGGTGAGCGCATCGATGAGCTGCCGGTAGCTCTCTTCGCTGTCGCGGGCGGCATCCGTGTCTTCGATACGAAACACCATCGTGCCGCCGGTGTGCCGCGCGTACGCCCAGTTGAACAGGGCGGTGCGCACCATTCCGACGTGCGGAGTTCCGGTGGGTGAGGGACAGAACCGCACGCGCACATCGGCGCCGGTCGCGGTGGAGAAGGGGAGCGCAGACATCGGGTCTGAGCTTATGCGGGGTCGAGGAGCCGGATGTCGTACTGACGGCAGCGCGGATCGACCGTTGCGAACGCCACGTCCTCGAGAGCTACCTGTGCGATCAGCATGCGATCGAACGGGTCCCGATGATGAAACGGCAGGTCGAGCATCCGTGTCGCGTGCGACGACGTGAACGACATTCCGATGATGCCGTTTTCGGCAAGCAGTTCGTCCGGAATCCAGGGCGCGTCGAGCTTCCCGAGCGAGCGCTTGATCGCGATCTCGGCGTGAGTCACAGCTGAAACGAAGACCTCGTTGTCAGCATCCGCGATCGCGACCTGGAAGGCGCCGGGCAGATGGGGATCGTCCATGAGCCACCAGAGCAGGACGTGAGTGTCGAGAAGTATTCTCACTCGCCGTACCAGTCGCGCAGCGTCTCCTCGTCGAGGTCGTCGAAGTCGTCATGGAGGACGATCTGCCCCTTGAGGGCACCGGGGACTCGCGGAGCGGTGCGCCGCTCGATCGGGACGAGTCGTGCGGCGGGGCGCCCGTTGCGCGAGATGGTGATCTCTTCACCCTCTTCGACGCGGGCGATCAGCTTCGATAGCTGGGTCTTCGCCTCGTAGATGTTGATCGGCATGCCGCCAGGGTACGCCGCTTGGTCAGACCTGACCAGACTTGTCGGCAGGCGGTCGCCGTACGGTGCGGACCGCGAGAGCGATGAGCACGACGCCGACGAGCGCCGTCGCGACGAGCGACAACCCCGCATACCCGATGGCGGCGAGCACGACACCCGAACTGGCCGCTCCGATCGCGCCCGCGAGGCTCATCGACAGGTCGGCGCGCCCCTGCACGACCGTCGTTCGCAGCGGGTCGGCGCTGTCGGCGACGAGACCGGATGCCGCGACGGTCGCCGCGCTCCAGCCGGTCCCCAGGAAGATGAGCCCGGTGAGCACCCAGCCGGAATGCTCCGCCCCGAACGACGTCATGAAGAGCGACGCGAGCAGCATCCCCTGACCGAGAGCGATGACCGGTTCGCGGCCCAGGCGATCGGAGAGCACGCCCCACAGGGGCGAGAGGGCGAACATTCCGGCGACGTGGAGGCTGATCGTGAGACCCACGATCTGCAGCGTCGCACCGTGGTCGACGAGGTGCACGGGCGTCATCGCCATGACCGACACCATCGTCGCGTGGCTGAGTGCGAGAGTCAGGATGCCGGTCACGACGCCGCCGCGGTCGGCCACCCCGGTCTCGACCTCGGTCGCGCCGCGCTCGACGCCGAGCCGGAGGGCCGTACGCAACGGATCGGGCCGGAGTACGACGACGTACACGGCGACTGCGACGATCTGCGCGGCGAGGGCGAAAAGAAAGACACCCGAGAGCGGGGGGAAGCCGATCGACCGGCCGAGCACGTCGCCCGGTTCGATGAGGTTGGGTCCGAGCACGGCACCGAGCGTCGTCGACCAGACGACGACGGAGAGGTCCCGCCCGCGTCGCGCGGGCTCAGAGAGGTCAGTCGCCGCGAACCGGGACTGGAGGTTGACGGCGGTGCCGACACCGAGGAGCGCCATCGCGACGAGGAAGAGCGGGAAGAGCCCGGCGGCGCTCGCGACGATCCCGACGACGGCGCCCAGCGCCGCAACGACCGCCCCCGTGGCGAGCGCGGGCGATCGGCCCGAACGCTCGGCGAGCCGGGCGAGCGGGATCGCCGCCGCGGCCGCCCCGAGAGTCGACAAAGTCGTCGCGGTGCCCGACCACGCGGGCGACCCCGACAGTTGCGTCGCGAGCAACGCACCCGCCGAGAAAGTTGCCCCCATGCCGACTCCGGCGAGCGCCTGGCCACTGATGATCGCCACGTGGCTGCGCCGCCGGATGCGGACGACATCCTCGTCGGTGAGTGCGGCGGCGGCGGGCTCGGACATCGTGCCGAGCCTAACCACCACCACCGTCCCGCGCAGGCCCGCTATCGGCAGCCAGCCGGTTACCGCAGACGCCGGAACGCCCGCGCCGAAAGCGGCACGAAGATACTCAAGAGCACCGCGGGCCAGGCAATCGCGAGCGGGATCGCGGCATCGACGAGCCATCCCGTCGTGATGCCCGTCGGGTTGCCGAACAAGGCTCGCGCCGCGGTCGCGGTCGCCGAGATGGGATTCCATTGAGCGATCGCGCCGAGCCAAGCCGGCATCGTCTCGGGCGCGACGAAGACGTTCGAAGCGAACCCGAGCGGCCAAACGAGCACCTGCACCGCCGTCGTGGCGCCCTCGCTGCGCAGAGTCAGCCCGAGGAAAATGCCGAGCCAGAGCAGCGCGAACCGCAGCCAGAGCAGCAGCCCGATCGCGGCGAGCACTCCGAGCGGTCCGGCATCCACCCGCCAGCCGAGCAGCAGGCCGCCGATCACGAGCACGATGAGCTCGACGACCGATGTGATCATGTCGGCGCCGCTGCGACCGAGGGCGACCGCCCCACTCGAGATCGGCATCGAACGGAACCGGTCGGTGATTCCCTTCTTCGAGTCGGTGGTGACGGCGCTCATCGTCGCCTCGACGCCGAACATCATCGCGAGCGTCAGCATGCCGGGCACGAGGAACGAGACGTAGCCGACCCCTCCCGGCACCTCCATCGCGCCGCCGAAGAGCAACGCGAAGATCAGCAGCAACATGATCGAGAAGGCAAGCCCGAAGATCGGCGTAGCGGGCTGCCGGGCCCAGTGCTGCAGCAGTCGGCGAGTGAGGACGGATGCCTGGGTCAACGTGGCGGTCATGCGGGCTCCTTGGTGGTCGAGGTGAGGGCGAGGAAGGCGTCGTCGAGCGTCGGGCGACGCAACTCGAGATCGGCGAGCGCGATGCCGGCCCGGTCGAGCGCACGCAAAGCGTCGGCGAGGGATGCCGTGCCGGCCGGGGCGGCGATCGTCGCGGCGCCGCTGTCGGCATCCGCGATCGCGTCGGACGACAGCGCAGACTCGAGCGCCTCCCGAGCCGCGGGTAGCTGCGCGGGATCTTGCGGCGTGGCGACGATGCGGTCGCCGCCGATCGCGCGCTTGAATTCGGCCGGAGTTCCGTCGGCGATCACGCGTCCGGCATCCATCACCGACACGCGCGCCGCGAGTTGGTCGGCCTCGTCGAGGTACTGCGTCGTGAGCAGCACCGTCGTGCCGCGGTCGGCCACTTCGCGCACGGCGCGCCAGACCTCCCGTCGTGCTCGCGGGTCGAGCCCGGTCGTCGGCTCGTCGAGAAACAGCACCGCGGGGTCGAGCAACAGCGCGACGGCGATGTCGAGTCGGCGTCGCATCCCTCCCGAGTAGCCGGCAACGGCCTTGCCCGCGGCCTCGGTGAGCCCGAATCGCTCGAGCTGCTCGTCGGCGCGAAGACCGGCCGCGCGCGGACCGAGGCCGAAGAGGCGGGCGAACATCACCAGGTTCTGCCGCCCACCGAGCACCTCATCGACGGCATGTGCCTGGCCGACGAGTCCGATTGCCCGACGCACGGCTCGGGGATCGGCCCGCACCTCGTGGCCGGCGACCCACGCCTCCCCTTCGTCGGCGCGGGTGAGGGTCGTGAACACGTTGACCGCGGTGCTCTTGCCGGCGCCGTTTGCGCCGAGCAAACCGTGGATGCCGGCGCCGACATCGAGATCGAAGCCGTCGAGCGCCACCGTGCTGCGGTAGCGCTTGCGCAACCCGCGGGCTCGCAGAGTCGGGGTGGATGACATGGAACTCCTTACCTCGTACGTTGTACGAATTAATAGCGAGAGTTGATCGTACACCGTACGGAGAAAGTAGGCTAGCTGCGTGTCGACCCCTCCTGAACCCGCCGGAAACCCCCGGGCCGCCGACAACGACGGCGACCCGACGCGGGTTCTGCGGCTGCTGTGGCGCGACCGCCTCGGCGATCCGCGCGGCGCCCGAGGGCCGCGCACCAAGCTCAGCGTCGACGACGTCGTCGGAGCCGCGACGACCCTCGCCGACGAGGTCGGGCTCGACGCCTTCTCGATGCGGCACGTCGCCGAGCGACTCGGCATCGGGGTGATGACGCTCTACACCTACGTTCCCGATCGGGCGGCGCTGCTCGGCCTCGTGCGCGACGCCGTCGCCGGCGAGTCGCCGCTCGCCCCGCACACCGGCACCGTGAGAGAGCGACTGGATGCTGTCGCCCGCGACCTCTGGGCCGAGTACGACCGGCACCCCTGGCTCGTCGACCTCCAGATCGGCCGGCCATGGCTCGGACCGAACGAATCACATCGCTACGAGTGGCAGCTCACGGCAATCGAAGGGGCAGGCCTCGACGACCTCGCCAGTGACGGCGTCATCACCGCGATCGGCGCGTACGTCGCCGGCGCCGCGAATGCTCGCGTCATCACCCAGCGCAGTCGAGCATCCTCCACCCTGACCGACCTCGAATGGTGGGAGCTCAACGCCCCCGTCCTCGACGAAGTCATGTCGACCGACGAATTCTCGATCTCGGGGCGCGTCGGTCTCGCGGTCGGAGAAGCCTACGGACTCGGCGATCCCGACGTCGCCTTCGAGTTCGGTCTCACCCTGCTGCTCGACGGGATCGAGGCGCTCATCGCACGCGCGACCGGCTGACCAGCTGCTCAGACCACCGCGGTGTGTCTCAGGCCGGTGAGCCGTCGCGGTTCCGCGCCGGATTGGTGAGCGTGCCGATGCCTTCGATCGTGATGTCGATCGTCTGGCCGTCGACGAACCCGCCGAGACCCGACGGGGTGCCGGTCATGATGATGTCGCCGGGCAGGAGCGTCCAGATATCCGAGATGTATTCGATGAGCGTCGGAACGTCGTGGATGAGGTCTTTCGTGTTGCCATGCCGCCGGGGCTCGCCGTCGACGTGGCTCTGGATCTCGAGATTCGACGGGTCGAGCTCCGTCTCGATCCACGGTCCGATCGGCGCGAAGGTGTCGTAGCCTTTCGCTCGCGCCCACTGCCCGTCGGCGAACATCTGGTCGCGCGCCGACACGTCGTTGCCGATCGTGAAACCGAAGACGTAGTCGCGCCAGTCGGCCGCCTTCACTTGCTTCGCGATGCGGCCGACGACGACGACGAGTTCGCTCTCGTGCGTGATGCGTCCCTCGACCGGCGGAATCTGGATCGCATCGCCCGGACCGACGACGGCCGTGTTGGGCTTCAGGAAGATGAGCGGGTTCTCGGGGGCTTCGATGTTCATGTCGGCGCGGTGCTCGGCGTAGTTGAGGCCGACGCAGACGACTTTCGAGCGCGGGATGACCGGGGCCAGGAGCCGCACGTCGGCGAGCGCGAGACGCTCCCCCGTGGGCTGGAACCCCGCGAATATCGGGTCGCCGGCGAGCACGACGATCTCGTCGTCCCCGTCCAGAATGCCGTATCGGGGGTCGGCATCCGCGGTGGCGAAGCGGGCGACTCTCACGATGCTCCAGCCTAGACCTCGGCTCGGGTGCGCGGGCCGCACCACCTCGTCGCGGTCGATCAGGGGCGGCCGGCCAGGGGCCAAGGTGGTGCGCCAAGCGGTAGGTCAGGATGGTCGCCATGGATTTGCTCATCGACGGACCCGATGCCGCCCCGACCCTCGTGCTCGCGCACGGCGCGGGGGCCGCGATGGACTCCTCCGGCATGACCGACGTCGCGACGCGGATCGCCGCCCGGGGTGTGCGCGTCGTGCGATTCGAGTTCGCCTACATGGCATCCCGGCGCAGCGGCGTGCGCAAACCGCCACCACGCGCCGACACTCTGCTCGACGAGTATCGTGCGGCACTCGATGAGGTGGGTGGCCGTCCGGTCATCGGCGGCCGCTCGATGGGCGGCCGGGTGGCGAGCATGATCGCGGAGTCACTGTTCGCCGCCGGCGACGTCGCCGGGCTCGCCTGTTTGAGCTACCCGTGGCATCCGCCGTCGAAGCCGGAGCAGCCCCGCATCGAGCATCTCGCCGCCCTGAGCATCCCCACCCTCATCGTGCAGGGAACACGCGACCCGTTCGGCTCGCCGACGGAAGTCGCGGGGTACCCGCTGTCGCCGGCCGTCGAGGTGCTCTGGCTCGAGGACGGCGACCACGACCTGCGCCCACGCAAGGCGGTGAGCGGGTTCACGCACGCGCAGCATCTGGATGCCGCAGCGGATGCCGTGGTCGCGTTCGTGACGCGGGTCACGGCCGCGGGGTGACGAGTCGGGGTACCCGTCGTGCGTGACGGCTCGGTACCCGGTCGAGCGGTCGGTTTCTGGGGGCTGGTTGTGTCCTCCACAGGGTGCTCGTGACCGACTTATCCTGAGAATGGGTCGTCTATCTAGTAGATACGTTCGAGTGTTGTTTC
>CBFGZU010000068.1:0-10677 GCA_965653335.1 uncultured Pseudolysinimonas sp.
CGACCTCGTTCGAGATCCTGCGCGACGACCTCTGGGCGACAGGTATCTCGGTCGACGATCATCCGATCGCACACGTGCGCGACGTCCTCGACGAGCGCGGCGTGCTGCCCTCGTCGGCGCTGCGCACTCACGAGTCGGGCCGGCGGGTCGAGGTCGCCGGCCTCGTCACCCACCGGCAGCGCCCCGGCACGGCGAGCGGCATGACGTTCATGAACCTCGAAGATGAGCACGGCTGGGTCAACGTGATCTGCTCGGTGGGGGTCTGGAAGCGCTACCGCCGCATCGCCCGAGAGTCCCCCGCGCTGCTCGTGCGCGGCATCCTCGAACGTTCCGAGGAAGGCGTCACCAACCTGCTCGCCGACGCCTTCGAGCCGCTCAGCGCGGGCGTGCTGCACCGTGCGCGCGACTTCCGGTGATCGTTGACGGCCAGGATGCCCACCTCCTGACAGAATGTGACGGATAGCCAAGAGTCAGGGGGACCTCATGGGCGCACGTTGGTGGCATCGATTCCGACCGTCCGAGCGCGCCCGGCGCAGGATCAGGAACGTCCTGCTCGCCGTCATCGCGATCGCGATCATCGGGGGTGTCGTCGTGACCTCGACGCCGTGGCCCTCGGCACTGCTCATCCGATCGATCTTCGAACAAGGCGGAACGGCGACGGCCGTTGCCATGGAGAAGCACGTTCCCGACGTCGCGCTCGAGGAGCGACTCGACCTGCAGTACTCCGATGGCTCTGCCGGCATCGATACGACGCTCGACGTCTTCACACCGGAGGGAGCCGCCGAGCCGCTGCCCGTCGTCTTCTGGGTGCACGGCGGAGCGTGGATCTCCGGCAACAGATCCAACGTCGACCCGTATCTGCGCATCCTCGCGGCAGAAGGCTATGCGACCGTCGGGGCCAACTACACCGTCGGCCCCGAAGCGACGTATCCGACGGCGGTGCGTCAACTCAACGATGCGCTCTCCTACCTCGACGCCAACGCCGCCGAGCTGGGAATCGACCCGCGACGGATCATCATCGCCGGCGACTCGGCCGGCGCGCAGCTGGCGAGTCAGCTCGCGACGATGATCACCAATCCGTTCTACGCCCGGGTGGTCGGCATCGCTCCCGCGCTTGATTCCGGTCAGCTCGTCGGCGTGATCCTCAATTGCGGGGTCTACGACCTCGAGGCGATGGCCGAACTCACGGGAGTCGCGGCGTGGGGCTTCAAGATCGCCTTGTGGTCGTACACGGGCACGCAGAACTGGTCGGACGAGGCGCCCGGGCTCACGATGTCGACGATCGAGTTCGTCACGGAGGAGTTTCCCGCGACTTACATCACGGGCGGCAACGCCGATGGCCTCACCTGGGTGGAGTCGATCCCGATGTACAACCGGCTCACCGAACTCGGCGTCGACGTCACCGGCAGGTTCTACCCGGCGGATCACGAGCCGGCTCTCGGGCACGAATATCAGTTCCAGCTCGAACTCGACGAAGCGCAGACGGCGTTGAAAGACACCATCGCGTTCCTCCGCGACGTCACGTGAGGCGGCGCAGCCGCATCCGCGCGAAGTCCTGAGCGCGCGGACCCGACCCGATCGCCCGTTGCGCGAATCCGAGGGCGACGCCGGTCAGCGCCCGCACGGGCAGGATCGAGCGGCGCACGCCGAGCAGCCGGCGGTAGGGTGCGGGGATGGTCGACACCGCCGCTGCGAACAGCACGCGGTAGGCGAAGCCGAGCGTGCCCCGGAACGGCGGCTTCTTGAGGAACCGCACGACGTCGGCAACGCGTTCGTCGCCCCGCAACTCGCCCCGTTCGAGATACCCGTCACGACGCGCACGCAGCTCGGCCGCGGTCGCCGGGGGCGATTCGACGCCCATGAGCCGGCCGGCCGTCGCCCAGTCGTGCACGTAGGCATCCGGTCCGCCCGGAATGGGCGCACCCCACGCCTCGTGACACGTGAGGAACGCGTCGGCGAAGGTGACGTGCACCCAGTCGACGAGGTCGCGGTCGGTCGCCGAATAGCGTCGCGCCGAGCCGCCCGAGGCCGCGTACTCCCCTTCGACCCGGGAGTGGAAGCGCCCGACCCGGGCGACTTCGCGGTCGGCCTGCGCGGTCGATCCGAACGTGAGCACGACGATCCAGCGCACGGTTCCGGACAGCCGGCCGAGCGGATCGTCCCGATAGCGCGACCAGTCGTGAACTCCCGCCATCGCGCCGGGGTGAAGGGCCTGCATGAGCAGAGCGCGGATGCCGGCGACGAACGTCCCCATTCCGGCGTGCACGATCCACGTCGCGGAGTCTTCCGCGAAGTAGCCCGCGTCGTCGCCCTCCGCGAGCTCGAGCACATACGGTGCCGTGCCGTCGGGATGCCCGGCGACGGCGGTGAGGAGTCGGGCGCGGAGCGTTGAGGCCATCGTGCTCAGTTCACCACGGATGAGCCGATCACGGCACGTCAGTCGTCGGCGCCCGCGGTCGTCGCGAGCAGGAGGGTTCCGTCGCGACCGATCACGGGAGTCGACAACAGCAGCGCGAGAAGCGAGTCGATCGCGAACGACTCGGTGTCGGCCACGTGTAGGTCACCCGCCGCGCGGTCGACGAACGCGACGGTGCCCTGCCGGTTGCCGTCGACGCCAAGTCGTGCGGGCGTCGCGCACGCCCCGAAGTTCCAGGCCTGCACGACGCTGCCGGTGAGCGGCGCGGTGCAGTCGGCGAGGTAAGACACGACGTTGCGGTCGAAGAGCAGCCCCGTGCGCGGCACGACCCGCGTCGCGCCGTCGACGATCGAGTTGTTGCGCACGACGACGTTCGACGCGCTCACTTCGCGCACATCGAGGGCTGACCCGCCCTTGCAGGTGGTGCTCACGACGATGCAGCCCTGGATGAAGTTGCCGCTGATCTCGATCCCGTGGATGCCCCGGCCGGCACCGGGCGAGAGGATGATGCCGGCATTGCTGCAGCCGCGGATCGAGTTGCGCACGATCCGCACTTGCGCGGCGTCGAAGACCTGCACGCAGTCGACGTGGGCCGCGCTGGTGCTCGAGCTGAGCCGATAGTCGCGGATGACGTTGCCCTCGAGCGTCACGCCCGTCGCGTCCTTGATCTGCACGGCATCCAGATCGACCCCGCCGGAGAAGGTCGAGTTGCGCACGACGGTGCCGTTGGCGCGCAGGAACGACCCCGCCTTCGCCATGGTGAAGTTCTCCACGACCGTGTTGACCGCTTGCGGGTAGACGTAGAGCAGCGTCGTGACGGTGAGCCCCGACCAGGTGACGTTGGGCAGGTAGGTCTGCAGCCTCGCGAACGACACCACGGCCCCGGTCGCGGGCCGTACGCGGATCGGCGCGGTCGTGGTTCCGCCGGTTCCGGTGAGCATGGGGGCGCCGTAGGAGCCGGCGAGCAGCACGATGACGTCTCCCCCACGTGCCTTCGACAGCGCCGTGGCCGCCGAGCACGGCGCGGCCGCCGAACAGGCGGTGCCGGAGCCGGTCGGTGACGCGGTGAGCGTGACGGCCGCGGTCGCCGGAATGGCTGGCAGGAGTGCGAGAGCGACGACGGCGACGAGGCCCGTGGCAAGCGCGGTGAGTCGCAAACGGTGGCGGTTCGGTGTGGTGGACATTGGTCGGCTGATCCCCCCAGATCGACGGTGCCGCGACCATGAGAACACGTCGATGCGCCGCCCGACGGCTCGAGAGCCGGAATCCCCCGTCAACTGGGGGTGATTCGTGCGCGACACGCCGACAGGGCTCTCGGAGCGCTCGCAGAGACCCTGCGGCAGTCGATCAGCGACCGTTGATGCGCTTCCGAAGGATCTCGATGCGGGCTTGCAGCTGGGCGACGGTAGCGCGACCGACCTCCGGTCCGCCGCCGAGGCGCCGCACCTCGGCGTGCACCTGAGCGTGCGTCTGCCCCGACGTCCGTGCCGAGATCGACACGAGGCTGTTGAGCAGCCGACGCTGTTCGGCGAGGGAGCGGTGCAGCGGCACCGGCGCCTCCCGGTCGGGCTCGTCGCGCGACCGCTCGACCCCCCGGCGTGCTTGCCGGGCCTGACGCAGCTTGAGCAACCGGCTCACGTCCTCCGGCTCAAGGATGCCGGGGATGCCGACGAACTCCCACTCCTCGGGGCTGCCCGGCTCGGCGAGGGTGCCGAAATCCTGCCCGTCGTAGAGCACCTTCTCGAAGGTCGCGACCGAGCCGAGTGCCTGCCACTCGAACTCGTCGAGCAGTTCCGCCGAGGCGGCCTCGCGCTCCTGCGCGCGCTCCAGGCTCTCGTCGTCGAGAAGTTCGTCGTCGGCGCGCTCGCGGTCGAGGGCGTGATCGCGTTCGAGTTCCAGGTGCGCCGCGAGATTCAGCAGGACGGGCACGCTCGGTACGAAGATCGACGCCAGCTCACCGCGCCTGCGGGTGCGCACGAAGCGTCCGACCGCTTGCGCGAAGTACAGCGGCGTCGACGCGCTGGTCGCGTAGACGCCGACCATGAGCCGCGGCACGTCGACGCCTTCCGAGACCATCCGCACCGCCACCATCCAGCGTTGCGATCCCGTCGCGAAGTCCTGGATCTTCTCGCTGCCGCCGACTTCGTCGCTGAGCACGACCGTCGGCACGTGACCGGTGAGGTCGGTGAGGATCGTCGCGTAGGCGCGAGCGGTGACGTGGTCGGTCGCGATGACGAGGCCACCCGCGTCGGGCACGTCGCGACGTACCTCCGAGAGTCGCCGGTCGGCGGCGGCCAGCACCGCGGGAATCCAGTCGCCGTCGGGGTCGAGCGCCGCCCGCCAGGCTTGTGCCGTGACATCGGTGGTGTCGCCCTGCCCGAGCGCGGCCTCCATCTCGTCGCCCTGCCGCGTGCGCCAGCGCATCGAGCCCGCGTACGACAGGAACATCACGGGACGCACGATGCCGTCGGCGAGGGCGCGGCCGTACCCGTACGCGTAGTCGGTCTGCGACAGGCGGATGCCGCGCTCGTCGCGCAGATAGCTGACGAACGGGATGGGGGCGGTGTCGGAGCGGAACGGCGTTCCCGTGAGGGACAGCCGCCGGGTCGCCCCCTCGAAGGCTTCGCGGATCGCGTCGCCCCACGACAGGGCGTCTCCGCCGTGATGCACCTCGTCGAGGATCACGAGGGATCGCTTCGACTCGGTGAGCGCCTTGTGCAGCGACGGCCGCACGGCCACTTGCGCGTAGGTGACGGCGACGCCGTGGTAGGGCCGGGATTCGCGAGAGTGCTTGTTGCTGAACCGCGGATCGAGGCGGATGCCGGCGCGGTGGGCGGCATCCGCCCACTGGATCTTGAGGTGCTCGGTCGGTGCCACCACCGTCACGCGATCGATGACGTTGCGACGCAGCAGTTCTGAGGCGAGCCGGAGGGCGAACGCGGTCTTGCCGGCGCCCGGGGTGGCCGAGACGAGAAAGTCGCGCGCGTCACGCCGCAGGTACTCGGCGAGGGCTTCCTCCTGCCAGGCGCGGAGCTTCGCGACGGTTCCCCAGGGAGCGCGCTCCGGGAAGCTCGGCGAGAGGTGTTCGGCGGCTGCGGTCGCCCGGAAGACGGGGACCTCCGACGACTCGCTCACTTGATGGAACGTTACCCGTTGCCCCCGACTCGCCGGTCGAGGAGCGCGCGAAGGCCGGGTATCGAGACTCAGGTCGGCTCTCCCCGCATCGGCATCCGTCGGTCGGGTTCGTCGCCGAGCAGCGTCGCGGGGCGGATGAGGGAACGACCGAACTTCGCGGTGATCGCGTCGACCGCGTGCTCGGCGTCGCGCCAGTCTCCGTCGTCGTCCCACAGTCCGGGATCCGAGACGTGCGCCGAGAGCTGCTCGCCGCGTACTCCGAGCAGCCGGATGGGCTCGCCCGCGCGCCCGGACTCGGCGTAGAGCGACCGCGCTTCTTCGTAGAGGCGGCGACCGAGATCGGTGGGTTCCGCGAGGGTGCGCGACCGCGAGATCGTCGAGAAGTCGCCGAAGCGCAACTTGAGCGCGACCGTGCGGGCCTGCACGCCGGCCCGGCGGAGACGCACTCCGACGGCGTTCGCCAGGCGAAGCATCTCCCTCTCGAGTTCCGCGACGTCCGAGATGTTCGACTCGAAGGTGCGCTCGTGACCGATGCTCTTCTCGAGGTGCTCGGTGACGACCTGCCGGGGATCGCGACCCCACGCCAAAGCATGGAAGTGTTCGGCCATCGCCGGGCCGACCGCTCGGGTCAGGGCATCGACGGGCACGTCGGCGACGTCCGCGACGGTGCGCAACCCGAGCCGCTCGAGCTTCTCGGCGGTCTTGGCTCCGACGCCCCACAGCGCTGAAATCGGCTGAGGGTGCAGAAAGGCGAGGGTCTCGGCCGCGGGGACGACGAGCAACCCGTCGGGCTTGGCGCGACTCGACGCGAGCTTCGCGACGTACTTGGTGGAGGCGGCGCCGACCGAGCAGCGCAGGCCGGTCGCGGCGAAGACGCGTTCCCGGATGAGCGTGCCGATCTGCCAGGGCGTGCCTAGCAGGCGGCGTGCACCGGCTACATCGAGGAACGCCTCGTCGATGCCGAGCACTTCGACGAGAGGCGTCACGTCGCGGAACAGATCCATCACGATCGCGGAATACGACGTGTAGCGGTCGTAATGCGGTTCGAGCACGATCGCTTGCGGGCAGCGCCGCATCGCGACGGCCATCGGCATCGCCGAGTTGACCCCGAACCTGCGGGCCTCGTACGTCGCCGCGGTGACGACCGAGCGAGCGGAGGGATGCCCGACGATGACGGGCTTGCCCACGAGCTCGGGATGCTCGAGCAACTCGACCGACGCGAAGAAGGCGTCCATGTCGACGTGCAACAGGTGCGCCGTGAGGTCGTCGACGGGCGCGACAGTGACCTGTCGCCCGCTGCCATCCTGCTTGCTCACGCGGCCATCCTGTCACCGGCTGCTGTCACGGGCCGACCGAGGCTGCGCCGCACACGAAAGGAGCCGGGCGATGAGATCGACCGGCTCCCTCGCGGTGCGTTGTCAGGCGCTCGCGCGTCCTCGCGTGGCGAGCCCGTAGATGAGCAGAACGAGGATCGCCCCGCCGATTGCGAGTAGCCAGGTCTGAATCGACCAGAAGGTCTCGAGGCCGACGTTGAAGAGGGCGCTCCCGATGAACCCTCCGAGCAGCGCGCCGACGACGCCGAGGATTAGCGTGACGACCCAGCCGCCGCCTTGACGGCCCGGCAGAATGGCTTTCGCGATCGCGCCGGCGACCAGGCCGAGAACGATCCATCCCAGAATTCCCACGGTGAACCTTCTTTCTTGAGCGAGGCGGGTCTCGCCTCCTTTCCAGGAAAGCGATTCGTCGTCCGACCGGCAACGGTCTTGTGCGCCACCGCCCGGTGCGATAAGTGCGGCGTGCACGATCCCCGACGATTCGTCATGATGGGACCATGACCACCCGTCACCCGTGGTCGCGCTACGTCGCGATCGGCGACTCCTTCACGGAAGGCATCGGTGATCCCGAACCGGAGAGTCCCGGCGGGCACCGCGGCTGGGCCGACCGGGTCGCCGACGTGCTCGCGTCGCACGCCGTCGACTTCGCATACGCCAATCTCGCGATCCGCGGGCGCCTGCTGCAGCAGATCCTCGACGAGCAAGTGGATGCCGCCCTCGATTTGCGCCCCGACCTCATCTCGATCTCCGCAGGCGGCAACGACATCATCCGTCCGGGAACCGACCCCGACGAGGTCGCGGCGCGGCTCGACGCCGGCGTCGGGCGACTGCGCCGGGACGGCGCGACCGTCGTCCTGTTCACCGGCCCCGACATCGGCGGCACCCCGGTGCTCGGCCGCATCCGCGGAAAAGTCGCGATCTACAACGAGAACCTGCACGCCGTCGCGAAGCGCCACGACGCGATCGTCGCCGACATGTGGGCCCTGCGGGAGCTCAGCGATCCGCGGATGTGGGCTCCCGATCGCTTGCACTTCTCGCCGATCGGCCACCAGACGATCGCGCGGATGGTGCTCGACGCGCTCAACGTGCGTCACGACCTCGAACCCTTCGAAGCGGAGCCGTTGCCGCGCCGGTCCTGGAGACACGCGCGCATCGACGACATCGGCTGGGCCCGCGAACACTTTGCGCCCTGGATCCTGCGGCGCCTGCGCCGAGAGTCGTCGGGCGACGGCGTCACGCCGAAGCGCCCCGAATTCTGACGGCTTTGCGTCTGCGTCAGAAGAGCGCCGCCGGATTGGTGAGCCGCCACCACGGCCCCGGGTCGCCGAGGTCGGCGGCGAGCTCCAGATCGACCCGAACCGACATCGGGCCGGACGTGAAGACGAGATCGCCGACATCCTCTCCGGCAGTCCCGGTGCGCACCTCGTCGGTCTCGACATCGACGGTGACGGGCGCTCCGCCCCAGGTGAGCAGCGTCGCGCGGTCGACGGCGACAGCCGGAACGGACGCCCCCCAGTCGGCCGTGTAGGTGGCGAAGGCTTCCGCCTCGGCGGCGACCTCGACCTCGGTGAAGTTCGCGAGGGTCGAGTCGAGCAGCGTGAGGATGTCGCGGTCGATCACCTCGTGGTCGGGACCGCCGAGGACGACGCCGATGACGGTAACGGTCGACGAACCGACGGTGTAGTCGGCGGAGAACAGCAGGTTCGCCCCGAAGTCGTCGAGAGTTCCGGTCTTGATGCCGTCGACTCCGCTCTTTCCGAGCAGATGGTTGGTGTTGCGCAGGAGGCCGAGAGGCGGCACGTCGGCGGAGTCCATCGCGACCATCTCGGCGACGACCGGGTGCGCGAGGGCGATGCGCCCGAGTTCGACGAGCTGGTCGACGGGAGCGACGTTCGACCTGTCGATCCCGGTGGGTTCGTTGACGACGATCCCAGCGAGGCCGTTCCCGGCGAGCCAGTCCCGCGCGGCTGCGAGGAACTCGTCCTGCGAGCCGAATGCCCACACTGCCATGCTCGCCGCGTAGTTGTTCGATGACTTGACGAGCGTCAGCTCGAGCAACTGGCGCTCGGTGAAGGTCATGCCGACCTGCACCGTCGACACGGCACCGTTCTGCGCGAGGTACGAGCGGTAGAGGTCGATGTCGGTCGACGTCATCGTCACGGTCGGGCCCGCTTCGCCCGGGTCGAGGGGGTGCGCGTCGAGCACGACGAGTGCCGTGATGACTTTCGTGATGCTCGCCATCGGCAGGGCGGTCGTGGCTCCGCTCTGGGCGAGCACCCCGGGATAGCCGACGGCACCGATCGCGCTCGCTCCGTAGGCCGGGAAGGCGAGCGCCGGAACCTCGGGCGCGTCCTCCACGGGCACCGTCACGGTGACGACCGCCGCCTTGAGCGGCGCGAGCAAGGTCAGCGGAAGGTAGATGAAGGACGCCAGCACGAGCCCCGCGGCACCGAACACCGTGATCCGGCGCCGCCGATAGATCTGGTGGCGGGTGAGCGGTCGACTCAGTGGCACCCGTCGACCCTAAACGGTCGATGGCGCGGTCGTGAGCGACGTGCCGGTCGGCATTCCCCTCCGTCAGCCAGAGCGGAGCGCCCAGAGGACGACCGCGGCGGTCGCTGCGACGTTGAGCGAGTCGACCCCGTGGTCCATCGGGATCGTCACGACGGTGTCGGCTGCGTCGAGAGCGGCGCGGCCGAGTCCGTCGCCCTCCGTGCCGAAGACGAGGGCGACGCGTTCCGGTGGATTCCGGGCGAACGCCGCGAGGTCGACGGCGCGGTCGTCGAGCGCGAGAGCCGCGATGTGGAAGCCCGCAACGTGCAGCTCCGGCACGGCGGTGTCCCACTCCCCCAGGCGCGTCCACGGCACCTGCAGGACGGCCCCCATGCTCACCCGCACCGATCGGCGGTAGAGCGGATCGGCGCACCGGGGCGTGACGAGCACGGCATCCGCTCCCAGACCGGCGACCGCCCGGAAGATCGCCCCGACGTTGGTGTGATCGACGATGTCTTCGAGCACGACGACCCGCCGGGCATCCCGCAGCAGATCCGCGACGGGAGGCAGCACGGGGCGGTGCATGGATGCGAGGGCGCCACGGTGCATCACGAAGCCGGTGACGGCCTCGAGCACCTCGGTCGTTCCGACGTAGACGGGCACGTTCCACGGCGCGAACAGCGGCTCGATCTCGGGCAGCCACTTTTCGAGCACGAGCACCGAGCGCGGGTGATGACCGGCCGCGAACGCCCGCTCGATGACTTTGACCGATTCGGCGAGATAGATTCCCTCGGCGGGTTCGCGCAAGCGACGGCGCACGACGTCGGTCAGCTCGGTGTAGTCGCGCAGCTCCGCGGCGGCGGGATCGGTGACGGGAACGATGTGCACCGCCCCGAGCCTACGGGGCGGGATGTCAAGCTCACGGCAAGCGGAAACATCCCGGCAACCTGGACGTTCTAGCCTTCGAGAACGCCCGAGACGAAGGAGGCACTGTGTCGGTCACGACCCTGCCCGCCCTCGACCCGGCGCTGCTGCCGCTCCTCGACGATGCCGAGCGCTTGCTCGCCGGGCGACGCATCGCCGCGCTCACGGGCGCCGGAGTGAGCACCGACTCGGGCATTCCCGACTACCGCGGCGAGGGCGCGCCGGCGCGCAGCCCGATGACGTTCCAGACCTTCCTGGGCGATGCGCGTTCCCGGCAGCGCTACTGGGCGGGCAGCCACCTCGGATGGCACTACTTCGCCTCGGCCGCCCCCAACCCCGGGCACGTCGCGCTCGCCGACCTCGAACTCGCCGGTG
>CBFGZU010000069.1:0-10603 GCA_965653335.1 uncultured Pseudolysinimonas sp.
ACGAGCTGCCGCCGGGGGAGCAGGGTGAGGTGTGGCTCCGATCCGTCACCCGCGTACGGTGCGAGACAACGGGGCTCGGGGCTCGGGGGCCTCGATGGGGTTAGCGGCGCCGGATGAATTTGGCGAGACGGAGGTAGGACACCATCGGCCCGACGAGGCGGCGGAACTCCGCGCCCGTGCGGGGCAACTGCAGGATGCCGGTGGCGTGGGCGATCGTGTGCGCCTCCATGAATCGCAGCAGCCCTTCGGGGCCGTTGCGGCGGCCGAGCCCGGAGAGTTTCACGCCGCCCATCGGAGCGTCGACCGACGAGAACGATCCGCGGTAGCCCTCGTTGACGTTGACCGAGCCGGCGTCGACCTTCCGCGCGACCCGCAGCCCGCGGCGGGTCGACCCGCTCAGCACGGAGGCGTTGAGTCCATACTCGGAGTCGTTGGCGAGAGCGACGGCCTCCGCGGCATCCTCGACGACGTGGATCGCGACGAGCGCTCCGAAGGTCTCGTCGCGGTCGCAGCTCATCTCGCTCGTGACGTTCGACAGCACGGTCGGTTCGATGAAGAACGGCCCGATGTCGGGACGCGGTTTGCCTCCGGCGAGCACCGTGGCGCCCTTCCGCACGGCGTCGTCGATGTGCGCCGTGACGCGCTCGAACTGCGCCATCGTGGCGAGGGACCCGACATCCGTGCTGTAGTCGAAGGCGGAGCCGATTCTCAGCGACCGGGTGCGTTCCGCGAACGCGGCGGTGAACGCGTCAGCGACGCCCCTCTCGACATACACCCGTTCCATCGAGACGCATAGCTGGCCGGCGGCCGAGAAGCACCCGTACGCGGCGTCGGCCGCGGCCTCGACGGGGTCGACATCGTCGAGCACGATCATCGGGTTCTTGCCGCCGAGCTCGAGCGAGACGCCGATCAGGTTGCGGGTGGCGCGTTCGGCCACGATCTTGCCCGTCGCCGTCGACCCGGTGAAGCAGACGTAATCC
The DNA here is from genome assembly GCA_965653335.1 of uncultured Pseudolysinimonas sp. Lineage (GTDB taxonomy): Bacteria > Actinomycetota > Actinomycetes > Actinomycetales > Microbacteriaceae > Pseudolysinimonas_A. Next base: position 981 of record CBFGZU010000069.1, read on the forward strand.
GCGACGTCGACGACGGCGTTGCCGATCATCGCCCCCGGCCCGCACACGACACCCCAGAGCGCCGCGGGTACACCGGCATCCACGAAGGCGCGTCGCGCGGTGAGGATCGTGAGCGCGCCCTGGTCGTCGGCTTTCTGCAGGACGCCGTTGCCCGAAGCGAGAGCGGGCGCGACATCCATGATGCCGAGCGAAAGCGGGTAGTTCCACGGGGTGATGACCCCGACGAGACCTTTCGGTTCGTACCGCACTTGGGCGCGGATGACGCCCGGGATGCCGCCCCTCCGCCGCGAACGCCCCAGCACCCGGCGCGCGCTGACGGCCGCGTATCGCGTGGCGCCCGCCGCTTGGAAGACCTCCTCGAAGGCTTGGCCGCGCGTCTTGCCCGTCTCGGTCTGCACCGCGTCGAGCAGTTGCTCCCGACGATCGAGCAGCAGATCGTGCGCGCGCAACAGCACCTGCCGACGGTGCGCGAAGCCGGCGGCCCACCAGGCCCGTTGAGCTTCGCGGGCGGCTTCCGCCGCGACCTCCACGTCGGGGAGCGTGCTCTGCGGCAGATCGTGGAGAGGCTCGCCCGTGAAGGGGGCGACGACCGTGACCGGCTTCGCCGCCGTCGCGGTGATATCACGGGTGAGCGCGAGCGCTGTTGCCCGATCGACCGGCGAACCCGACATGAGTGAAGACTACTTTCCCCGCGGCTCCTCGGCAGGGTCGGCGGTGTCCGAGACGCGCGTCGCGGTGCAAGCGCGCATAGGATCGCGGAGTGACCTCCACGGCGCGTTCTCGCACGCGCGAGCTGCGTGCCGGTGTCGTCGCACGCTACGCGACCGGCGAGTTCGTCACGAGCGGTTTCGCGGCGCTGCCGGGGCTCGTGCTCGTCTTCTACCTGACCGACACCCTCGCCGTTCCGGCGCTGCTCGCCGGCGCCGTCGTGACGTTCGCGAAGATCTGGGACATCATCATCGACCCGATCGTCGGCGCGTACAGCGACCGCGAGTTCGCGGCGCGGGGTTCCCGGCGCCGGCTCATGCTGCTCGGCGCTGTCGTGCTGCCGGTGTTCTTCGTCGCCACCTTCGCCGTCCCCGCGGGCACCGCGCCGCTGCTCGCCGCCGGCTGGGTGTTCGTCGCGTTCCTGCTCGCGGCGACGGGTTTCTCGTTCTTCCAGGTGCCGTACAACGTGCTGCCCGCCGAACTGGTGTCAGGCTACGACGCGCGCACCCGCCTGCTGTCCGCTCGCGTCGTCGTGCTGACGGCGGCGATCCTTCTCTACGGCGGCGGGGGCCCCGCGCTCCGCGAGGCCGGCGTCGAACTGTTCGGCACCGACTTCGGCGGCTACCTGTTCATGGCGATCGGCGCGGCGGCTATCTTCGTCGTCGCGATCGTCGTCACCGCGACCGTCGAGAAAGCCGCGCGCGGCACCCTCGCGGCACCGCCGGCGCCGGCATTCCGCGCCTTCGGCGAGTTGGCCCCGCCGCGCGACTCGCTCGCCACGCAGGCTCGCCGCGGCACCGCGATGCTGCGCTCGTCGAAGCCGTTCCGCGCGCTGCTCGCCACGTTCTTCACGCAAGCCCTCGCCGCGGGCGGGATGCTCGCGGGCACGCAATTCGTCGCCACCTGGGTGCTCGGCGACACCGACGCCGTCACGATCCTGTTCGTCGCCCTCATCCTCCCGGCGATCGTCGCCGCACCGCTCTGGGGTGTCGTCGCCCGCCGGATCGGCAAGGAGCGCTCCTACGTCATCGCGACATCCGTGTTCTTCCTCGCGGCGCTCTCGCTCACCGGTCTGCTGATCGCGCCGGGATTCTGGATCGTCGTGCCCATCGGTTTCGTCGGCATCGCGTACGCCGGCATCCAGGCGCTGCCGCTGTCGATGCTGCCCGACGTCATCGCCCACGACGCGCGCACCAACGGCCCGGGCCGCGGCGGTTCGTTCAGCGGGATGTGGACGGCCGGGGAGACGACGGGCCTCGCCTTCGGTGCGACGATCCTCGCGCTCATCCTCGCCGCGTCCGGCTACCTCGAGGGCACCGCCGCGGCTCCCGTCGAGGCGCAGCCCAACTCGGCGGTCTTCGGCATCGTCATGTCCTTCAGCGTCGTCCCCGCCATCCTCATGGCACTCTCGTTCATCCCGCTGTTGCGCTACCCCCTGCGCAAGCGCGACATCGACCGCTGACGCTCCCCGTCTCGTCCCTCCCGCGCGCCCCTCGCGTGCCTCCCACCCGTCCATCCGCGACTTTTCGTGCGGATGGACGCGTCGGATGGACGAAAAGTCGCGGATGGAGAGGGGGATCCCGCGAAGTCGTCAGTCGGGTCAACGCGGGGAGAGTGGCAGCTTCCGGGCGGTGAGGTCGCGGCCGCGGGCGGCGAGCGTGTCGGCGAGGGCGAGGATGGCGGCGGCAGCCGGATCGGTCGGGTCGGCGAGAACGACGGGGGCACCGGTGTCGCCGCCTTCCCGCAGTGGCACCGAGAGGGGGATGCGCGCGAGCACCGGAACGCCGAGGCGCTCGGCGACCGCATCCCCCCCGCCGGAGCCGAAGAGGTCGCCCGTCATGTTCTCGACGACACCGATGACGCTCTGACCGGTCTGGCGCGCGACGAGGCCCGAGCGCTCGGCGACGTCGGCGGCGGCGGGTTGCGGGGTCGTGACGACGAGCACCTCCGCGTGGGGGAGCAGCTGGCCGATCGAGATCGCGACGTCGCCCGTGCCGGGCGGCAGGTCGAGCAGCAGCACGTCGAGGTCGCCGAACCAGACATCGGTGAGGAACTGCTGGATGGTGCGGTGCAACAGCGGCCCGCGCCACGACACCGCCGTGGATGGCTCCACGAACATCCCGATCGAGATCACCGATACCCCGTGCGCCGACGGCGGCATCATGAGGTCGCCCACCTTCGTCGGGCGGGCGTCGGCGCTCAAGCCCAGAATGCCGGGGACCGAGAAGCCGAAGACATCCGCGTCGACGAGGCCCACCTTCGCCCCCCGGGCGGCGAGGGCGACGGCGAGGTTGGCGGTGAGCGTCGACTTGCCGACCCCTCCTTTACCGCTCGTGATGGCGTAGATCTTGGTGAGGGTGTCGGGTCCGAACCGCATCGCGCGGGTTCCGCGAATGCGCGCGACGAGTGCCTCCCGCTCGGGAACGGTCATGACTCCGACGGTTAGCTCGAGACGGTCGACGCCCGGCACGCCGAGCACGGCGGCGCGCACATCCCGCTCGATCGTCTCGGCGGCGGGGCAGCCGACGATCGTCAGCACGAGTTCGACGTTCGCGACATCCCCCGTCACGGTGATCGCCCGTACCATGTCGAGTTCGGTGATCGGGCGGCGGATCTCGGGGTCGATCACCTTCGCCAGCGCCGCCCTCACCGCCGAGTCGGTGCTCACGGTGTGGGGGTCTCGGCCTGATCGGCATCCAGCTCGTCGAGCAGAGCCCGCAGTTCGGCGCGGATGAAGTCTTTCGTCGCGACATCCTTCATCGCGAGCCGCAGTGCGACGACTTCGCGGGCGAGGTACTCGGTGTCGGCGAGGTTGCGTTCGGCGCGCTGCCGGTCCTGCTCGATCTGCACGCGGTCGCGGTCATCCTGCCGGTTCTGCGCCAACAGGATGAGGGGGGCCGCGTAGGAGGCCTGAAGCGACAGGATGAGGGTCAGTAGCGTGAAATTCGTCAGCCGAGGGTCGAACTGCCACGACTCCGGCGCGAGGGTGTTGAACGCGAGCCAGGCGGCGACGAAGACCGACATGCCGATGAGGAACCACGACGTTCCCATCGCGCGCGCGAACGACTCCGAGAACCGGCCCATGCGGTCACGCCCCGACGGGCGGAACGTGCCGAACGGCGACGCGAACGTGCCGCGCGCGCCCTTCGGGAGGTCGAGTCGCTGGTCGTTACGGGCTTGACGGAGCGGGCGGGCCATGCGGCGTCCTCCTTCCGGACAGGCTGCGGGTCGGGATCGGGATGGATGCGGTGCTCGCGCCGTCGGTCGCCGACAGGGTGGGCTCGGGATCCTCGCTGGTACTTCGCCAGTCGTCGGGCAGCAGGTAGTCGAGGACGTCGTCGATGGTCACCACCCCGACGAGTCGGTGGTGTTCGTCGACGACCGGCAACTGCACGAGGTCGTACGACGCGAGACGGCGCGACACCTCCGCGGCGCTCGTGTCGGGTTTGACCGGTTCGAGGCTCGTGTCGAGCAGCGTGCCGAGCCGTTCGTGCGGCGGGTAGCGCAGCATCCGCTGGAAGTGCACCATGCCGAGGAACCGCCCGGTCGGCGGTTCGTAGGGCGGCAGCGTGACGCAGACCGCGGCGCCGAGCGCGGGGGCGAGTTCGTGCCGACGGATGAGAGCGAGCCCCTCGGCGACGGTCGCGTCGGCCGAGACGATGATCGGCTCGGTCGTCATGAGGCCGCCCGCCGTGTCGGGGCCGTAGGCGAGCAGGAAGCGCACGTCGTCGGCCTCTTCGGGCTCCATGAGTCCCAGCAGCGCCTCGCCGCGCTCCGCGGAGAGCTGCGCGATGAGGTCGGCGGCGTCGTCGGGCTCCATCTGGTCGAGCACGTCGGCGGCGCGCTCGTCGTCGAGCTGGCCGATCAGGTCGACCTGATCCTGCTCGGGCATCTCCTCGAGCGCGTCGGCGAGGCGGTCGTCGGGCAGCTCTTCGGCGACTTCGAGCCGACGGCCCTCGGGCAGGTCGAGCAGCGTGCTCGCGAGGTCGGCGGGGAGCAGGTCGGAGTAGGTCGCGACGAGCTGCTCGGCCGACTGCGGCTCGCCGGCGGCGTTCTCGCGCACCTGATCCCAGGTGGCGAAGGTCGTCGCGCCCTTCGAAAACGGGGATGCCGTGCGCGGGCGGCGCAGAAAGAGGTCGCCGACCTCCCACTCGCCGGGGGCGGTCTCCTCAACGGCGACATCCTCGATCGTCGCGTCGCCGGAGCCGTCGCGCAGCACCACTTTGCGCCCGAGCAGTTCGGCGATGATCCGCACCTCGCCGCCGCGCTGCTCGAAGCGGCGCAGGTTGATGAGACCCGTCGTGATGATCTGCCCCGAGCCGATGCTCGTCACCCGGCCGATGCTGAGGAAGACGCGCCGCTTGCCAGGCACCTCGACGATGAGGCCGACGACGCGCGGCGGTTGCGTCCTGCGGTAGACGACGACGACATCCCGGGCTTTGCCGACCTTGTCGCCCGCGGGGTCGAAGACGGAGCACCCGGCCAGCCGGGCGACGAAAACCCGCGTCGCGCTCACCCTGAAAACCCTAGACCCGTGGGTTGAGTGCCCGCCGCAGGCGGGTGTATTGAAAACCGCGACCGAGCAGAAGCCAACCGGAGCCTGAGATACTGTCCGCGTGAGCAACCCCGGAGCGTTCGGCCGCAGCGGCGGACCCTTTCAGCAGCGCGTGCCCAAGGGCGACGTGCTGGGCACCTACGAGACCTACGCGGAGGCGCAACAGATCGTCGACCGCCTCGCGAAAGGCGACTTCACGATCGCCGACCTGTCGATCATCGGCAACGATCTGAAAACGGTCGAGCGGGTCACTCGCAAACTCTCCTGGAACCGCGCCGCACTCGAAGGTGCGTTGAGCGGCGCCTGGTTCGGCCTCTTCATCGGAGTGCTGCTGTCGTTCTTCTCGCCGACGATCAACTGGGGACTCTTCCTCGCGGCGCTCCTCATCGGCGCGGTCGCGGGAATGTTCTTCCGCCTCATCTCCTACGGCATCGCGCGCCGCAGTCGCGACTTCGACTCGCAGACCCAGGTGCTCGCGTCGAACTACCAGGTGCTCGTCGCCGGGGAGCACCTCGCGAAGGCGCAAGACGTGCTGTCCCGCCCCGCGCCCTCCGAGTAGCGCAGCCTTCCGGCGGGGTAGCGAGCTGGGCGACATCGTTCCCCATCAGGGATACGAAGAGAGACGGTTCAAGCTGGCGGTGCGAAGTTCAGGATGGCAGCCTGGCTCTCGGGGCTGAGTATCGTCGACCAGAGGATCTCTCCAGGCTCTGGATCGATGTTCATGTTTCCTCGCGGCTCGGGGCTCCAGTCATCCCTCGAGATACCGGGGAAAGACGTCAGGACGATCGCGAAGAAGTTCGGGTCGGCCATTCCCACGACGCCGACGGCCAGGTAGACGATCCCGTCCTCGAGCATGCGTACCCGGAGTCTGAGATTCGTCGAACCGATCGTGAACTCGATCGGGCTCGACGTTTGCATCGACACAGCCGTCATCTCGCGGACGGTGTCCTTCAGAACCTGATTCGCGTTGTAGGCCATTTCCGCGATGAGGCGCTTCATGTCCCACTCGACGGGAAGGAGAAATTCCGTATTGCAGGTCTTCTTGCCGCTCGCGTACGCGCGTGCCTTGAGTCGTGCATAGAAGTCGCTCTGGCCCGAGTCGTCCTTCCTGTGTCCGACATCGCCGAGCCACCATGGCGTAGCCGCCTCATTGATCAGAGCCGACTCGGCTTCGCTGACCTGCCCACGGATGTCGAGAAGCGCCGCGCGCCAGTCATCAGTCTTGACCTTGAAGACGACGCGATCGATCACGGAGGTGATCCGCTTGCCGCCCCCTGAGCTGATCGCTTCAATGGTGGAATGTGCCTTGCTGACCACGGGGTGGTCAACGTCGCTCAGACGCTTGGACACGTCGGGCAGGGCGATCGCCAGCTTGTCGAACGCGTGCTTCGTCGGACGAGCACGGCTGGGCATACGGGAAGCGTAGCCAGCTGGCTACTTGTCTTCGGGAACTCCGCCGAGATCGTCAAGAGTCTCTCGATCGAACCCGCTCAAGAGTTGGACGGCGGCCGCGTTCGAACCATCGAGCAACTGCATCGATTGGAGGATGGCCGCGTGCAGTTCTTCACGCCGACTCTCGACGTACTCGCGCACCGCAGCGTCGACGATGTCCTTCTTGGTTCTGCCCAGAAAGTGAGACGCCTCCGTGACGAGGCGATCGGTCTCGACATCGACCTTGATCGGAGCTGTCGCGGTACCCATGGGTACCAAGGTACCAGGGGGGCGACCTGCTGCGGTACCCGCAATGGGCCACGATCACCCGTGGTCAGGGGAGGAGCTCCGCCATCCACGCCTCGACGTCGTCGGCGGTGCGCGGGATGTCACGCGACAGCAACTCGCAGCCGTCCTCCGTCACGACGATGTTGTCTTCGATGCGCACCCCGATGCTGCGGAACTCCTCGGGGACCGTGAGGTCGTCCGCCTGGAAGTACAGCCCCGGCTCGATCGTGAACACCATGCCGGGCTCCAGCACGCCGTCGAGGTAGAGCTCGCGGCGGGCCTTCGCGCAGTCGTGCACGTCGAGGCCGAGGTGGTGCGAGGTGCCGTGGATCATGTACCGGCGGTGCCACTGGCCGGTGTCGAGCGACTCCTGGGCGGTGCCCGGCAACAGGCCCCACGAAGCGGTCTTCTCGGCGACGACGCGCATCGCCTCGGCGTGCACCTCGCGGAACCGGATGCCGGGCTTCACGATCGCGCGGGCGGCATCCGCGGCTTCCAGCACGGCGTCGTAGACGCGGCGCTGGATGTCGCTGAAGCGACCCGACACCGGAAGTGTGCGGGTGATGTCGGCGGTGTAGAGACTGTCGAGTTCGACGCCCGCGTCGACGAGCAGCAGGTCGCCCGGGACGACGGGGCCGTCGTTGCGCGTCCAGTGCAGGTAGCAGGCGTGCGGTCCGCTCGCGGCGATCGTGTCGTAGCCGACGGTGTTGCCGTCGATACGCGCGCGCCGGTTGAAGGTGCCCTCGACGACGCGTTCGCCGCGCTCGGTCGCGATCGCGGTCGGCAAGTCTGTGATGATCTCGTCGAAGCCGCGCTTCGTCGCCTCGATCGCCGCGCGCAGCTCGCCGAGCTCCCAGTCGTCTTTCACGAACCGCAGCTCGCTCAGGTCGCTCGCGAACGCCGTATCGGCTTCGTCGTCGACGGTCTCGGTATCGACGGCGGCGAGCAGGCGGCGACCGTCGACCTGGTCGGTGAGGCCGGGGTCGGCGTCGCGCACCACGAGGGTCGTCCCGTCGACGGCATCCAGCACCGCTTCGAGGTCGGCGAGGTCGCGGGTCGCGATGGCGAGGTCGGCGGCCACATGCTCGAGAGACGGGCGGGGTCCGGTCCAGAACTCGCCGATCGCGGGGTTGGCGTAGAACTCCGTCGTGTCGCGACCTGCGGCGGCGAGAAAGTACAGCGTCACGTCGTGCCCGTCGGCAGTCGGCTCGAACACGAGCACCGAGTCGGGAACCGCGTCCGACCCCCAGCCGGTGAGGTAGGCGAACGCCGAGTGCGCTCGGTACGGATGATCGGTGTCGTTGGAGCGCACGCGCGCGGGGCCGGCCGGCACGAGGAGACGCATCCCGGGATACTGCGCCGAGACCCGCTCCCGGCGGGCGGCCGCATACGGGACGGCGACGCGTGGCGACGGGGTCAGGTCGGGATGCTCGGCCCATTCCGACGAGATGTAGTCGCGGAACTCGGGCGTCGTCGGCAGGGCCGAGCGGTTGGCGGTCGTCCGAGGGGTGCTGTCACGCGCGGGAGCGGGGCTGGACTGGTCGGCCATGCTCCATTGTCACTCCGCGGGTCGCAGCTGTGCGACGACGGGACGGTGGTCGCTGCCGGCGCCGTCGAGCGAGGTGATCACCCGGAAGCCCACAAACCCCCAGTTGTCGGTCGCCATGACGTGGTCGATCGGGGCGCCGAGCAGCGTCGGGAGCACGGCTGGCCAGGTGCCCACGGCGGCGGTGCCGGTCAGGCGGGCGCCGTCCCGGCATCCGCCGAGGCCGCCGCTCGCGTCGGATGCCGCGTCGAGTCCGGTGTAGTGGTCGAGGGTCGAGTTGAGGTCGCCCGCGAGGATGACGTTGTCGCCCGCGCAGCGCGCGGCGAGCCAGTCGAGCCCCTGCCGCCATGCCGCCATCTCACCCGGCACGGGAGCCACCGGATGGGCGCCGACGATCGTCGGGCCGGTGCCGTCGAGGGGCACCGCGAGCACCGACGGCAGGGTGTCGGTGCCGCCGCGGCTGTCGTCACGGATGTATTCGCCGAGGTCGGTCGTGATGAGCACCATCGTCGACCGGGCCTTCGAGATCAGGTCGTACGACAACGGAATGAGCTGCATGGGCATCCCGGCGGCGCCGAGGCTGTCCCGCACCTGCCGCGCGAAGTCCTCACTGGTCTCCGGCAGCACGACGATGTCGGCGTCTTCCGCGACGATCAGATCGACGGTCGTCGGCACGCCGGGCGCGTCGCCGAGCGTGTTCCAGGCGAGCACCGTGAGGTCGCCCGGCGCCTTGGCCTCGAACGCCGGATCTCCCGCGCCGCGCGTGGTGAGCACCGCGAACTGGATGCCGGCGAAAAGCAGCAGCAGCACGGCGACGGCACCGGCGAACCGCCGCACGTCCGCCCACGCCAGGGCGACGAGGGTGAACAGCACGGCGCACAGCACCGCGACGGCGGCGAGCATCCCCCGCATCGTCGTCGCCTGCACGACCCCGGCCTCGCGCTGAATCCCGACGAGTTGCGGCCAGGCGGCGAGCAGCAGCGCGACGCCGAGAAGAACGATGACGGCGGCGGCGAGCACTCGGCGGATCATGACCCGTCGAGCCTACGATGGCGGGATGTGCCCGGCCGCCCCTGACTCGCGCGTCGACCCGCG
>CBFGZU010000070.1:0-10127 GCA_965653335.1 uncultured Pseudolysinimonas sp.
CTCATCCGCGGCATGATCGACCAGGGCACCCTCATCCGCCTCAACGCCGACCACCGGCCCTACAGCTTCCTCGCCCGCAGCAACCCCGACGACGTCGCCCGCGTCGAATCCCGCACGTTCATCTGCTCGGCCGACGAAGCCGACGCCGGCCCGACCAACAACTGGGCCGAGCCCGAGGCGATGCGATCCGAACTCGAAGGCGTCTTCGCGGGATCGATGACCGGGCGCACGATGTACGTCGTTCCGTTCTCGATGGGGCCGATCGGCAGCCCGCTCGCCCGCCTCGGCGTGCAAGTGACCGACTCCCCCTACGTCGTCGTCAGCATGGGGATCATGACCCGCATGGGCAGCGAAGCCCTCGCCCAGATCGGACCCGACACCGAATGGGTCCCCGCCGCTCACACGGTGGGCGCGCCGCTCTCGCCGGGCGAAGAGGATGTTGCCTGGCCCTGCAGCTCCACGAAGTACATCTCGCATTTCCCCGAGACCCGGGAGATCTGGTCGTTCGGCTCCGGCTACGGCGGCAACGCCCTGCTCGGCAAGAAGTCGTTCTCGCTCCGCATCGCGTCGGTCATCGGCCGCGACGAGGGCTGGCTCGCCGAGCACATGCTGTTGCTCAAGGTGACCAACCCGGCGGGCCGCGTCTTCCACGTCGCGGCGGCGTTCCCGAGCGCGTGCGGCAAGACCAACTTCGCGATGCTCAAGCCCACCATTCCCGGCTGGACCGTCGAGACGATCGGCGACGACATCGCCTGGCTCGCCCCGGGACCGGATGGCAAGCTGCGCGCGATCAACCCCGAGGCCGGCTTCTTCGGCGTCGCCCCCGGCACCGGCCCGTCGACGAACGAAACGGCCGTCGAAACCATCTGGGGCAACACGATCTTCACCAATGTCGCTCTGCGAGCCGACGGCGACGTCTGGTGGGAGGGTCTGACCGACACCCCGCCCGACGACCTCGTCGACTGGACCGGCCGACACTGGACCCCCGCTTCGGGCGTGCCCGCCGCACACCCGAACTCCCGATTCACCGTGGCCGCTTCCCAGTGCCCGTCCATCTCGGACGACTGGGAAGATCCGCGAGGCGTCGTCATCGACGCGATCATCTTCGGCGGTCGTCGTGCCACCAACGTGCCACTGGTGGCGGAGGCACGCGGATGGGAGCATGGCGTCTTCATCGGCGCCACGATCTCGTCCGAGCGCACGGCGGCCGCCGAGGGCAAAGTCGGTGAGCTGCGACGGGATCCGTTCGCGATGCTCCCGTTCTGCGGCTACAACATGGCCGATCACTGGCAGCACTGGCTCGACGTCGGCGACGGACTGCGCACGACCGGCGGTGTTCCCCGCATCTTCCAGGTCAACTGGTTCCGCAAGGGCGACGACGGGCGCTTCCTGTGGCCCGGATTCGGCGAGAACGGTCGCGTGCTCGCCTGGATCCTGGAGCGCGTCGAAGGCACCGCCGCCGCGGTCGAGAGTCCCGTCGGCTGGCTGCCCGCCCCCGACGCCATCGACTACGCCGCCGCCGGAGTGCCGGATGCCGACTGGGCCGAGCTGTTCTCGATCGACCCGGCCGCCCACCTCGCGGAAGCCGAGGACGCCGAGAAGTTCTTCGACACTTTCGAGGGGCGTGTCCCCTCCGCGGTGACCTCGCAGCTCGAGGAACTCCGCGCGCGGATGCGGGCCGCTCAGGCCTGACCCTCCCTCGCACCGGACCGACGGCGCGCCGACCTCGCTGGCGGCGCGCCGTTCCCGCGTTCGCTCAGCTTGTACGTCGCGTTCGTTCCCCCGTTCGCGCTATCCGCGACTTTTCGCGCGGATGACGCGTCGATCCCAACGAAAAGTCGCGGACTAGCGTCTCAGTAGGTAGAGGGAGGTGCGCGGATGCGGGCTGCGGCAGCGTGGGAAGGGGTCGTGACCGAGCTGGTGGCTCAGCGCGGCGACGCCTTGCTGCGGTACGCGACGCTGCTGTGCGGCAACCGGGATGACGCCGCCGACCTCGTGCAGGACGCTCTCGTGCGCACCTTCGGCCGGTTGCGCAACGGGTTCAGCGTCGAGAGCGCCGAGGCGTACGTGCGACGGGCGATCCTCAACCGCCACCTCGACGGCGGCCGCCGCACGACGCGGTGGCGCCGCATCGCGCCCCTCGAGTACCGCCCCGACGAGCAGGACTCCCCCGCCGGCGCCACCGACGCCCGGCTCGACCTGCACGACGAACTGCGCAAGCTCACGCCGCGCGAGCGCGCGTGCCTCGTGCTGCGGTACTACGACGACCTCAAGGTCGACGACATCGCCGAGGCACTCGGCATCAGCTCGGGCGCGGTGAAGCGTTACCTGAGCGACGGGCTCGCCAAGATGGCGATCTCGCTCGCCGACGACGGCACCGTCGACGACCGCCTGACCCCGCGCTCCTCTCGCCCGGCGCCGCGAAAGGAGGCCCAACGTGGCCACCGAATCTGACCTCCGCGACCTGCTGCGAGGTCCCGACCCGGAAGGGCGTGGCGAAATCGACCTCGACGCCGTCCTGAGCCGCACCCGCCGCCGCCGGCGACCGCGGGTGATCGCCGCGCAAGCACTCGGGTCCGTCGCCCTCGTCGGGGTCCTCGGCACCGCGGTCATCGTGTCGATTCCCCCGGCACCGAGCGGCGTGATGATGACGGCCGAGGATGCCGACGGCGGCGAGAGCGCGGCCACCGCGCCCGGAGCCGACGAGAGCGGGCTGACGTGGGCACCGGATGCCTGCGGTGCCCCCGCTACCGACGTGCCGGCCTCCGGCATCCTCGGTCTCGTCGTCGAAATCCCGATGGCGGTCGAACCGGGTGAACGCATTCCCGTGACCGTCACCCTGACCAACGACGCACCGGATCGCGTCACCGGAACCACGAGCTCGGCGCCCCACCTGAGTCTCTCCCTCGACGGCACCGTGGTCTGGCATTCGTACGCCGTGCAGGACGCGAGCGCGCGGGTGGTCGACCTCGAGCCGGGCGAATCGATGACCTACGAGACGTACGTCGATGGGCTGCTGTGCGGCTCCGAGGACGACCTGTCGATGGACGATCCCGAGAGCACCATGCCGCTCGCCGGCCCCGGCGCCTACGAGATCCGCGCCGTGCTCGTCGTCGGAACGGATGACGGCGCGGGCATTGTCGCCAGTGCGCCGCCGCTCCCCCTGGAAATCCGGTAACCGCTCAGGTTCGTCGTACCCCGGCCTCGCTAGGATGCGGATACGCCCGACCGGGAGGAACCGTCTGATGCGCATCCGGGCCGCACTCGGCTCCGTTTTCGGGGGCGTCGTGCTCGCGGTGCTGGCCAACGGTCCGGCGGTCGCCGACGAGCCCGTCGACCTCGGGTCATCACCGGTTTTCGACGCCGCCGGGGTGCTCGACGATCCCGCGGCCACCGAAGCGGCGATCGACGACGCGTTCGAGCGCACCGGCGTTTCGCTGTTCGTCGTGATGGTCGACACGTTCGAGTCGCCCTCCGACGCCGATGCGTGGACCGACGCGACGGTCCAGCGCAACGGGCTCGGCGTCGACGACGTGCTGCTGGCGATCGCCGTCGAGGATCGCACCTACTCGCTCTCGGCCGACTTCGAGACCCTCGACGACGCGCAGTTCGACGCCGTCGCACAGACCGTCGAAGCGGCCTTGCGCGATGAGGACTGGGATGGCGCCGTGAGCGGCGCGGCCACGACGCTCGCCGACCAGCTCGACCCGCCCTTCAACCCCGGGCCCCTCGCGATCGGCGCAGGCGTGGTGGTGGTCGGCGGCGCCATCGTCGGTGGCGTAGCACTCAGTCGCCGACGTCGAGCGGCGGCGGCCGGCCGCGCGTCGGTCAGAGAGCTCGACACCCGGGCCGGATCGCTGCTCGTGCAGCTCGACGACGCCTTGAAGACCAACGACCAGGAACTCGGCTTCGCGGTCGCCCAGTTCGGTGAGGATGCCGCCGCCCCGTTCCGCGTCGCGCTCGAGCAGGCGAGAGCGCAGGTCAAGGAGGCGTTCGAGCTGCGGCACCGGCTCGATGACGCCCAGCCCGAAACGGCGGAGGAACGCCGAACGCTGACGCTGCGGATCATCGAGTTGTGCGAAGCCGCCGACGCGACGCTCGACGCGCAGGACGATGAGTTCGCGGCGTTGCGCGACCTCGAGAAGAACGCCCCCGCGCTGGTCGAGAGCGTCGGCGCCGAACAGAAGGCCCTCGCGGCCCGTATCGACGCCGCCGCCGCCACGCTCGCCGATCTGGGCAGCAGGTACGGCGTCCGGGCCGTCGATGCGATCGATGAGAACCCCGCGCAGGCGCGGAAGCTCGCGTCGTTCGCGGGCACGTCGCTCGCCGCCGCGCGCGACGCACTCGGGAGGACGGAGGCGGGCGAGGCCGCCGTCGCGGTGCGTGCTGCTCAGCAAGCGGTCGGCCAGGTCGGCCAGTTGCTCGAGGCGGTCGACAAGCTCGCCGCCGAGCTGCCCGAGCTCGCCGCGCGCCTCACCGCGGCGACCGAGGACACCCGCGCGGATGTCGCCGAAGCCCGTTCGGTCGACGCGGCTGCGGGATCGCTCGACGCCGTCATCGCCGAAGCGGAGCGCGTGCTCGCCGCCGCCGAAAAGCAGGATCCCGCGACCGCACTTGCCGCGATCGAGCAGGCGAACGCCGCGCTGGGCCGAGACCTCGCTGCGGTCCGCGATCGGCAGGCTCAGGTGGCGCGTGCCGCGGCTCAGCTCGATCGCGTCGCTGCCGAAGCGCGCGCCACCGTCGATTCGGCGCGTAGCTACATCACGACGCGACGGGGTGCCGTCGGCGAAAGCGCCCGCACCCGGCTGGCCGAGGCCGAGAATCAGCTCACGCAGGCACTCGCACTCCTCGCGACGGATGCCGTTGCCGCGCTCGCCGCGGCGCGACAGTCCGCGCGACTCGCCGAATCCGCCCTCGCGCTGGCGCGGTCGGACGTCTCGTCGTTCGAGACGCCCTCGGGTGGTGGGTTCTCGGGATCCGATGACGACTGGGGTAGCGCGATCGTCGGCGGCATCCTCGAGGGCCTGTTCTCGGGGTCGGGCTCGTCGTCGGGTTGGAGCGGCAGGCGCCACGGCTCCTCGTCGGGCGGTTTCGGCGGTTTCGGCGGCTCGTCCCGCCGCAGCTCGGGCTCCAGCAGGCGATCCTCGTCGTCCGGCGGTCGCCGTTCTCGCGGCGGGCGCTTCTAGACTCCCCATCAACCTCGGAAACCGAAAGGCACAACATGGCAAAGCAGTCCATCCTCGGCCGCATCTCGCAGCTCGTGCGCGCGAACATCAACGCGCTCATCGACCAGGCGGAGGACCCGCAGCTGATGCTCGACCAGCTGGTGCGCGACTACACCAACTCGATCGCCGAGGCCGAGAGCGCGGTCGCGCAGACCATCGGCAACTTGCGCCTCATGGAGCAGGACCACGCCGAAGACCTCGAGTCGGCCGCCGACTGGGGGCGCAAGGCTCTCGCGGCGAGCGCGAAGGGCACCGAGCTCCGCACCTCGGGCAACACCGAGGATGCCGACAAGTTCGACAAGCTGGCCAAGATCGCGATCGGCAAGCAGATCTCCGCCGAGAACGAGGCGAAGACCGCCGAGCCCACGATCGCTTCGCAGAACCAGGTCGTCGACCAGCTCAAGGACGGCCTCGACAAGATGCGCGAGAAGCTGTCGGAGCTCACGAGCAAGCGCGACGAACTCGTCGCCCGCGCGAAGACCGCTCAGGCGCAGTCGCAAGTCCACGACGCCATCCAGAGCATCGACGTGCTCGACCCGACGAGCGAGCTCGGCCGCTTCGAGGAGAAGGTGCGTCGCGAGGAGGCCAAGGTCCTGGGTCAGCAGGAGCTCGCGGCGTCGAGCCTCGACTCGCAGTTCGAGTCACTCGAGGACCTCGACAAGCAGGCCGAGGTCGAGGCGCGGCTCGCCGAACTCAAGGCCGGCGGAACGTCGGCTGTGACGTCGGGCGCCTGACGACGCGTAACGACACGTACGGGGCGGGACGACCGGCAGTTGACGTCCCGCCCCGGCTGTTCGGCGTCGACGCGGCTCGCGGCGTCGCGCTGCTGGGGATGTTCGCCGCCCACACGTTGCTCGGTGACGGCGAACGCGTCGTCGACGGCCGATCGGCCATCCTGTTCGCGACCGTCGCGGGCGTCTCGCTCGGCCTTCTCACGGGCGGCTCGGCGCCGCCACCGGTCGGCGAGCGCGGGGACGCGCGCATCGTCGTATTCATCCGCGGGGTCGTCCTCGTGCTGCTCGGCCTCGCCCTCACCGAGTTCGTGCGGCCGCCGATCGCCGTCATCCTCGACTTCTACGGATTCGCGTTCCTGCTGCTCATCCCCGTGCTGTTCGTCGCCCGGTGGTTTCTGGGGGTGCTCATGATCGTCATCGCGATCGCCTTCCCTCTCATCGTCGCGGCGATCGCCGAGGTCGCCTCGTTCGAGTCGATTGCCGAACCGGCGCAGCTCGTCGCCCGCTGGCTGATCTTCGGCGAGTACCCGATGCTGATCTGGATCGCATTCCTGCTCGCCGGCCTCCTGCTCGCTCGCGCCGACCTCCGCGACCGGCGCACCGCGACGATCGCGCTGGGACTCGGTGCTCTCGCGGCGTCGCTCGGGTACGGCGCGGCCTTCCTCATTCCCGATGTCACGGCCGCCGCGCACTCCGGCACGACCGCGGAGGTCGTGGGATCCGGCGGAGTCGCCGTCGCGGTCATCGGGGGGTTGTCGCTGCTGGACTCCGCGACCGGCAGGGGTGAACGGATCGCACGCGTCCTGCGTTTCGGGCTCGCGCCCGTCGCGGCCGCAGGGGCGATGTCGCTCACCCTCTACACCGCCCATGCGATCGTGCTCGCGATCATCCGAACGGCAGCCGACCATCCCGAGCGCTGGCAGGTTCCCGAGTGGACGTTTCCGGCGCTCGCCGTCGGGGCGCTGGCCGGCGCGACCCTGTGGCGCCGCTTCGTCGGCACCGGGCCGCTCGAAGCGGGTGTGCGTGCCCTCACCCGCATCGTCACGCGCGCACCGGGCCGAGGGCCGGGTCGGCGGCCTAGAGTGGCTCCGTGACTCTCCGGTTCGTACTCGTGCCGCAGTGGCAGGGCTCCCCCTCCCCGCGGGCGATGCGGCTGGTCGACGGCGTCGCGGCGTTGCAGAGCGACCTGCCGTCGGCGGCGACCTCGACGGTGCCGGTGCCGCTTGAGTCGGGGGACGAGCAGGGCACCGGAGTCGCCCGCTACACGTCGGTGCAGCTGGTGCGCGAACGCACGTCGGTCGTGCTTCAGGATGTCGACGGACCGGTCGTCGTCGTGGGCGGCGACTGCGGCGTCTCGGCCGCGGGAATCGCGGTCGCGGCCAACCGCCACCCCGACCTCGCTGTCGTGTGGTTCGACGCCCACCCCGACCTCAACTCCGCGGAGACCTCCCCCTCCGGCGCGTTCGCCGGAATGGTGCTGCGCTCCGCGATCGACAACGGTGACATCGGCGCCGACCGGGTGCTGATCGCGGGTGCTCGCTCCTGGGACCCGGGCGAGCAGGCCTTCGCCGCGGAATCGGGAGTGCACGTGCTCAGCGTCGACGAGCTCGCCGATCCCGATGCGCTCGTCGCCACCGTCGCCGCGACGGGGGCCGGCGCGGTCTACGTACATCTCGACCTCGACGTGCTCGACCCTGCCGACCTCGGCGGGCTGCTCGACCCCGAGCCGTTCGGGCTGAGCACATCAGCGCTCATCGCCGCGATCCGGGCGCTGCGGGCGCGGTTCCCGCTCGCCGGCGCGACCCTCGCCGCCTACGCGCCCACGGCTCTCGACACCGAGCAGGCCGCCGACGACGCCGCCACGATTCTGCGCATCATCGCGGCGCTCGACTGACCACGTCCCGCTGACGGGCTCGCGGGTCAGTCGACCCGGATCGAGTACTCCCCGACCGTGGCGTCGAACGACGTGATCGTCACGACGGCATCGACGACGCCCTCGGGCGACGGGTAGCTGCAGGCGATCGTCGTGCCGACGACGATCTGAGCTTCGGTGCCTTCGCACGTCACCTCGGGAACGAAGTCGAGTTTCGGGGTGAGCGCACGGATGGCGAGCGACTCGATGTCGCCGATCGGCACGACCGCTCCCGGCTCGGCCGTCGGCTGCGGCGCGTTGTTGGGCACGTCCGACACTTCGATGTCGAACGCGTAATTCGTGCCGTCGACCTCGGTGAAGGTGATGACGGTGTCGAACTCGAGCCCCGCGACCGGGTCGACGAGCAGGCACGTGATCGAGGTATCGACTTCGACGGGGATCTTGTCGTCTCCGCAATCGATCACGGGACGCACGTCGGTCTGATCCTCAAGCTCGTCAGCGGCGAGGGTCTCGATGTCTTCGGGCGGCACCGTCGGGGCCGTGTTGACGCCGACGCTGAAGGTGCATCCCGCGAGGAGAAGCAGCGAGAGAGCCGCGACAGGGACGAGCGAGCGGGAACGCATGAACGGCCTCCAGAAGAGATGGTGGTTGAACGCTAGCGGATGGAGGAGCCCGGGCAGGAGCCGCCGCGTACCCTGGACGGGTGGCTGATCGAGGGACCGCGCGAAGCAGGCCCGACCCGGCGGCGCTCTCCCCCGCGGGACTCTCTCGCGTGGAGCCCGCGGTCGGTGCGGTCGTGCGCTTCGGCCGGCGCATCCCGGGCCTTCGGCGGTTCCTGCTGTCGCCGGCGGTCGCGCGACCGGGCTACTGGTTCGCAACCGCGTGCGCCTGGCTCTGGGGGCGCCTGCTGTTCGGTCGTTTCACATCGGATGGCGGCATCCACCACTTTTCGCGGCTGCCGAGGTGGGCCTACGGCCGCGGCGGCACGACGATCGGCGCCATCTATCTGACGACCGACAACACGGCCCCCGACGTTCTCGAGCACGAGGCGGTTCACCGCGCGCAGTGGAAGCGCTACGGGCTGGCGTTCATCGCGCTCTACGTCGCGGCGGGCTCACCCCCGCTCACCAACCGGTTCGAGATCGAGGCGGGGCTGACGAAGGGCGGCTACGTGCGACCGCGGCCCGCGCGGCCGGGCGGATTCCCGGGCAAAGCGCGCTGACCCTTAGGCGTTGGTGCGGATGCGCGCGGCGCGGTCGCCCGAGACCCAGCCGTAGACCCGGTGCTCGCGCTCGAGGTCGACCGGCAGCATCTCGCCGAGCCACGCGGTCACGGCGCCCGGGAGCGACTGGCCGAGGTCGCGCCGCAGCCACGTGACGCACACGCGGCCCGGAGCCGCGAGATCGCGGATCGGGGCGGCCGAGTCGATCTCGATGAAGACCTGACCGCGGGCCCGGGCGGGCAGGGTGGCGAGCACCGTCTCGACGACGGGGATGTCGGCTTCGACCGCGCCGAGCAGCACGAGGTCGCCGGCAGCAGGCTGCCAGGAGATCGTCGCGGGGAGCAGGTCGGAGAGGAACATCGCACCATCAGTATAGGCATACCTAACTGAGCGTGCCCTTACCTCTCGCCCGGTCCCTCGGTCCACGCGGGCGGATGCCGGCGTTCCCAATGCAGGCGGCGCTCCAGTTGCGCACCGATCGCGAGCAGCACGTCTTCCCGCCCCGGGCCGGCGATGAGCTGCACCCCCATGGGAAGGCCTTCGGTCGTGACGTGCACGGGCAGCACGATCGCCGGGAGCCCGCTCGCGTTGACCATGCTGGTATACGGCGTATACAGCACTTGCTGCACGAAGTTGCGTTCGCCGTCGTCGGCGTCGTACCAGCCGAGCGGCCGCGGAGTGAGCGCGAGCGCGGGGGTGAGCACGACATCCACGCGCGAGACGCGCGCGATGAACCGGCGCTCGAAACCGCCGAACCAGGCGAGCGCTTCGCCGAGCTGCCGCGCACCGAGGCCGCGACCGGTCTCGACGAGCCAGCGGGTGAGCGGCTCGAGCAAGTCGAGCTTGTCGTCCTCGACCGGGATGCCCGCCGCCCCCGACTGCCACACCGTGCGGAACGCCGAGGCGTAACCGGGTTCGGGGTCGAGAGCGAGGTCCTCGATGCCGTGACCCAGCGCATCCAGCTCGCGGATCGCGACCTGCACCGCCGCTTCCGCCTCGCGATCGAGCTCGAGGTCGTAGGCGGTCGCCCACGGGGAATCGCGCGTGACCCCGATCGAGAAGCGTCCCTCGCC
>CBFGZU010000071.1:0-10100 GCA_965653335.1 uncultured Pseudolysinimonas sp.
AGGGCCTCCTGACGGCTCGGGGCGAACAGCCCGTCGATGGGGCCCATGATGTTGCCCGCCGAGCGAATCCCGTCCTTGCCCTTCATCGAGAAGTCCATGAACCCGGCGATCTGGCCCACGACGCACACCGCGACGATCACCACCGGCACCGCCACCCACCAGATCCACTCCACCGGCACAGGATACGCGGCGCGCTCGCGGAGCGAATGGAAACAAGGGCTCAGCCCGTGGCGCAATAGGCGACCGCCGACAGGGGCGCGGGAATGGTTCATAGCGCGGCGCTGTGGGACGCCGCTGTGGGATGCCGCTACGGGATGCGGCTATGGGTTGCGGCTTTGGGTTACCGCTGTGGGCAACTGCTACCGCTGCGGCACGATGAGCGGCCGGCCGTCGATCTCGACGACACGAACGGCGAGGCCGTAGACATCCGAGATCGCCTCGGCCGTCAGCACCGAAGACGACGGACCCACCGCGACCAGCCGGCCGACCGACAGCAGCGCCACCCGGTCGGCGACCGCCCCAGCGAGCGACAGATCGTGCACGACGAGCACCACCGCCCGGCCGGCGAGCGCCAGGTCGCGGGCGATGCGCAACACGTCTTCCTGGTGCCGCAGATCCAGAGCAGCGGTCGGCTCGTCGAGAAAGACGACCGGGGTGTCCTGCGCCAGCACCCGGGCGAGCGACACCCGCGCCCGCTCGCCGCCCGAGAGTTCGGTGAACCGCCTCCCCGCGAGATGCGTGACATCGGCCCGGGCGGCGGCCGACGCGATCGCCGCCGAATCACGCGCGATCTCGTCGGTGCGGATCCACGGAGAACGACCCATCGCGATGACGTCGATCACCCGGAACGGGAAACTCAGCGCGTTGTCCTGTGTCAGCACCGCCCGGCGGCGGGCCAGGTCGAGAGCCGAGAACGACCGGATGTCGCGCTCGCCGACGAGCACGTGACCCGCCGACGGCGCCCGCTCACCCGACAGCACCGAGAGCAGCGTCGACTTGCCCGCCCCGTTCGGGCCGACGAGGGCGAGCACCTCCCCCGGGATGACATCGAGCGAAACGTCGGCGAGCACCGTGCGGCCGTCCAGATCGACGGTCAGCCCGCGGGCGCGGATCACCGGCTCGCTCACGCTCAACCCCCGGGCACCGATCACCGGTTCGCTCACGCCCAACCCCCCGACCGGCGACGCTGTCGCCAGAGGAGGAAGAAGAAGAACGGTCCGCCGACGAGGGAGGTCAGCATCCCGATCGGCAGTCCCGCCCCCGGCACGATCGTGCGCGCGAGCAGATCGGCCGCGAGGATGAGCACCGCCCCGCCGAACGCCGAGGCGACGATGAGGCCGCGGTGGCGGGGGCCGAGCAGCATGCGCATGATGTGCGGCACGACGAGCCCGACGAACGCGATGATGCCGACGAACGCGACCGCGACGCCGGTGAGCAGAGCCACGAGCACGATCGATGCGACGCGCAGGCGTTCCACGTCGAGGCCGAGATGGCGCGCGTTGCGCTCCCCGAGCGCGAGCAGGTCGTAGCGGCGACTGAGCAGGATGGCGGCGGTCACCCCCAGCACGCCTACGATCGCGACGACCGCGACTTCGCTCCACAGTGACCCGTTCAGGTCACCCAGCTGCCAGAAGATGATCTGCTCCCGGCTCGCCGTGTCGGCGACGAACAAGACGAACGCGAGCCCCGCGCCGGCGAACGCGTTGACGGCGATGCCCGTGAGCAGCAGCGTCACGACCTCGGTGCGACCGTTGGCTCGCGAGACGAGGTACACCAGCAGGGTCGCCAGCAGGCCTCCCGCGAACGCGAACACCGCGATCGCGTACTCGCCGAACGCGACGGCGCCGAGCACGATCGCTGTCGCCGCACCCAGAGCGGCGCCTGCCGACACCCCGACGACGCCAGGCTCGGCGAGCGGGTTGCCGAAGATCGCCTGCATGACCGCCCCCGCCGTCGCCAGCGCGGCTCCCACGAGGATCGCCATCACGATGCGCGGGAACCGAATGATCCACAGCGTCGATTCGGTGATCGCGTCCTCCGGAGCCCACCCGTTCGGGATGCCGGCCGCTCGCAGCAGAGAGCCGACGACCTCAGCCGGGGTCACCGGGAACTGCCCGAGCAGCGCCGACAGCAGGATGCCGCCCACGAGCAGGGCGCCGAGCGCGGCGCCGACGAGAACGCGTCTCACGGGACCCGATACAGCCAGTCATCGGTGCCGAACTTGATTGCGATCAGTTCGGCCGCCCGCTCGAGCTCGGCATCGCTGAGCGAGCCGTCACGCAACCCGTGCAGGCTCCGGAACGTCTCGACCATCCGCTCGATGATCTGCTCCCGCGTCAGCCCGGTCTGGCGGCGCAGCGGATCGACCCGCTTGTTGGCGCTCTTCGTGCCCTTGTCGCTGAGCTTCTCGCGACCGATGCGCAACACCTCGGCCATGCGGTCGCCGTCCATGTCGTACGCCATCGTCACGTGGTGCAGCACGCCGCCGTTGCCCAGTCGCTTCTGCGCGGCACCCCCGATCTTGCCGGTCGGCGACGCGATGTCGTTGAGGGGGACGTACGTGGCCTCGATGCCGAGGCTTCGCAGCGCCTGCACCGTCCACTCGTCGAAGAACGCGTAGGAGT
Source organism: uncultured Pseudolysinimonas sp. (assembly GCA_965653335.1). Classification (GTDB taxonomy): domain Bacteria; phylum Actinomycetota; class Actinomycetes; order Actinomycetales; family Microbacteriaceae; genus Pseudolysinimonas_A. Next base: position 2,625 of record CBFGZU010000071.1, read on the forward strand.
CGGCGAACGACATCCCCTGCACGAGGTCGATCGGCGCGTAGATCGAATAGGTCACCGCTCCCGGCGGCTCGATGAACATCGCCCCGCCACCGGAGATGCGCCGCACCACGGGGAAGCCGTACCGGACGGCGTTCTCGGCATCCACTTCGTTTTTCACCGACTGGAACGAGCCGATGACGACGGCGGGCGACGCCCACTCCCAGATGCGCAGCGTCGGGTTGCGGCGCCCGTCGCCGACCTCCTCGGCGAGCACCTGGTCGAGCGCGAGATGCAGGAGCGGGTCGAGCGGGCCCGGATGCACCAGCTCCCACGTGTAGTCGCTCCACTGGGTGGCTCTTTTCAGCCCACGCCGTACCGCCGTGGCGACGGAGTCGGCCGAGAATCCGAGCAGCACGGCGCCCTCGGGCAGAGCGGCGGCGACCGCGGCGGCGAGCACGCTCGCCTCGCTCGCGACCGGCAACCCGGTGAGCGCGGCGTCGATCGCCGACAGCACGTCGTCGGGTTCGAGAAAGAAGTCGCCCGACACCCGCACGTTCGCGAGGCGACCGTCGGCGACATCGAAGTCGACGACGACGAGCTTGCCGCCGGGCACCTTGAACTCGCCGTGCATGTCGTCCTCCTGTGCCCCGTCGGGTCGAGCGAAGGCCAGCCTAACTTCCGGCGGGGGAGGGGAGCTTGCGCTCGAGCCAGGCGACGAGGTCGGCGATCACCTCGTCGCGGTTGGTCTCGTTGAACATCTCGTGCCGGCCGCCTTCGTAGATCTCGACCTCGACATCCGTCACGCCGCCGCGCGCGCGGTACGCGTTCGCGAGCAGTTCGACGCTCCTCGGCCCGCCGAGCGGGTCTTCGCTGCCGATCAGGATGAGCAGTGGCAGATCGCGGTTGAGTTTCGTCGGGCGACCCAGGAGGCGCAGGGCCTCCACCACCCCGAAGAGTTTCGCGACCTTCGCGTCGAACGTCAGCGGGTCGGCGGCGAAGCGGGTCCACACGTCGGGATCGCGGCTCAGCCACTCATGCCCCGTGCCGCCGCCGGCGGGGCGATGGCGTTTCGACAGGTCGCCGCCGTTCATGTGACGCACGGTGCGGTACGACGTGCCGGACAGCACCGCGGCCGCGTAGGGCGACGCGTCGTCGTTGAGGATCATCTGCGCGAAGATCGAGCCGAGACTGTGGCCAAGCAGCACGAGCGGCAACCGCCGGTGCTCGTCGTGGGCGATCCCCGACAACTGCCGGAGGCCGGCGATCGTCGCGCGCACGCCGCCCGGTCCGAGTCGCCCGAGCTTGGTCGTGTCGTGCCCCCACTGCTGGAGTCCGGTCTGACCGTGGCCGCGCAGGTCGCCGGCGTAGACCGTGTACCCGGCGGCGACGAGAGCTTGCGCGAGATCCTCGTAGCGCGTCGCATACTCGCCGACGCCGTGCACGATCTGCACGATCGCTTTCGGGTGGCCCGCCCGCCAGACGTAGAAGTGGATGGTGACGCCCTCGGCGTCTTCGAACGTGTAGTCCCCCCGTGCCGCGGTGAATCTGGGCATCGACGCCTCCTCGCTGACCTCATCGTACGTTCGCCGGCGACGAGAGCGGAGGCTCGAGACGATCGCAGCCGCGAGTGCGCCGACTTCGCCGCGTCGCCGCCCTCCGCGACGTCCCTCTCTTACGCTTCGCGCGTGATCTCCACCGTCACGAACAACCTCGAGCCGTAGAGGCCCGCATACACGCCCCTCAGTGGGGCGACATCCGCGTAATCGCGCCCGCGCCCCACCGTCACGTGCCGGTCGCCGATGTCGATGAGGTTCGTCGGGTCATAGCCTCGCCAGGTGCCGCAGAACCACTCGACCCACGCGTGCGACTCGCCCGAGACCGTCGCCCCCACCGCGGCATCCGGCTGAGGGTGCAGATAGCCGCTCACATAGCGTGCCGGGATGCCCACCGCGCGCAACGCCCCGATCGCGAGATGGGTGATGTCCTGGCAGACGCCCTTCTTGTGCTCCCACGCTTCCGCGGCCGTCGTGTAAACGCTCGTCGCGCCCGACACGTACTCGATCCGGTCGCCGATCGCCTGGCAGATCGCGAGCGCAGCTTCACACGGAGACTCGGCGGTCGCGACGAGGCCGCGGGCGAGTTCCACGACGTCGGCCGGCGGTCGCGTGCGGTTGGTCTGGCCGAGCTGTTCGACGTACTCGGTCGCCGTCTCGATCTCGTCGGCGAGTGTCGTCCACTCGAGCCGATGCTCGGGGTGGTCGCGATCCCGCACCTCGACGAGGCTCGTCGCGGTGAGCGACAGTTCGGCGTGGGGGGTGAGGATCTCGAACGACGACACCCGGGTGCCCCAGTAGTCGACGTAGGAGTGGTGACTCGAGATCGGCAGGATCTCGAGGTTGGAGTAGAGCACGAGCTGTCCGTCGGCGCTCACCGGCAGCATCCGGGCTTCGTTGTAGGACGCGGTCACCTCGCCGTCGTAGTGGAAGCCGGTCTCGTGCCGGATGCGTAGTCGTTTCATACGCCCCGCCTGCTCGTTGCGCTCATGTGTTCTCTCCGACCCACGCGGCGACATCGTTCGTCGGGAAGTAGCGCTGCCGGATCGCTTCGCTCACCGCGGTCGTCGTCGCCTGCACGGCATCCATGTGGGTGGGCAGATCGGCGATGAGGTCGATGACCGGTCGGTACTCCAGTTCGCTGCGGATCTGACCGAGCAGGCGTTGCGCCTGATCGCTCACACCGAACCGGTCGGCACGGGGTTCGATCTCGCGCAATTGCTGCTCGGCACGCGTCACCGAGTAGAGGATGCTGCGCGGGAACAGCCGGTCGAGCAGCAGGAACTCGGCGGCCTTCTGGGCACTCGGCACCCCGCGGTAGGTGCGCAGGTACGCCTCGTAGGCGCCGACACTGCGCAGGATCGTCGTCCAGGACGGGCCCGACGCTTCGGTGAGGCTGCGCGTCGCGAGCAGTCGCGCGGTCATGTCGGCGCGCTCGATGCTGCGGCCGAGGGTGAAGAACCGGTAGGCCTCGTCGCGGTTGGTCGCCGACTCGACGATGCCGACGGCGAGCGCCGAGCGTTCGCGCACCCAGGCGAAGAACTCGTGCACTTTGTCGCTCGCGACCTTGCGCGGCATCCGAGCGCGCGTGGTGTTGAGCACCTCCCAGAGTTCGGTGTTGACCACCTCTCGCGCGCGGCGGGCGTTCTCGCGGGCCGCGTTCAGGGAGTACGCGATGGATGCGGGCTGGTTGCGGTCGACCGCGAGGATCGTCAGCACGTCGCTACGCGTGACCTCGGCATCCTCGTCGACGTCGGTGCCCATCACCGACAGCAGTGACCGGCAGGCGAGGTTCTCTTCGATCCACGGGTCCTCGAGCAGCAGTTGCAGGTGCACGTCGAGGATGCGCGCGGTGCCGTCGCTGCGCTCGATGTACCGGCCGATCCAGAACAGGCTCTCGGCAATGCGGCTCAGCATCCGCGCGCGCCGTTCTCCACACCGCTACCCGGGCGACGACGGACAACCGGGGCGTCCGCGGCGGCCCCGGTTGTCCGTACTCGCCCGTCGCGAGTTCGCGCGTCAAGGGCTGGGGGGTCGACGGCCTGCTGCTGTTGCTGCTGCTGGTCGTGACGGGGGGCGTCGGCGGGGTTGTGGTCTTGCAGGTGGGTCTCCGCCGAGATGATCGGGATCGACTGGGTGACGGAGGCCTGATCGGCGACGAGCCCCGAGATGTCGTGCTCGTGCGTGCGCAACGGGTCGAGGCCCACGACCCAGGTGTCCTTCGAGCCGCCGCCTTGGGAGGAGTTGACGACGAGCTGCCCCTCCGGAAGCGCGACGCGGGTGAGGCCGCCCGGCAGCACCCAGACGTCGGAGCCGTCGTTGACCGCGAAGGGCCGCAGATCGGCGTGCCGAGGACGCAAGCCGTCGTCGACGAGTGTCGGGATCGTCGAGAGCTGCACGACGGGTTGCGCGATCCAGCCGCGCGGGTCGGCGCGCAGGTGGACACGCAGATCGTCGAGCTCGTGCGCCGACGCGTCGGGTCCGACGACGAGACCCTTGCCGCCCGAGCCGGCGACCGGCTTCACGACGAGTTCGTCGAGCCGGTCGAGCACCTCCTCGAGGGCCGCGGGATCCTCGAGGCGCCAGGTGTCGACGTTCGGCAGGATCGGGTCTTCGGCGAGGTAGTAGCGGATGAGGTCGGGCAGGTAGGTGTAGACGAGCTTGTCGTCGGCGACCCCGTTGCCGACCGCGTTGGCGATCGTGACATTCCCGAGCCGCGCCGCCAGGAGAAGCCCGGGCGAGCCGAGCATCGAGTCGGCGCGAAACTGCAGCGGGTCGAGGAATTCGTCGTCGACCCGGCGATAGATGACGTCGACGCGCGTCGGACCGGCGGTCGTGCGCATCCAGACCCGCCCGCCGGAGCAGAACAGGTCGCGACCCTCGACGAGTTCGACGCCCATGAGCCGTGCGAGCAGGGTGTGCTCGAAGTACGCCGAGTTGTAGACCCCCGGGGTGAGCACGACGACGGTGGGGTCTTCGACGCCTTCGGGGGCGGCGGCGCGGAGGGCCCCGAGCAGCCGGTGCGGGTAGTCGCCAACGGGGCGCACCCGCATCGACACGAAGAGCTCGGGCAGGGTCTGCGCCATCACCCGGCGGTTCGAGATGACGTAGGACACCCCCGAGGGCACTCGCACGTTGTCTTCGAGCACGCGCCACGCCCCGTGCTCGTCGCGGATGAGGTCGATGCCTGACACCTGGATGCGCACGTTGTTGGCGCTCACGATGCCGGCGGCTTCACGGTGGAAGTGCGCGCTCGACGAGATGAGGCGGGCCGGGATGACGCCATCCTTCACGGCCCGCTGTTCGCCGTAGACATCCGCGAGGAACCGCTCGAGCGCGAGCACGCGCTGCTTGACTCCCGCCTCGACGGTGACCCACTCGGCTTGCGGGATGACGCGCGGCACGGCGTCGAGCGGGAACGGCCGCTCTTCGCCCGCGAAGTCGAACGTGACACCTTGAGCGAGATACGACGAGGCGAGCGCTTCGGTGCGTCCGCGCAGTTCGGCTTGCGTCATCCGGGACAGCGCGCTGTGGATGTCGACGTAGGCGTCACGGGTGACGTCAGGTCCCGCGAGGGCGATGTCGGAGAACATCTCATCCCACGGCGACGGCCCGCGGCGCCGGATGGCGCTGGCCCCGTAGCCGTCGAACAGGTCGCCCATGAGGTGAGCCTAGGGGCGGGATGTTGCCGCGGTGTTTCGCGACGCCGCGACATCCCGCGACGCGAAGCGACGTGTCGCGGGAGCCCGTCAGGAGTCGGTGCGGGGAGCGGTGGAGGCGCGCACGACGAGTTCGGGCTGGAAGACGATCCGGCGGGGCGCCAGCTCGGGTTCGGCGGCTTCCTCGCGCAGGATGCGCAGGGCCGTCGCGCCGATCTCGTGCCTCGGCTGGCGGATCGACGTCAACGGCACGACCGCGGCACTCGCGAAGTCGATGTCGTCGAAGCCGACGAGCGCGATGTCGTCGGGCACGCGCGTCGCTCCCGACATGACGAGCGCTTGCAGCAGACCGACCGCGACGAGGTCGTTCGCCGCGAAGATCGCGTCGGGCCGGGCGGCGCGCTCGAGCAGCTGTTCGCCGAGACGACGGCCTTCGAGCACCGTGAGGGCCGACACCGGATGCACGTCGAGGGTGGCGCCGGGCACGTCGGCGATCGCCGCTCGCGCGCCGGCGAGACGGTCGGAGACCTGCCGGATCCCGAGCGGTCCCCCGGCGAACACCAGTCGGCGCCGACCGGTGGCCAGGAGGTGCTCGACCGCGAGGCGCCCTCCGGCGATGTCGTCGACCGAGACGGAGCTGACGGCGGCATCCCGGCTTTCGCGGTCGACGAGCACGACGGGGGTGCCGCGTTCGCGCAGCTGCCGCAGCCGCGGCTCGACGTCGCCGAAGGGTGAGATGAGCACACCGTGGACGCGTTGCTCCTCGAAGAGGTCCAGATATCCCGATTCCCGGCGCGCATCTTCCGACGAGTTGCCGAGCAGGACCGAGAGGCCGTGCTTCGCCGCTTCGTCTTCGACACCCCGCGCGACGTCGGTGAAGAACGGGTTGCGGACGTCGAGGACGACGAGCCCGACGGTCGTGCTGCGACCGGCTCGCAGCTGACGGGCGGCGTCGTTGCGCACGTAGCCGAGAGCTTCGATCGCCGTGCGCACCTTTTCGACTGCACGGGGCGACACGCGCGGCGAGCCGTTGAGCACGTTGGAGACGGTGCCGACCGAGACGCCTGCCCGCGCGGCGACGTCACGGATGCTGCTCGCGCGGGCGGTGGTCACCCTGCTATCCTCGCATTTGAAACGATTCATCGCGATCTCGCCGATCGCGGGCCCCGCCGACAAGGACGTCTCATGCCCGACTTCGCCGCCATCTCCGACCGGCTCGCCGAACAGGCGATCGAGCTGCCCTCGTGGGCGTTCGGCAACTCCGGAACCCGGTTCAAGGTCTTCTCGCAGCCTGGCGTTCCCCGCGACCCGTTCGAGAAGATCGCGGATGCCGCCCAGGTGCACAGGTACACAGCACTGTCGCCGAGCGTCGCGCTGCATATCCCGTGGGACAAGGTCCCCTCGTTCGCCGGCCTGAAGAAGCACGCCGACGACCACGGCGTCGCCCTCGGCACCATCAACTCGAACACCTTCCAGGACGACAGCTACAAGCTCGGCAGCCTCACCCACTCCGACCCCCGCGTGCGTCAGATGGCGATCGACCACCACTTCGACTGCATCGACATCATGAACGAGACCGGATCGCGCGACCTCAAGATCTGGCTCGCCGACGGCACCAACTATCCCGGGCAAGACGACATGCGCGGCCGCCAGGACCGGTTGACCGAGTCGCTGCAGAAGATCTATGAACGCATCGGCGACGGCCAGCGGCTCGTGCTCGAGTACAAGATCTTCGAGCCCGCGTTCTATCACATGGATGTTCCCGACTGGGGCACGAGCTACGCCCAGGTCGTGGCGCTCGGCGACCGCGCGACGGTATGCCTCGACACCGGCCACCACGCCCCGAGCACCAACATCGAGTTCATCGTCATGCAGTTGCTGCGGCTCGGAAAGCTCGGGTCATTCGACTTCAACTCGCGCTTCTACGCCGACGACGACCTCATCGTCGGCGCCGCCGACCCGTTCCAGCTGTTCCGCATCATCGTCGAAGTCATCCGTGGCGGCGGCTACGGCACCGACGGCGACACCGCCTTCATGCTCGACCAGTGCCACAACGTCGAAGACAAGATCCCCGGCCAGATCCGCAGCGTGCTCAACGTGCAGGAGATGACCGCGCGGGCGCTGCTCGTCGACCGCTCGGCGCTGGCCGACGCGCAACTCGCGGGCGACGTGCTGACGGCCCACGGCATCCTCATGGATGCCTTCTACACCGACGTGCGCCCGATGCTCGCGGCATGGCGTGAAGAGCGCGGGCTGCCCGCCGACCCGATGGCGGCCTACGCCGA
>CBFGZU010000072.1:0-10050 GCA_965653335.1 uncultured Pseudolysinimonas sp.
GCCCTGATCGAATCACAGAGTATCGAAGGCTCATGACCACGTTGAAGCAGGCCGAAGGCCCCAAATACACCCGCATCCTCTCCTTCGGCGCGGCTCGCGGCGACCTGACGGTGCCGAACGACGACCTCGTCGGCCCGATCGATTCCAGCGACGAGTGGATCCGTCAGCGCACCGGCATCATCACGCGCAAGCGGGCGAGCAAAGGCGTGGATGCCATCGACCTCGCTGAGACCGCCTCGAACGAAGCCATCGCGAAGGCCGGCATCCGTCCCGACCAGATCGGGGCCGTCATCGTCTCGACGATCAGCAACGTCGCGGTGACACCGTCGATGGCCGCGCTGCTCGCCGAGAAGGTCGGTGCAACCCCCGCACCCGCCTACGACGTCAGCGCCGCCTGCGCGGGCTACACCTATGCGATCGCACAGGCCGACGCCCTGATCCGCAGCGGCGCTGCCGAGTACGTGCTCGTCGTCGGCGCCGAGAAGCTCTCGCAGTACGTGCACCCCGAAGACCGCTCCATTTCGTTCCTGCTCGGCGACGGCGCAGGCGCGGCGATCGTCGGCCCGGCCGACGAGCCCGGCATCTCGGCCTCGGTCTGGGGATCGGACGGCTCCAAGTGGGACGCCGTCGGCATGAACGGCACCTTCGAGGAGTACCTCGACAAGGTGAAGCCGTGGCCGACGATGCGCCAAGACGGCCAGACGGTCTTCCGCTGGGCGGTCTGGGAGATGGCGAAGGTCGCCAAGCAGGCGCTGGACGCCGCCGGTATCACCGCGGATGATCTCGCCGCGTTCATCCCCCACCAGGCGAACATGCGCATCATCGACGAACTCGCCAAGCAGCTGAAGCTCCCGGAGACGGTGCTCATCGGCCGGGACATCGAGACGACGGGCAACACGTCGGCCGCATCCATCCCCCTCGCCACCCACCGGTTGCTCGAGGAGCACCCGGAGCTGAGCGGCGGGCTCGCCCTGCAGATCGGTTTCGGCGCGGGCCTGGTCTACGGTGCCCAGGTCGTCCGGCTGCCCTGAGTCGCCTAATAGACTCGACTCCGGTCATCCGAATCTTCTGATCCACTACACCTGATACCCCAAGGAGAAGCACCATGGCACTGTCCACCGAAGAGGTCCTCGCGGGCCTCGCCGAGCTCATCAACGACGAGACCGGCATCGCGACCGACAGCGTGGAGCTCGACAAGTCGTTCACCGACGACCTCGACATCGACTCCATCTCGATGATGACGATCGTCGTCAACGCCGAAGAGAAGTTCGACGTGAAGATCCCCGACGAAGAGGTCAAGAACCTCGTCACCGTCGGCGACGCCGTCAGCTTCATCGTCAAGGCCCAGGGCTAAGACATCTGGGTGGGGGTGAAAGCCCCCGCCCTGCCTCACGGCAACCAATACGGAACACGGGAATCGAATGACCAAGCGAATCGTCGTCACCGGGATCGGCGCATCCACGCCCCTCGGTGGTACCGCCCCGGACACCTGGACCGCCCTCCTCGCGGGCGAATCGGGTGCCAACTCGCTCGAGTACGAATGGGCGAGCATGTACGATCTGCCGGTCACGTTCGCCATGGAGGCGAAGGTGCGGCCGTCGGAGGTGCTCGAGCGCGTCGAGACGAAGCGCCTGGACCCGAGTTCGCAGTTCGCGCTGATCTCGGCTCGCGAGGCCTGGGCGGATGCCGGCGCCCCCGACATCGACAAGACCCGCATCGGGGTCGAGTATTCGACTGGCATCGGCGGCCTCTGGACCCTGCTCGACGCGTGGGACACCCTCCGCGAGAAAGGGTCGCGTCGCGTCCTGCCGATGACGGTGCCGATGCTCATGCCGAATGCGGCATCCGCTGCCGTGTCGATGGACCTGGATGCCCGCGCCTTCGCCCGCACCGACGTCTCGGCGTGCGCGTCGAGCACCGAGGCGATCGCCAACGCCTACGACCATCTGCAGCAGGGCTACGCCGACATCATCCTGGCCGGCGGCACCGAATCGTGCGTGCACCCGATCACCCTCGCGTCGTTCTCCTCGATGCAGGCGCTTTCGCGCCGCAACGACGACCCGACCCGCGCCTCGCGCCCCTACGACGTCGACCGCGACGGGTTCGTCATGGGCGAGGGCGCGGCGACGCTCGTGCTCGAGACGCTCGAGCATGCGCAGGCTCGGGGAGCGAAGATCTACGCCGAGATCGCTGGTGGCGGCGTGACGAGCGACTCGTACCACATCACCGCTCCCGACCCCGAGGGTCGCGGAGCCGCGCGTGCGGTGTTCGCGGCCCTCGACCAGGCCGGCGCGACGGTGGATGACGTCACCCACATCAACGCCCACGCGACGAGCACGCCCGTCGGCGACATCGCCGAGTACAAGGCACTGCTCGCCGTCTTCGGCGACCGCGTGCACGAGATCCCGGTGTCGGCAACGAAGGGCGCGCACGGGCACCTCCTCGGCGGCACGGGCGCGCTCGAGGCGATGATCACGGTGCTCGCGGTGCAGAGCCGCACGGCCCCGCCGACGATCAACCTCGACAACCAGGACCCCGACATCCCCCTGTTCGTGCCGACAGCGCCGCACGCCCTCGGTGACGCCCCGCAACTCGCGATCAGCAACTCGTTCGGCTTCGGCGGCCACAACGCCGTCGTCGCCATCCGCTCCTACGAGGGCTGACAGACCGGCTGTTTGCCCAAGAACGTGGTCTCGCGGGGGCGAATGGGCACGTTCTCGGGCAAACAGCCTCTTTGGGGGGTCCGGAGGGGGTCAGTGGATGGGGCGGCAGCCGTCGTGGATGGCACAGTCCCCTTCGCCGTCGGCCCCGAGCGGGGCGAGGGATGAGGTGTCGAGGATGACGTCGGCCGTCAGAATCTCGGCGACCTCGTCGTGGAGGATATGGGTGGTCACGGGGACGCGCATGCCGGCCGAGTCGCGCATCTCAACCGACCTTGTGGAGCCAAATGACGGGCGACTCTTCGGAGGCGAGGCGGAACGACTCGAGTTCGTCATCCCAAGCCTGCCCGAGCGCGAGCCGCAGTTCGCGGTGCAGCTCGAAGGCGTCTGAACCGGCCGACTCCATCGCCGCGCGCACGCGGTCTTCGGGGACGACGAGGTTGCCGACGGTGTCGGTCTGGGCGTAGAAGATGCCGAGGTCGGGGGTGTGCATCCATCGACCACCGTCGGTGCCGAGGCCGGCATCTTCGGTGACTTCGAATCGCAGATGCTCCCAGCCGCGCAGCGCGGAGGCGAGGGCGGCACCGGCACCCCGGTCGCCTTCCCAGAAGTACTCGGTACGGAACGCACCCTTGAGCACGGGCTGGTCGCGCCAGTCGAAATTGACGGCACGACCAAGGGCGCGGCCCGCCGCCCACTCGACGTGGGGACGCAACGCGCTCGGCGCAGAATGGATGTAGACCACTCCGCGCGCGATCTTCGATTGCACAGCAGCCACTTCTCTCTCCATTCGTCAGGATGCGACTTCCCCATCGACCTGGGAATGGCGAGTTATGGCTCAAGAAGATTATGCCGGGCCCGACCCGGAATCACAAGGATGTCATTTCGCGTCGGAGTAGCGATCGACGATCGCGACGGAGACAGCGAACTCCACCGGTGCTCTCCCGAACAGCAACCGTCCCGCTTCCGCGGCGGATTCCCGCATCGCCACCGCGACATCCTCGGCGGCTTGCGCGGGGGTGTGCACGATCAGCTCGTCGTGGAGGAAGAACACCAGGTGCGGCTTCTCGACGAGCGTCCCACCCTCGAAACTCCACAGTCGGCGCCGGAGCGACCCCATCCAGCACAGCGCCCATTCGGCGGCGGTACCCTGCACGACGAAGTTGCGGGTGAACCGTCCCCACGCCGCGGCACGCTGCTGGGTGCGGCGCTTCTGCACCTCGGTGGCGGTTTCGTCGTACCCGAGTTTTTCGCCGGGTGGTGACGACCGGCCGAGCCAGGTCGAGACGACATCGCCGTGCTCGCCCGCGCGCGCCGCGGCTTCGACGAACGCCATCGCGGCAGGAAACGCCTTCTCGATCCGCGGCCGCATCCGCCCGCTCTCGCCGGTCGTGCCCCCGTAGATCGCGCCGAGCATCCCGTACTTCGCCTGTTCGCGCGTCTCGACGGCGCCGGTGTCGACCATGCCCTGGTACATGTCGTTCGCCTGGCCGGCGCGGGCCATCGCGCGGTCGCCCGACATCGCGGCGAGCACGCGCGGCTCGAGTTGCGACGCGTCGGCGACGACGAACCGCCATCCGGGGTCGGGCACGACGGCCGATCGCACCTGTTTCGGCAGTTGCAGCGCTCCCCCGCCGTCGGATGCCCACCGCCCGGTCACGACTCCACCCGGCACATACACGGGGCGGAACCGGCCGTCGCGCACCCACTCCTCGAGCCAGTGCCACCCGTTCGCGGTGAGCAGCCGCGACAGCGACTTGTACTCCAGCAGGGGGGCGACAGCGGGATGGTCGATCTCGCGGATCTCCCATTTGCTCGTCGATTCGACCCGGAATCCGGCGTTCTGCAGCGCCTTCAGCAGGTCTTGCTGCGAGTCGGGGTTGAGAGTCGGCGCGTCGAGCAAGTCGCGCAGCCGCTCGACGAGCGCCTCCAGCCGCGCCGGGCGGGTATTCGGGATGCGGGGGCCGAGGGCGTGCGTGAGCACCCGGTCGTGCTCCTCGACACTCCACGGCAACCCGGCGAACGTCATTTCGGCGGCGACGAGCGCCCCGACGCTCTCCGCGGCGAGCAGCAGGGCGAGGCGCCCGGCGTCGCCGGCCCCCGCCACGGCATCTCGCTGCCGCTGCCACTCGGCGACCGAGTCGTCGTCGTCAGCCGGCGGTTCGAGGTCGAAGAGCGCGTCGGTCTGCCGTGCTCGGGCGGCTGTGGGCGGCGGCGCGTCCCAGGCATCCCGCTCGGCGGTCGCGAGGGCCGAGGATGCCGTCGCGACAGCGTTACGCAGGATCGTGCGGCACAACCGCAGGTCGACGCACCGTTCGACCCGAACTCCGGCGGCGAGGAGCGGCGGATACCAGCGGGAGGTGTCGTTCCACACCCACCGCGGCCGCTCGGGCTCGCGCGCGGCGATCCAAGTCGCCAGATAGCCCGGGTCGACGATCGTCGAGACACCCGGAGTTCCATCGTCGGCGAAGTCGGTCGCGATCACCCCCGGCAGGGTCGACCGGAGGGCGATGAACACCACCCCAGTCTGCCGGGGCGCGCCGACGCTCGGCGGTCACGCCTGGTCACCCGTGCAGCAGTGACCCGTCTTTCGCGAGCACGTTCTTCTCCCCCGCTTCGATCGGGATGCCGAAGCGGTTCTGTTTGGGCGGCAGGGGGCAGTTGAACGCGTAGGAGAACGCGCACGGCGGCAGGATGGCGCGGTTGAAGTCGAGCGTGATGGTGCCGTCGGGGTTGGGGGCGACGAAGAGGAACCGCCCGACGCTGTAGGTGGTGTCGCCGCTCGTCGCGTCGGCGAACACGAGCTGCAGGGCACGGCCGGCTTTGAAGGCAACGAGGTCGTAGTCGACGCCGTCGCGGGTGAAGCGGATGCTGCCGGGGATGACCTCTTCGCGCGGGCTGTGCTTCGACTCCTCGTCGTCTTTGATGTGCTGGAAGCCCATCGTCGTACCTGCGGGGTTCTCTTCCCACGCCGCGGTCACGATCCAGTCGGGGTCGTACGGGTACGCGTCGATGCCGCCGAAGTTCTCGATCGCCTCCGATTTCGCATCCCAGACACGCAATGCGTAGCCGCCGCCCGACTGGGTGATGACAGCCCCGCGCACGGTGTCGCTGAAGACCACATCGCCCGGGTTCGGGTCGTCTTTGCCCCGCACGATCGTCTCGCCGTCGACGAGTTCACCATCGACGCGGATGCCGTCGGCGGCCGCCGCGATGACGGTGAGACCCGACTGGCCGGCGGGCAGCGGCGCCCACCGGCCCGGCACCCCCCAGATCGTCTGCTCGGCTTCGACCAGCTGAGCCGTCGTGAGGGCGAGACTGCCGAGCGGCTGAGTGACGGCGAGCTCGCGACGTTCGTGGAAGTACGCGAGCTGCTCGTCGGGAGTCTTCTCGGCGGCGTCGGTCTTCTCGGTCGGGGCGCTCCCCGTCGTACTCAGCGTCATGCCGTCCATCCTCACTCAGGTCACCGACGTTCAACCCGGGCGACACGGGCGTATTCCCCAGGATCGCCGTTTGTCGATCCGAGCACACCCGAGTATCCCTAGACTTCGGGGATGGCGTGGAGCGATGCAGCAGCCCAGTACCTTCGCAGTTCGACCTCGTGCCCGCGGTGCGAACGCGGCCCGGTCGACGCGGACCACTGCCCGCACTGCGGCGCGATCCTCGTGGGCGAGGTCGCGGCCGAGCTCCACATGGTGTCGGCTGAGGCCGCCGAGCTGTTGACCCGGCGCCAGGAGATCATCGGGCGGCTCCCGACGAAGGCGGCGCCCGCCTCGCCGCCGTCCGGGCAGCCCGCCGCGACGACGACGGCCGTTGCAGGTGGGATGCCCGCAGGTGGGATGCCTGCGGGCGGGATGCCTGCGAGTGGGATGCCGGGGACGGCACAGCCGATCGCCGCAGCCACGGCATCCCGTTCGCAGGTGAGCCTGCAGTCGGTGCTCGCGATCGCGGGAGCGGTGCTCGTGGCGGTCGCGATCGTCGTGTTCCGCTTCTTCAACGTCGATGTCGACATCTCGGCGCGCCGGTTCGTGATCGCCGCGGTCACGATCGTCTTCCTCGGCTTCGCCTGGCTGCTCGCACGCGTCAAGCTGACGTTCTCGGCGGAAGCGGTCGGAGCTCTCGCGATGGTGTTCGTCGCCCTCGACATCTGGGCGATCTCGGAGATCGTTCCCGACGGTGTCAGCGCCTGGACGTTCGCCGCCATCTCGACGCTCATCGCCTCGCTGCTGACACTGCTGATCGCGGTGCTCGTGAGGCTGCGCACCTGGCTCTGGCTGGGACTCGTGGGCCTGGTCTTCGTCCCGGCGTTCTTCGGCTACGCCATCGACGGCCCCTGGTCGGCGATCACCGGGCACCTCGGTTCCGTCGCCGTCGCGCTCCTCGGCTTCGAGGTCGCACGACGCCTGAACGTGCGTTTCGACGCCCCGTTGCTCGCCGACCGGGTCACGATGTGCGTCGCCGCCGCGTTCTTCGGCACGATCGCGGTGCTCGGGTTGCCGTTTGTGCCGGCCCCCGACCAGACGTCCTGGGTGCTGGGAGCCGCGCTCGTCTGCGTGGTACTCGCCGCACTCGCGGGCTTCGCGACCCGCACCCTCGCCCCCGCGGCCTGGAGTTTCGCCGTCGGCGCCCTCGCGACTGCGGCCGCAGGCATCCTGCCTTTCGCTCTCGACCTGCGCACCGATGCCTGGTTGCTCGCCCTCGCTCCGACCGCAGCCGCTGTGGCCATCACGGCCCTTGCCGTCGTCCCGTGGCCGGCCTCGGTGCGGCGCGGGCCGCTGCGGGTGGGGGCTCTCGTGGTGGCGCTCGGCGCCGCGGTGCCCGCGGTCTTGAGCGCCGCGCTGCAGTTCCTCTCTCCCGTGCTGGGAGGGCTGACCTACGGCGTGCTGCCTCCGAGCGACGGGCCGGCGGCGGATCCGCCGTTCTGGCTCGAACCGATGGAGAGCGTCTCGATGGTGCCCGCCGACTGGAGTCTCGCCGCGATCCTCGGCATCGGCGCGGCGGCACTCGGGGTGCTCGGGCTCGCGTGGGGGGTGCACCGGGATGGGAAGCCCACCCGACCGTGGCTCATTCTCGCGGCATGGCTCCTCGCCGCGACCCTGACCGCCGTGCCGGGCTGGTCGGCGCTCTCCCGTCCGGGGCAGCTCGTCGCCGGCGTCGTCATCGCCCTCGGGATCGTGCTCGCCGTGCTGTTCGTGCCGCGACTGCGCGCAGCCGCCTTGACGCTACGTGCCCCGCTGGTCGTCGCCGCGCATGCCATCCTCATCCACACCGGCTTCGTGTCGTGGGGCGACGAGCGGGTCACGGTCGTCGCCGGTGCCGCCCTCGTCGCGGTTCTCGCGGTGCTCGCCATGGCGATGCCGTCGGCACTCCGGCCGTTTTACGTCGTCGTCGGCTACGGGTACGCGCTCATCCTCATCGCTCGCGGTCTCGACCTGCTGGGCCTCGACGCGATTCCGGTGAACTCGTACACCGCGACAGCGGCCTCAGTGTTCGCGCTCGTCGTCACCCTCGTGCGCCGGGTGCGGGCGCCGCTCTGGTACGCCGTGCTCGGCGTCACCGCCGTGCCCTTCGTGGTCGGGGTGGCGACGGTCATCGCCGAACGCACATGGGAGACGGCGCTCGCGAACGCTGCGATCTTCGCCCTCGCCCTCACGCTGACGCTCACGCGCCGGCCCGGGTTGACCCCGATCGTGCGCAGCGGAGCCGCTGCGCTGCTGCTGCCGTCGCTCGCGGTCGTGGTCGTCAACGTCATCCCGCGCATCATCGAGACGGGCATCGTGCCCGCCTGGAACGGCGGAGGTGGCGCCCCGGTGACGCTTCCCGTGATCGCGACGATCGTCGCGATCGTGCTGCCGACGACTCCGCTCATCGCCGACTCGCTCCGGCGAGGCGATATCGCCCAACAGGATGCCGCGGCGGTGCGGATCTGGATCGAGATCTCGGCTCTCGTCACGGGCGGCATCGCCGCGCTGCTCTCCCTCGTGCTCGAGACCCCCGATCTCAGCACCTCCTTGCTCGTGTTCCTCATCATCGGCATCGGTGCCGCGGGAGCGGGCGTCTTCGCGAAGCGGCGCTACGGCTGGTGGCTGGCCGCCGGAAGCTGGACGGCGGCGCTGTGGTGCGTGTGGGGGCTCGTCGGCATCCGCGATGTCGAGCCCTACGTCTACCCGCCCGCGGTCGCGGCCGTCGTCATCGGTGTCGTGCTCACGCTGCGCGGCCGCAGCGGCGCGGCGCTCGTGGCTCCCGGGCTCGCGATCGGGATCGTCACGTCGCTCGTCGTTCTTGCGATCAGCGGCTCGGGTGAGGATGCCGCCGTGGCGTGGCGTGCCCTCGCGCTGCTCGCGGCATCCGCCGTCTTCCTCACGATCGGTGCCTTGTTGCAGCGGGCGGGCGACGGCGGGCGCCTCGCCGTACTGCGCGTGCCCGTGCTCGTTGCCTCGCTGGGTGCCGCCGCGGCGGGGACCGTACAAGCGGTGCGCTACGGGCTTGAGGCTGACGATCTCGGTCTCGGCCACCCGGACCTCGTGGTGTGGCCGGTGCTCGTCTTCAGCGTCGTCGCCGCCATCCTCGCGGCCGAAGCGGGTCGTCACTTGCGCCCGACGCACCGGTGGCTGCTCGTGCCCGCGCTCGTGTTCCTCATCGTCGGTCCGATCTCTGCGGTCGCCCCGGGGGTCGCTCCGATGTGGATGCTGTGGGGCCTGACCCTCGCGCTGCTGGCGTTCATGCTTGTCACTGTGCTGCGCGCACGGGCCGCGTCGGACGGCTCCGCGCCGACGATCCTGCCGCCGACGTGGCTGGTGTTCCTCGCCGCCTGGTGCGTCGCGGTCGCGGGGTGGAGTGTGCGCGACCTCAACGTGGAGTGGTTCTCGCTGCCGCTCGGGCTGGCCCTCGTCGGGGCCGGCGTGCTCGTGTTGCGGCACGGCCGGGTTTCGACGGGTGGCCCAGTTTCGACGGGTGACCCAGTTTCGACGGGCGGTTCGGTTGCGACGCGCGGCACCCTCGCGTCGTGGCCCGTCGGTTTCGCGCGCTCGTGGACGGTGCTCGCCCCAGGAATCGTCGTCACGGTGCTGCCGTCGGTGCTCGCGACGGGCACCAATCCGGCGACGTGGCGGGCGATCCTCGTGCTCGGGTTGGCCCTCGCGGCTCTGCTTCTCGGGGCGCTCCTGCGGTTCGCCGCTCCCTTCGTGCTCAGCCTCGTGACGTTCGGGGTCGAGATCCTCGTCATCCTCGTCGTGCTCGTGGCCGGGCGCGACATCGACCCGGTGATCTTCTACGTCGCGGCGGGCTCGGCGGGGTTCATCCTCATCACCGTCGGGATCTGGTTCGAACGCCGCTCCCGCGGCGACAGGGAGAAGAGCGCCCGGATGCGCGACTTGCGGTAGCGGCCTGT
>CBFGZU010000073.1:0-9776 GCA_965653335.1 uncultured Pseudolysinimonas sp.
GGGGTTTTCTCAACGCTGGGGTACCTGGACTCGAACCAAGAACAACTGAACCAGACTCAGCCGTGTTGCCAATTACACCATACCCCAATGGCCCAAGCCGAAGCCGGACCGACTGATAACTCTACCGCACCCGCATGGTCGCCTTGACGCCGCGACGAGCGGTCGAGCCGTTCGCGCGGCGCCTCACGCCGATGCCGTTCGCCCGTCAGGGGGCGGGGAACCAGAGGGCGAGCTCCCGTGCCGCAGATTCGGGCGAGTCCGAGCCGTGGACGAGGTTCTGCTGCACCTTGAGTCCCCAGTCGCGACCGAGGTCGCCGCGGATGGTGCCGGGGGCGGCGAGCGTCGGGTCGGTCGTGCCGGCGAGCACGCGGAAACCTTCGATGACCCGGTTGCCGGCGACGCGCATCGCGACGACGGGGCCCGACTCCATGAACTCGACGAGGGGCTCATAGAACGGCTTGCCCTCGTGTTCGGCGTAGTGCGCGGCGAGCAGCTCCCGCTCCGGCTGCACCATCCGCAGGTCGACGAGCGAGTAGCCTTTCGCCTCGATCCGGCGCAGGATCTCACCCGTCAGGTTGCGGGCCACGCCATCCGGCTTGACCAGTACCAAAGTTTCTTCGACGCTCATGCGTCCTCTCCTTCTGCGGCGCTGCGCCGCAATTCTTCGATGCGCCGGGCGCGCACCAGACACCACACCCACAGCCCGGCGAACACCGCGCCGATCACGAACATGAACCCGTGCGCGACACCCGTGGCGATGAGCACGACCTGCAGGATGCCGCCGAGCACGACACCCCACGGGTATCGCTGCACGAACGCCACGACCGCGAACAGCACCATCAGCCCGCCCCCGACGCCGAGGACGATGCCGTCCGGGATGTCGCTGAGCCCGTTGAACGCGAGCGTCGCGAAGAACAGAACCACCGCTTCGAGCATGAGCACGATCGACAGCAGGGTTTCGGTCACTCCGCGCTCACGTCGCGGTCGTCGGGGCCGGCCGGTGACGGGCGAGGTCTCGTCGGGGGTGACGCTCACGGCTTCCAGCCTCCGGCGTCGGCGAGCGCGAGGGCTTCCCCGACGAGGGTGATCGAGCCGGTGATGAGCACCGCACGACCGGTCGCGGCGCCCGCCCACTCCCGGGCGGCGTCGACGGCCTCCGAGAAGTCGTCGACCTGCAGCACCGACTCCTCGAGAACGACCGTGTGCGCGACCGCGGCGAGCTCATCGACGGGGGTCGCCCGCTCCGAGTGCGACCGGGTCACATAGAACCGCGACGCGATGGGAGCGAGTTCGGCGAACACTCCGTGGGCGTCCTTGTCGCCGAGCACTGCGATGACGATCGCGATCTGCTCGAAGTCGAAGTACTCGGTCATCGCCCCCGCCAGGGCACGCGCGCCGTGCGGGTTGTGGGCGGCATCCACGAGAACGGTCGGCTCGATGCCGATCAGTTGCAAGCGTCCGGGGGAGGTCGCCTCGGCGAGTCCTTCGGCGAGAACGTCGGTGCTCAGCGGCACGCTGCCCCCGCCGAGGAACGCCTCGACCGCAGCGACCGCGACGGCCGCGTTCTGCCCCTGGTAGTCGCCGTAGAGGGGCAGGAAGAGGTCGGCGTAGCTATCGGCCTGCCCGCGCACGGTGATGACCTGCCCGCCGACGGCGACCGTTGTCGATTCGAGGGCGAAGTCGACCATCTCGATGACCATCGACGCTTCGTCGTGCTCCGCCGCCGACCGCAACTCGTCCATCGCCTCGAGCGACTGCATCGCCGTGACCACCGTCGCGGCGGGCTTGATGATGCCGGCCTTGGTGCGGGCGATCTCGGCGACGGTGTTGCCGAGCCGCGCCTGGTGGTCGAGCGCGATCGGCGTGAACACGGCGACCTGACCGTCGGCGACATTGGTGGAGTCCCATTCGCCGCCCATGCCGACTTCGAGCACCATGACATCCACAGGGGCGTCGGCGAAGATCGCGAAACCGAGCACCGTGAGGGCCTCGAAGTACGACAGCGGCTCGTCGCCCGCCGCGACGAGTTCCGCGTCGACGATCGCGAGGTACGGGGCGATGTCGCGCCAATTGCGCACGAACGCCTCGTTCGACACCGGAACCCCGTCGATGACGATGCGCTCGTTGACCCGCACCAGATGCGGCGACGTGAGCAGGCCGGTCTTGAGCCCCGCGGCCCGCAGGATCGCTTCGATCATGCGGGATGTCGACGTCTTGCCGTTGGTGCCGGTGATGTGGATGACCGGGGCGGACCGTTGGGGGTCGCCGAGCAGCTCGCACGCCCGACGGGTCGGCTCGAGCCGCGGCTGCGGGGCGGCCTCGCCGATGCGCACGAGCAGTTCGGCGTAGACCTCGTCGGCTTCGGCCGCGTATTCGTCGAAGGCGGCCTCCTCGCCGTCGAAAGCGGAGTCGGTCACACGCGCTCCAGTTCGATCGTCACCGTGGATCCGGTTCCCACGGTCGTCGTTCCATTCTCCCCCGGCTTCGTCGCGAGGGTCGTCGCGAGGGTTTCCGCGGCGATGAGATCGCGATGCCTCTCGACTGCCGCGACGGCAGCCGCATCGCCGACGATCGCCAGAGCGATGCGATCCGACACGTCGAGGCCGGCGTCCTTGCGCGCCTGCTGCACGACCCGGACGACGTCGCGCGCGAGCCCCTCCGCTTCGAGCTCGGCGGTGACGGCGGTGTCGAGCACGACGAACCCGCCGTCCCCCACGAAGGCGACGGCGGCATCCGGATCGGCGGTCGCGAGCACGAGATCGTACTCACCGGGCTGCAGTGTGGTGCCGTCGACGATCACGGTGTCGCCTTCGCTCGTCCACACCCCCGACTTGGCTGCCTGGATGACGCGCTGCACGTCGCTGCCAAGCCGCGGCCCGAGGGCGCGAGCGTTGACGGTGAGCCGGCGCTCGATGCCGTGTTCGGCAAGACTCGACTCGCGCAACGGCTCGAGTTCCACGGCACGCACGTTGAGCTCGTCGGCGAGGATGTCGCGGTACGGCTCGAGCGCCGCCGGGTCGGCGGAGACGACGGTGAACCGGGCGAGCGGCAGACGCACGCGCAGCTTCTGCGCCTTGCGCAGCGCGAGACCGGCGGAGGCGATCTCGCGCACCCGGTCCATCGCGGCGACGAGCGCGGGATCGGACGGAAACTCGTCCGGCCGCGGCCAGTCCTCCAGGTGCACGCTGCGACCGCCCGTGAGACCCTTCCAGATCTCCTCGGTGACGAGCGGCAACAGCGGGGCGGCCATGCGACACAGCGTCTCGAGCACGGTGTACAGCGTGTCGAAGGCATCCCGATCGGTGCCGTCCCAGAAGCGATCGCGCGACCGGCGCACGTACCAGTTGGTGAGCACGTCGCCGAAGTCCCGCAAGGCTTGGGCAGCGAACGGGCTGTCGAGTTCGTCGAGGTGCGCCGTCACCTCGACGAGCACCTCCCGGGTCTTGGCGAGGATGTAGCGGTCGAGCACATTCTTCGAGTCGGTGAGTCGGCTCGCGGTGTACCCTGCGGCGCTGTTCGCATAGAGGGTGAAGAAGTAGTAGGTCGACCACAGCGGCAGCAGCAGTTCGCGCACGCCTCCGCGGATGCTCTCCTCGGTGACGACGAGGTTGCCGCCGCGGATCACCGACGACGACATGAGGAACCAGCGCATCGCGTCGGCGCCGTCGCGGTCGAAGACTTCGTTGACGTCGGGGTAGTTGCGCAGCGACTTCGACATCTTCTGCCCGTCGTTGCCGAGCACGATGCCGTGGCTGATGACGTTGCGGAAGGCCGGACGGTCGAAGAGCGCCGTCGACAACACGTGCATGACGTAGAACCAGCCGCGAGTCTGCCCGATGTACTCGACGATGAAGTCGGCGGGGTTGTGCGACTCGAACCACGACGCGTTCTCGAACGGGTAGTGCACTTGCGCGAACGGCATCGACCCGGAGTCGAACCACACGTCGAGAACATCCGGGATGCGGCGCATCATCGACGCGCCGGTGGGGTCGTCGGGGTTGGGCCGCACGAGGTCGTCGATGTAGGGGCGATGCAGGTCGACTTCGCCGGCGGGGTTGCGCGGCAGGGTGCCGAAGTCGCGCTCGAGCTCCGCGAGCGAGCCGTAGACGTCGACGCGAGGGAACTCCGGGTCGTCCGACTTCCACACCGGGATGGGCGACCCCCAGTACCGGTTGCGCGAGATCGACCAGTCCCGGGCGTTGGCGACCCACTTGCCGAACTGGCCGTCTTTGACGTTGTCGGGTACCCAGGTGATCTCCTGGTTGAGCACTCCCGCGCGGTCCTTGATGTCGGTCACGCGCACGAACCACGACGACACGGCCTTGTAGATGAGCGGGTTGCGGCACCGCCAGCAGTGCGGGTAGGAGTGCTCGTACGACTTCACCTGCAGAAGCCGTCCGTCGTCGCGCAGCTTCTTGACGAGCAGCGGGTTGGCTTCGAACACCTGCAGGCCCGCGACATCCGCCACCTCGGGCAGGAAGCGCCCGGCGTCGTCGACCGACAGGATGACGGGGACGCCGGCGGCGGCACACGTCACCTGGTCGTCTTCGCCGTACGCGGGGGCCTGGTGCACGATGCCGGTGCCCTCGCCCGTCGCGACGTAGTCGGCCACGAGGATGCGCCACGCGTTGCCCATCCCCTCGGCGTCGGCGTAGAAGTCCCAGAGGCGGTCGTATTGGATGTCGGCGAGCCGGCTTCCCAGGAAGGTCCGACCCTGCACGGCATCCTGAGCCTGCTGTGCGTTCTCGTACCCGAGTTCCTTGGCGTACGACGCGATCGTGTCCCAGGCGAGCAAGTACTCCGAGACCCCGTCGGCGGAGGGAACGACGGCGTACGAGATCTCTGGGCCGACGGCGAGCGCGGCGTTGGTGGGGAGAGTCCATGGCGTGGTCGTCCAAGCGAGGGCCTTCACACCGGTGAGCCCGAGCGCCTCCGCCTTCTCGCCGACGAGCGGGAAGGTGACGGTGACCGACTGGTCCTGCCGCATCTTGTAGACGTCGTCGTCCATCCGCAACTCGTGGTTGCTGAGCGGCGTCTGGTCGCGCCAGCAGTACGGCAGAACCCGGTAGCCCTCGTAAGCGAGGCCCTTCTTGTACAACTCCGAGAACGCCCAGACGACGCTCTCCATGAAGGTCACGTCGAGCGTCTTGTAGTCGTTCTCGAAGTCCACCCAGCGGGCCTGGCGCGTGACGTACTCCTCCCATTCCCTGGTGTACGTCAGCACGCTCGACCGGGCGGTCTCGTTGAACGCCGCGATTCCCATCTCTTCGATCTGGCTCTTGTCGGTGATGCCGAGCTGGCGTTCGGCCTCGAGCTCGGCCGGCAGTCCGTGCGTGTCCCAACCGAATCGGCGATGCACCTGCTTGCCGCGCATCGTCTGATAGCGCGGGAACAGATCTTTCGCGTAGCCGGTCAGCAGGTGGCCGTAGTGCGGCAGGCCGTTGGCGAACGGCGGGCCGTCGTAGAACACCCACTCCGGGCATCCTTCGCGGTTCTCGACCGACGCGCGGAAGGTGTCGTCGCCCTTCCAGAAGGCGAGGATGCCGCGCTCGATCTCGGGGAAATCGGGGCTCGAGGGGATCGACGGATACGGCATGGGCGTGCTCCTCGCGAAGGGATGTTTTCACTCCACGAGGACGACTCCTGCTCGAGAAACAGGGACCGCGGTACCACCTCGCTTGCGCACCCCGCGGATGCGCCGCTCTTCCTGGGCGATGACGGGCCCCACCCGTCCGGTTCTACTCCCCGCGGCGATTTCGTCGAATGTCGCAAGTTTCTTCCGGAGACTCCCCGGTGATGCCGGATCACTGTCGTTGGAGCGAGCCTATGGGATTTTCCGGTCGCCCGCGCCGGGGGCAGACGGGTCTGTTCTGGATCAGTCACGCACCCGTCACGGCGCCGTCACACTCTCGACGGATGCTCAATCTTGTAGGGGGGAATCATGGGGAAAGGCAGCATGAGGTCCGGCCTGGCCGGAACGGGTGCGGCGCATCGGGGGATGCGTCGCACCTGGATGATCGTGGCGACAGCGGCTCTCGCCCTGTTGTTCGCGAGTTTCGGGCCAGTGCCACAACCGGCTGAGGCCGCACCGTACGCGCACTGCGACAGCCTGTTCAATACGCCGGGTCTCGGCATGGACTGCACGGTCGCCGTCGTCAACAACCTCGACCTGGCAACCGGGGTCACCAGTTCGACGACGACGTACACGCGGTGCAGCGGTGCCGCCAACACGGCGCTGACCTGTGAGGGCCCGACGACGGTGTCGTCGACCGAGCTCGTGACGAGCGTGTCGCAATGCAACTCGTCACTCGACGGCGGCGGCGCATCGATGCACTGTTCGGTGACGATCACCAACAACATCGTCGGCGATGCCACGGCGATCGGCGCGACCGTGAATCAGTGCAATGACTCGCTCGTCGGCGGCGGCACGGTTCTGCGCGCCTGCAACCCCGATCCGGCGACGACCAGTGGCGCGGCGATCAACCAGTGCAACAACTCGGTCAACGAAGGTGGCAGCTCGCTGACGTGCCTCGTGGTCGCAGGATCGACGACGACCGCGGCCCTGTATGTCACCGTCTCGCAGTGCAACTATTCCGCCAATGGCGGAGGTTCGCTCATCGTCTGCTCGGTGGGGATGACGACCAACATCACGCCGGCCGTCGTCGTCGTGCCGCCGGACGAAGAAGAGGAGACGCCTCCCACCGAAACGGGCGAGGGGGGAACCCCGCCCGCGTCGTCCGGGTCGCCCGGGTCGCCCGGTACCCGGCTCGTCGCCGGGCCCAGTGCGCTCGCCAACTCGGGATCGACACCGGCCTCCCCGCTCACCGCGATCCTGCTCACCGGTGTCGGCGCCCTCCTGCTGGGTGGAACTCGTATCGCCCGACCGAGGGCGGCCGCCGCCGGGTAGTCCGACGAAACACGCGTAGGCTAGGCACCTCCACCCGACAGGGGGTGCTTCAGCATCATGCAGTTCGAACGTTGGAGCCTGCCCCTCATGGGCGAGGCGCTCTTGCGGGGCACGACGCGCCGCGAAGAGTTTCTGTCGTTCCTCCGTATCGCGCCCGACCTGCTCGATTCGCGGCTCGCCTCTCTGGTCGACGCGGGCATCCTGTCGGTGGAAACGGCGATGGATGGCGTCGAGCACTTCGTGCCGACCGAGAAGGGCCGTGGGCTCGAGGTCGCGATTCTGGCCCTCGACGAGTGGAGCCGGGCCTGGGACCCGCTCTCGACGCACGAGCTGCTCGACATCGTCGACATCGTCGCCGCCCACGAGAGGTCGGCTGAGCCGGGAGAGTTGCTGCCCGAACCCGGTGCGATCGAGATGTCGGTGCTCGAGACTTTCGACCTGCGCGTCGAGGGGGTATCTGTCGAGCTGTCGCCGGGTTCACAACGGCTGCTGGTGTTCCTCGCGCTCCGGGATCGCGCCATCGCCCGCATCGCCCTCGCCGGCACGATGTGGCCCGACGTGTCGGAGGGCCGGGCGGGCGACAGCCTGCGATCGGCGATCACGCGACTCGAGCCGCCCGCGCGTGCCGTCATCCGGTCCTCATCGACCGGGCTTCGGCTGGCCGAGGGCATCGTGATCGACCTGCACGAGGCGCAGTCTCTCGCCCATCGCCTCATGCACACCGGCGCAACCCGCAACTCCGACGTGAGTTCGACGGCCATCGCCACCTTGTCGAGAGAGCTGCTCCCCGACTGGTACGACGACTGGGTTCTGCCGGAGGCCGAGGATTGGCGGTACTTGCGGATGAATGCTCTCGAAGCGCTCGCCGGGCACCTGCTTGAGAAGGGTCTCCTCGGTGAGGCGGCGACAGCGGCTCGGGCGGCGATGCGCATCGATCCGCTCCGGGAGAGCCCGCAGGCGACCCTCATCCGCGTGCAGCTCGCGATGGGGAATCAGGCGGCGGCGGTCGACGTCCTCGACCGTTACCGCGCGATCTTGCACGCCGCCGTCGGGCTCGCGCCGACGAAGCAGCTCGCCGACCTCGTCGGCGGGGTCGAGCGTTGACAGCACCGAGCGCGACTGCTCGTTAGGCTCACAGATCGTGACCCCCACCACGACGTCGAAGGTGCGCAACCCGATTAAGGTGCTGTGGGCATCGCTCGTCGGAACGTCGCTCGAGTCCTACGACTTCTACGTCTTCTCCTACCTCAGCGCGTTCTTTCTCGGACCACTGTTCTTCGAACCGTTCGGCCAATTTGGCGGCACGCTCCTCGCCTTCCTCACCAACGCCCTCGGTTTCGTCGCCCGGCCACTTGGCGCGATCGTGTTCGGCCACCTCGGCGACCGCATCGGGCGGCGGATGACGCTCATCCTGACGATCACCATCATGGGTGTCGCCACCGGCCTCATCGGCCTGCTGCCCGACTACGCGACCGCAGGATTCCTCGGCGCGGCGTTGCTCATCACGCTGCGCCTCATCCAGGGCTTCTCGCTCGGCGGCGAGTGGGGCGGCGCGATCCTGCTCGCGACCGAGTCGGCCGACGTCAAGAAGCACGGCTTCTACGCGGCCTTCCCGCAGCTGGGGTCGCCGATCGGTTCGATCATCACCGCAGCGCTCTACCTGTCGCTGCCGCTGCTGCTCAGCATGGACGACCTGCTGTCGTGGGGCTGGCGCATCCCGTTCCTCATCGCGTTCCCGCTGCTCGCCGTCTCGCTGTGGCTGCGGTTCAGAATCGACGAGACCCCGGTGTTCACCGACCTCGTCGAGAAGCGGCAGCGCGAGCGGGTGCCGCTCGCTGTGGTGTTCCGCACCAAGCCGGTCGCACTCATCCTGGGCGTCGGCGCTGCCCTGCTCGGCATCGGGTCGTACTCGCTCATGAACACGTACACCCTCCAGTACGGCGCGGAAAAACTCGGCTACGACTACGTCCAACTGCTCACCGCGACGACGATCGGGGCTCTGCTGCAACTCGTCACCATCCCGCTGTTCGGGGCGTGGGCGAACCGCATCGGCTCGGCGCGCGTCGTGCTGATCGGGGCGATCGGCACTCTGCTCGTCGCGTTCCCGATCTACTTCCTGCTGCAGAGCGCCTCGTTCGAGGTGCTCGTCGGCATGATGATCATCGGCGGAATCCTGCCGACGATGGCCTGGGCCGCGCTCGGCGGACTGCTGTCGGAGCTGTTCGGCGCACGCATCCGCTACTCGGCCATCTCGTTCGCCTACGCGATCGCGGCAATCATCTCGGGCTTCGTGCTGCCGCTCACCCTCACCTTCGGTGAGGCGGTCGGCTACGCATGGTGGCACCCGGGTGTCGTGCTCGCGGCCATGTCGCTCATCACCGCGGTGAGCGCCTTCTTCGCGGCTCGCCGCGTGCAGGCGATCGAAACGCTCTAGCAGCTACGTGCCGACCCCCGGCGCCAGCTCGAGCTGCGGCAATATTCTCACCGTCGCTCGGTGTTGACAGCGAACTCACCGCGAGCCCTATGCTGTGACCCGTCCGGGGGAAGCGTCCGGCGAGATCGCGAGGATCAGATGACCGACGACACCCCGACCCAGCGGCTTCCCGAGACCACGGCGGCCGACGGCGAACTCGCCGAGGAACGCCAGAAGTCGAAGGCGCTGCTATACACCCTCGTCGGCGTCGGCGCGGCCCTGCTGATCGCCATCATCGTGCTGCTCATCATCCTGTTCAGCGGCGGCGGCAACCCCGGTCCGCAGCCGTCGCCCTCCGACTCCGACACCCCGAGTGCAGGCCCGACCCCGAGCGACACTCCCACCCCGGAGGCAACACCCACCCCGACTCCCACGCCGACCGCCGATCCGCCGCCC
>CBFGZU010000074.1:0-9731 GCA_965653335.1 uncultured Pseudolysinimonas sp.
TCACCGACACCCAGCTCGCCGACGCCGTCGAGGTGCTCGACGCGTGCTTCGCCCGCGCCGCGATCTGAGACGTCCCTACGGTTCCAGCACGACTTTGCCGCCGGCGTGGCCGGTCACGAGCTGCTCGTACGCCGCACGGGCCTCCTCGAGCGGGTAGGTACGCGCCACATCCACCTCGATCACGCCGTCGGCGAAGAGCCGGGCGAGGGTCAGGCGTGCGGCATCCCGGATCGCGGTGCCCGGGTCAGCCCCCGCTCCGCCGCCGATGGCGTGCCCGCCGGCGGCCAGCACGGCGTCGAACTGCGCGTTGGCGATCGTGACGAGACGCCCCGGGTCGCCGAGCAGCGCGAGCGACACCGTGATCGCCTCGTCGGTGCCGACCGTGTCGATCGCGGCGTCGATCCCCGCGGGCGCGATCGCCCGCACCCGACTTTCGAGCCCGTCACCGTAGCCGACCGGCTCAACCCCGAGGCCGCGGAGCTCCTCGTGGTTGCGGGCGGACGCCGTGCCGATGACGCGCGCGCCGCGCAACCGGGCGAGCTGCGACACGAGCCGCCCGACGGCGCCGCTCGCGCTGTGCACGAGCACCGTGTCGCCCTCCGCGACGCTCACCGCCTCGAGCGCATGGACGGCCGTCGTGCCGGTGGCGAGCAATCCGGAGGCCTCCGCGAACGACGCCTCCGGCGGCTTCCGCACGAGCAGCCCGGCCTTCACGGTGAGTTCCGACGCCTGCGCACCGCGCAGCTTGTGACCGTAGACCTCGTCGCCGACCGCGAGAGATTCGCCCTCCAGGCTCACGGCATCCGACCCCGCAGCGGTGATGACGCCGGCCGCCTCACTGCCGAGACGCACCGGCAGCTTCGCGGGATCGGTGCCGGCCGCGCCCTCCGCCTGCTTCGCATCCCAGCGGTTCAGGGCCGCGGCTCGCACCGCGATCGTCACCTCGTCGGGCCCGGGAGCCCGGGAATCCACGTCGATCACATCGATGACTTCGGTTCCGCCGTAGGCGGTCGCCGCGACTGCGCGCACCATGTTCGATGCAACCCCGAGGGCGGGACGACGATTCCCGCCGCCCGACGTACGCCTCAGCGGCTGCGCGCCAGGCGCGTGCGCCGTACCGCGGAGAACAGTTGCGACGCCACGACGAGGGCGATCGCGAGCAGGAACACGGCCGTCGCGATGACGTTCGCCTCCGCCGGGATGCCGCGCGCCGCGGCCGTGTAGACGTACGTCGGGAAGGTGGATGCCGCCCCCGCGTTGAAGTTCGTGATGATGAAGTCGTCGAACGACAAAGCGAACGACAACAGCGCGGCCGCGACGATGCCCGGGAGCAGAAGCGGGAAGGTGATGCGCCACCACACCTGCCCCGGGCTCGCGTACAGATCGCGTCCCGCCTCCTCAAGTGCCGGGTCGAGGCTCGACACCCGAGCGCGAACCGTGACGACGACGAAGCTGATGCAGAACATCGTGTGGGCCAGGATGATCGTGCCGATGCCCTTCGGCACCCCTGCGGCGAGGAACTGGGCGGCGAGGCCCGCCCCGAGCACGACCTCCGGTGTCGCCATCGGCAAGAAGATGAGCAGAGTGGCGGCGGCGCGGAAACGCAAGCGATAGCGTGCCAGCGCGATCGCGATCGCCGTGCCGAGCACCGTCGCCGCGATCGTCGCGACGACCCCGACGAGGATGCTCGTTGCGAACGCCTCGCACACGGCACCGTTCTCGACGACGCAGATCGTCGTCCACTTCTCGAAGGTGAAGCCGCGCCAGACGATGTTGGATTTGAGCGAATCGTTGAACGAGAACGCGATCGTGTAGACGATCGGGGTGAGCAGCAGAACGAACGCGAGGATCGCGTACACCGCGAGACCCCACGTGCCGACCCCGAGCCTCAGACCGCGGTTCACACGAGGTCCTTCGTGCCGGCGCGCCGGATATAGAGTCCCACGATCAGCAGGATCGCCCCCATGAGGATGATCGACAGCGAGGCCGCGACCGGATAGTTCTCGACGCGCAAGAAGTTGGCCTCGATGACGTTGCCGATCATCGCCGTGTCCGGGGAACCGAGGAAATCGCTCGAGGCGTTGATGTAGTCGCCCGCGGCCGGGATGAAGGTCAGCAGTGTCCCCGACACCACCCCCGGCATCGACAGCGGCAACGTGACCGTGAAGAACGTCGTCACGGGGCTCGCGTAGAGATCGCCCCCCGCCTCGACGTACCGCAGGTCGAGACGCTCGAGCGAGGTGTAGATCGGCAGGGTCATGAAGGGGATGAAGTTGTACGCGATGCCGAAGATCACCGCACCCGCGGTGCCCGTCAGCCGAGCGCTGTCGGGCAGGATCGTGAGCGATTGCAGCACCCCGAGCACGGGGCCCTCGTCGGAGAGG
This sequence comes from uncultured Pseudolysinimonas sp., assembly GCA_965653335.1. Classification (GTDB taxonomy): domain Bacteria; phylum Actinomycetota; class Actinomycetes; order Actinomycetales; family Microbacteriaceae; genus Pseudolysinimonas_A. The sequence continues at coordinate 2,385 of CBFGZU010000074.1, forward strand.
ATCTGCTTCCAGGCGAATGTGCGCAGCAGGAAACTGATGAAGAACGGCGCGATCACGAGCACGAGCGCGAGCGCCTGCAGCAAGGGGAAGCGCCGCAACTTCACCCCGATGAAGTACGCGAGCGGGTAGCCGACGAGCAGGGCGATGATCGTCGCGGCGATCGCGAACCCGAACGAGCGGCCGATCTGCGGCCAATAGGCCGCGACCACCTCGACGTAGTTCTCCCAGCGGAACGCCGCGACGTATCGACCGATCTCGCCGAACGGATCGGGGGCTTGAAAACTCGTGACGATGAGCGAGACGAAGGGCACGACGAAGAACAACGCGAGATACGCGACTCCGGGCAGCAGGAGCAGGAGTGCGATCGGGCTTCGGCGGACGGGTCCAGAGTCGACCGGGGCGGGAGCGCCGGGGGCGTTGCCGAAGGCTCCGAACGCCATCAGGACTCCCCGAGCTCGGCCTCGATACGGCGACGCTTCGCGGTCGCGATCGCCCGGGTGTCGTCGTCGGGCTCGAACCGCAAGGCCTCGTCCGGCTCGTCGGTGACCCCGAACCCGTGGTCGACCGACCACGTGACCCAAACCTCGGCTCCGACACCGACGACCGGCCCCGAGACCAGATTCTGCGCGAACAACGTGAGAGTACCCAGGCCGGGAACGACGATCAGATACTGGGTGCTCATCCCACTGAAAGCGACGTCGTACACGCGACCCGGTCCGAGCACGTTGACGCCCGCCTCGGGCGCCGGGTCGGTCGTGTGCAGCCGCAGCTTCTCGGGGCGCACCCCGATCGTCACGTCGCCCGCATGGCGTTGCGACCGCTCCCGTGGCACGGCGACCTTGCGTCCCGCGACCTCGACGACGATCGTGTCGCCCTTCGTCGACACGACGGGGCCCGCGAAGAGGTTCGACTGGCCGAGGAAGTTCGCCACGAACGCCGTCCGCGGCAGCTCATAGAGCTCCTCGGGCGCGCCCAGCTGCTCGATGCGTCCCTTGTTCATGACGGCGATCGTGTCGGCCATCGTCATGGCCTCCTCCTGATCGTGGGTGACGTGCAAGAAGGTGATTCCGACATCCGTCTGGATGTCTTTGAGCTCGACTTGCATCTGTCGGCGCAACTTCAGATCGAGGGCACCGAGTGGCTCGTCGAGCAACAACAGGGCCGGCCGGTTGACGACGGCGCGGGCGAGCGCGACGCGCTGCTGCTGCCCGCCCGACAGCTGGGCGGGCCGGCGCTGCGCGATGTGATCGAGTTCGACCATCTGCAGGGCTTCGTGGGCGCGGGCGAGCGCATTCTTGACGCTACGCCTCTTGAGCCCGAAGGCCACGTTCTCGAGCACCGACATGTGCGGAAAGAGGGCGTAGCTCTGAAAGACAGTGTTGACCGGCCGCCGGTACGACGGCATTCGGGTGACGTCCCGCTCGCCGATGAGCACGCGACCGGTCGTGGGATCGTCGAGGCCCGCGACGATCCGCAGCGTCGTCGTCTTGCCGCACCCCGACGGGCCGAGCAACGCGAAGAAGGAGCCTGCGGGGATCGTCAGATTCAGCTCGTCGATCGCCGTGAAACCCGGGAATCGCTTGCTGACGCCGTCGAGCTGGAGGTCGGCTCCCGATGCCGAGCCGGCCGCCGCCGCGTGGCCGCTCGTGTCAGCCCCCCACGAGAACGGATTGGAAGGCGTTGCTGAACGACTGCTCTTCGGCGCCGGTGAGCGTCCGGAAGGTCTTCACGTTGGACAGCGTCTCCTCGTTGGGGAAAATCAGCTGGTTCTCGGCCGCCTCGGGGTCGATCGCGACCGCGGCCTCCTTCGCGCCGACGACCGGGGTGATGTAGTTGACCCAGAGCGCCACCTCAGCCGCAACCTCGGGCTCGTAGTAGTAATTGATGAGCTTTTCGGCGTTCTTCTTGTGCGGGGAACCGATGGGAATCATGAGGTTGTCGTTCCAGAGCGTGCCGCCCGCCTCGGGGATCGCGAACTCGAACAGGTCGCGGCCGACCTCGCTGTTCATGAGCGTGACGTCGCCCGACCAGACGATCCCGGCGATCGCGTCGCCGTTGATGAGGTCTTGCGTGTACGAGTTGCCGCGTACCGCGCCGATCTGCCCGCTCCTGACCTTGTCGCGGAAGACCTTGAGGGCCGCGTTGAAGTCGCCCTCGCTGAAGTCCTGCGAGATGTCGACACCGTGGTCGAGCATCAGGAGCCCCATCGTGTCGCGCATCTCGCTCAGCACGACGATCTTGCCCGCGAGCTTCGGGTTCCACAGGTCGTGGACGGTGCGCAGTCCGTTCGGCAGCGCTTCCTTGTTCCAGCACAGCCCGGCGAAACCGCCTTGCCACGGCAGCGAGTGAGTGCGGCCGGGATCGAAGTCCACGTTCAGCAGGTCGGGAATGAGGTTCGCCTTGTTCGGGATGTTGGCGTCGTCGAAGGCTTGCGTGTAGCCGAGCCGGATGAGGCGGCCCGCCATCCAGTCGGTCAGGGTGATGAGGTCGGCCCCGATGTCCTGGCCGAGCGCGAGCTGGTCACGCACCTTGGCGTAGTACTCGTTGTTGTCGTTGATCTCGACGCGGTAGTCGACGGTGATGCCGGTCTGCTCGCGGAACGCTACGAGAGTCGGATAGTCGCCCGCCTCGTCCTCATCCATGTAGCCCGGCCAGTTCGCCCAGGCGAGCGTCGGGTCGGAGTCCGACTGGTCGGTCGCGGGTTTCGGCGCCCCCGACGGCCCGGAAACGCACGCGGCGAGAGCGAGAGCCGTCGCGCTGCCCACTCCCCCGGCGAGAACCGCCCGGCGCGACACCTGCGAGGCGCGAGCCAGTTTGATGAGCTGGCGGACCAGCGGGTCTTCGGGAAGCGACCTGGGCATCTGTTGACTCCTTCCGGCGTGAATCGATCCTGACATAGTGGCGGGCCCGGACGGAACTATTCCGCATCTTCGTAACACGAATTTCACGCAATCCGCTGTCTGGTCGGCCGAACTGTGCGGATTCCACGGCGCGGTCCTACACTGACGGCCATGAGGGTTGGCGTTCCGGCAGAAGTCAAGAACAACGAGTTTCGCGTCGCCTTGACTCCGTCGGGTGTGCACGAACTCGCCGCCAACGGGCACGAGGTGATCATCCAGCAGGGGGCCGGCATCGGCTCGTCGATCAGCGACGACGACTACCGCGCGGCCGGTGCGTCGATCGCCGCGGAAGCCGAGGAGATCTGGCAGACCGCCGATCTGCTGCTCAAGGTGAAGGAACCGATCGAGCCGGAGTACCGGCACTTCCGCGAGGGCCTCGTGCTTTTCACCTACCTGCACCTCGCCGCGGAAGCCGCCCTCACGACCGCGCTCGTCGAGTCGGGCGTCACCGCGATCGCCTACGAAACGGTGCAGCTTCCCAACCGTTCGCTGCCGCTGCTCGCGCCCATGAGCGAAGTCGCCGGCCGGCTCGCGCCGATCGTCGGCGCCAACGCGATGCTGCGACCGCACGGCGGACCCGGGTTGCTCGTCCCCGGCGTCGCGGGCACGCACCCCGCGAACGTCGTCGTGATCGGCGCGGGCGTTGCCGGAACGAACGCTGTCGCGCTCAGTGTCGGACTCGGGGCCCAGGTCACGGTGCTCGACACCAACATCCAACGACTGCGCGAGCTGGACGACGACTACGCCGGCCGCATCGTGACGATCGCATCCAACGCGTTCGAACTCGAGCGTGCCCTCCTGAGCGCCGACCTCGTGATCGGAGCCGTGCTCGTGCCGGGAGCCAAGGCGCCGAAGCTCGTGAGCAACGACCTCGTGAGCCGCATGAGGCCGGGCAGCGTTCTCGTCGACATCGCCGTCGACCAGGGTGGATGCTTCGAAGACAGCCGCCCGACGACGCACGCCGACCCGACTTATCCCGTGCACGGGTCGATCTTCTACTGCGTCGCCAACATGCCGGGCGCCGTCGCTCACACCTCGACCTACGCGCTCACCAACGCCACGCTCCCCTACGTGCGGGCGATCGCGAACTCGGGGTGGCGAAACGCGCTACGGTCCGACGCGGCACTCGCTCTGGGCCTCAACGTGCACGCCGGCCACGTCGTCAACGAGCCCGTCGCGACCGCGCACGGTCTCGCCGCCACCGCGCTGGAGTCAGTGCTCGCATAGGTCGGATCGGCGCTCGGCGGCGAGGATCGCCCGGCGCACCCGGCCGTTCTCGACGAGCCAGACCTCGCCGGGGCCCAGCAGCGGCGGCACCTGACGGGTGCGGGCGATCGCGCGGAGGTCGGCGACACCGCATCCGTGGATCACCATCGCGAGGTCGCGCCGTGCCCGCGCGAGCATCGCCCAGTCGGCCTGCCAGGCGTCCGGATCCCCGAGCAGCACCGTGCGACCGGAGTCGATGACCGGCGACCCCGAGTCCGCCTCGCCCAGCACGCGCACCCGCACGTGAGCCGGATCCCACTGGCCGGCGAGTTCCCGCGGGCGTGACGCGACGACGGCCAGCTCGCCGCGCTCGGGAACGTCGACGACGACCGGCGGCGCGACCTCGACGGCGACACGCGCGGGGGCGTCTGGCAGCGCGACCTGCACGGCCGCGCCGTCCCAGATCCCGGCACCGGGGTGCGCCCGCGCATCGTAGGTCTCGCTCTCACCTCCCGCGAGCACGTGATCCTCACGACTGCCGAGCCGCAAGAGCAGTCGCGCTCCGAATAGCGGAGCGAGACCGTACACGGGACCAGCGAGCCGGCGTGCGGCGGCGACGACCCGGATGCCACGGGCCGGCCCGTCCCGCAGCAGACGAGCCAGCAGGTCCGCGAGTTCGGCCGCATGGTCGGCGGGGCAACGCGCGAGCAGGACGTCGAGGTCATCGATGAGGAGCACCCCGCAGCCGTCGAGCGCCGCGGGGTGATCGAGCGCCGCCCACAGCCCCACGGGGTCTGCGGGAGCCCAGCGCGCGGCATCCGCTCCCGTCGCGATCGCATCGAGCGCGGTCGACCTGCCCGCCCCCGGCCCGCCGAGCACGAGCACGTGACCGTGATGGGGCAGGATCGCCGCGACCGGCTGCCGCTGTTCGGCAGGAAGGTCGCGCAGCCCGAACGCGATACCGTCCGAGGCCGGGAGCGAGCCGTGCGGGATGACGGCGGGCAGCGGGTCGCACCACGGCCGGGGCGCTGGTCCGGCCGGTGCCGCGCGCGCGACCCGGTCGATGTCGGAGGGTGCGGCGAGGGCCACCTGCACGATGCGGCGGCGACCGGTGCCGTCGACGATGACGGCGCGCCCGCGCGGATGCGGAGGCAGCCGAGCGGCGGCGTCGTCGCCGATCAGGCCCAGGCTGTCGGCACGATCCGCGACTCGCAGCGCAATCCGCATCCCGACATTCGCGAGAACCGCGTCGCGCACGACCCCGGACGGCCGTTGCGTGCACAACACGAGGTGCACACCGAGCGAGCGACCGCGCGCCGCGAGATCGGCGAAGAGTGCGTGCAGGTCCGGGCTCTCGGCGACGAGTGCCGCGAACTCGTCGACGATCACGACGAGGCGCGGCAGTTCGCCGACGGGAAGATCGTCGACGGCCCGGGCACCGGCCGCGGCGAGAGCGCGTTCGCGACGGCGCACCTCGGCGCGGAGCGATTCGATCGCCCGGCGAGCCAACGGCGCGTCGAGATCGCTCAGCGTGCCCACGACGTGGGGAAGGGCCGCGAGCGGCGAGAAGGCCGCTCCGCCCTTGAAATCGACGAGGATGAACGACACCTCGCTCGGCGCACGACCGGCCGCCATACCGAGCACCCAGGAGACGAGGAGCTCGCTCTTGCCCGCGCCCGTCGTGCCGGCGACCACGGCGTGCGGTCCGTCGGCGACGAGATCGATCACGACGATTCCGTCGACTGCGACGCCCAGCGGCGCGCTCAGGCCCGGCCGAACGCCCGGGATCGCTAGGAGCTCGCCGAGCTCGGCCCGGGCGGGAAGTTCCGCGCCCGACGGCCGGAGACCCGCCGCGCGGGCGGCATCGGCGAGGCGCGTTGCGGCCTGCCGGGCGGCGGCCCGGGTCATGGCATCCGCCTCTCGCGCGTCGACAGGGATGAGCCCGGGAGGGCATCCGGGCCCCCAGCAGATGATCGTCTCGCGTTCGCCGGTCACGAACCGGTAGCGCCCTGGCGGCCCCTCGCCGGTCTCGTGGGGCAGCCTTCTCGCCCACTCCTCCCCCGGCGGGACTTCGCAACGCGTCGTCGCGGGCGACCACCGCGCAGCGACGCGCAGGGCGAGGGCGCGCGCGACGGCCGTGCGGCGCACCGCGGACCCGGTGATCTCGAGACCGGCGTCGACGACGCTGAGCACCGGGGCGCGGGAAATGCTCGCCGCGTCGGCGCGCAGCCGCTCGAGCTCGGGCGGGTCGTCCGCGAAGCCGGCACGGCCGACCTCGATACCGCTCGGGGCATCCCCCCGGCCGACAGCGACGACGAGCGCGGTGTCGGATGTCGTCCAGGCCGGGTCGAGAGCGACGAAAGCGGCGCGGCGACGGCACTCGGCCTCGCGCGCGACCGCGATACGCGCGGCAGCGTCGGCCAGGCCCGCGGCGAATCGCGCCGCCGCCGCGCGTGCCGCCCGACGACGCTGCCGACGCCCGTCGGCGAGTGTCGCGAGCGCGATGACGGGGCCGAACAACGCCATGAGCAACATGAACGGGGATCCCGTCACGACGAACAGCACGCTCGCAACCACGAGCGGCGCGACCGCGGCGACGAACGGGAACCCCGGCGGAGGTGGTGCCGATTCGGCCATGGGCCCGGCGATACGGACGATGGGAGGCTCGAGCATCCACCCAGACTGCGCCCCGGCGGCACCCCGCGGCACGAACGGCACCGCCCTGGGGATCGCCGGGCGACGGGAGACCCGGGGAGGACGATCGCTAACTGATGACGAAGAACTGCTCACCGATGTCGACGCGCGTCCCCCGGGCGACGAAATACCGCCGGCCGGGCTCGCAGCGCTTCGGTTCCGCGTCGGGCTGCCGCACGATCGAGCCGTTCGTCGAGAACCGGTCGCTCACCCAGAAGCGTCCGCCCTCCTGCCCGAACTCGAGGTGTGTCTTCGACACCGACTTCCCGGCATCGAAGACGGTGACCAGGTGGTCGACGAACTCCCCCGGCTGCGAGGCGGGGTTGCGCCCGACGAGACCGGCACCCGAGACCGTCACGCTCTCCCCGGTGCTGAACTGCAGCACGAACCGCTCCTCGGCTCGGGGGCCGGCGACCGCGCGCGTCGCTTCGAGATCGACGGGCGCCGAACGCGGCATCTGACCCCACGGAAAAGGATCGGGCGCCGTGCGCACGAACTTCGGCGTCGCGACGGGTTCGGAGAGCGGGATGGGTTCGGGTTCGGGTTC
>CBFGZU010000075.1:0-9618 GCA_965653335.1 uncultured Pseudolysinimonas sp.
CTCGACGAGCTCGCCCGGGAGCCCGACGGCGACGTGCTCGTGTTCCTCTCGGGGGAGGCCGAGATCCGCGACGCTCAGGACGCGCTGAGCAACCGCTCGAACACCGAGATCGTTCCCCTCTACGGCCGGCTGAGCTCCGCCGAGCAGCACCGGGTGTTCGACACGAAACGCGCCCCCGGCATCCGTCGCCGGGTGGTGCTCGCGACCAACGTCGCCGAGACGAGCCTCACGGTGCCCGGTATCAGGTACGTGGTGGATGCCGGCACCGCCCGCGTCTCGCGGTACAGCCCGCGCGCGAAGGTGCAGCGGCTGCCGATCGAGGCGATCAGCCAGGCGTCCGCGAACCAGCGCTCGGGGCGGGCGGGCCGCACGAGCGACGGGATCGCGATCCGGCTCTACGCCGAGGACGACTTCGCGAGACGGCCGGCGTTCACCGACCCCGAAATCCTCCGCACCGACCTCGCGGCGGTCATCCTGCAGATGATGTCGCTTGGCCTCGGCGACATCCTGGCGTTCCCGTTCCTTCAACCGCCCGACAAGCGCGGCGTGCGCGACGGGCTCGACCTGCTCGCCGAGCTCGGCGCCGTGGAGGGAGCGCGACTGACAAAGACGGGCCGGATGCTGACGCAGCTGCCCGTGGATGTGCGGTTCGCGCGCATGCTCGTCGAGGCGAAGCAGCACGGGGTGGTGCGCGAGGTCGCGGCGATCGTCGCGGGGCTGAGCATCCAGGATCCGCGCGAGCGACCCCTCGAGAAGCGCGCACAAGCCGACCAGCAGCACGCGCGGTTCGTCGACCCGACGAGCGACTTCGTGACGCTGCTCAACCTCTGGAACCACCTGGAGAAGCAGCAGAAGGAGCGGTCGAGCAGCGCGTTCCGGCGCATGTGCAAGGCCGAGTACCTCAACTACCTGCGCGTGCGGGAGTGGCACGACCTGTATCGCCAGGTGATCCGGGCCGCGAAGCCGCTCGGGCTGGTGCCCGGCGATCCCTCGATCAACGCCGATGGAATCCATCGGTCGCTCCTCGCCGGGCTACTCTCGCGGCTCGGGATGCGCGACCGCGAGAAACGCGACTACCTCGGCGCCCGCGGGCAGCGCTTCATGATCTTCCCGGGCTCGGCGTTGGCGAAGAAGAACCCCGAGTTCGTGATGGCCGCAGAGCTGGTCGAGACGAGTCGGCTGTTCGCCCGCACCGTCGCGGCGATCGACCCCGCGTGGGCCGAGAAGCTCGCGGGCGACCTGGCGAAGCGCTCGTACTCCGAGCCGCACTGGGCGAAGAAACAGGGTTCTGCGGTCGCGTTCGAGCGGGTGACGCTGTTCGGGCTGCCGATCGTCGCCCGCCGCACCGTGCAACTCGGACGCATCGACCCGATCGAGGCGCGCGAGTTGTTCCTGCGCCACGCGTTGATCGAGGGCGACTGGCCGTTCTCGATCCGCGGCAATGGCCTCTACGACTTCGACCGCGCCAACCGCGCCCTGCGGGCCGAACTGGCCGAGGTCGAGGAGCGCACCCGCCGCCGCGACATCCTCGTCGACGACGAAGCAGTGATCGAGTTCTATGACGCTCGCATCCCCCGGGAGATCACCGACGTGCGCGCCTTCGAGCGGTGGTGGAAGGATGCCCGCGCCACCGACCCCGCGCTGTTGACGATGGCACGGGGCGACCTGCTCGACGAGGATGACGACGCCCTCGACCCCGACGGGTTCCCCGACGCCCTGCACGGCTACGCGTTGCGCTATCGCTTCGAGCCCGGCCATCCCGAGGACGGCGTCACCGTCGAGATCCCCGTAGAACGCCTCGCCACCGTCGACGGCGCCCCGTTCGAGTGGCTCGTGCCCGGTCTTCGGCAGGAACTCATCACGGCGCTGCTGAAGGCACTGCCGAAGGCGATCCGCAAGAACGTGGTTCCTGCCGCCGACTGGGCGCGGCGTCTGCTCCCCACCCTGAATCCCGAAGGCCCGCTGCTGCCCGCGCTCGCTGCCGCAATCCGCGCCGCCACGCACACGGTGGTCGACCCCGCGGCGTTCGAGCTCGACCGGGTTCCGGCGAACCTGCAGATGACGTACGCGGCGGTCGACCGCAACGGTAGGCGCCTGGGCACCTCGAAGTCACTGACCGACCTGCGAGAGCGCTTCGCCGAGAAGACCCGGGCGACCGTCGCCGCTGTCACCGCTCGCGCGACCCCTGGTCGTGAGCTTGAGCGCTCCGGCCTCACCGCGTGGGATGTCGGCGTCCTTCCCGCCGTCGTCGAGGCGGGCGGCGTGCGCGGCTACCCGGCTCTCGTCGACGAGGGTGCGAGCATCGCCGTGCAGGTGTTCGCGACCGAAGAAGAAGCCGCCGTGGCACATGCCCGCGGCGTGCTGCGACTGCTCGCTCTCACCGTGCCGAGTCCCGTCAGCTACGTCCGCGACCACCTCACCGGGCCCGAGAAACTCGCCCTCGCCGCCAGCCCCTACCCCTCGACTCCCGCGCTCTGGGACGACGCGCTGCTCGCAACCCTCGCGGTCGCAACCGGTGACCGGTCTCCCCGTGACCTGGCCTGCTTCGAGTCACTCCGCGCCGACGTGTCGGCGGGGCTCGTCGACGCGCTGTTCGACACCGTCGCGCTGATCGCGAAGGTGCTGACGGCGGCGCGCGAGGTCGATCGCGCGATCTCCGCGGCATCCTCGCTGGCCTTCGTGGGACCGCTCGGCGATGCCCGCGGTCAACTCGCCGCGCTCGTGCATCCCGGATTCGCTGGCGTCGCGGGCGTCGCCCGCCTGCGCCGCATGCCCGTCTACCTCGCGGGGCTGCTGCACCGCATCACCCGGCTGGCCGACAATCCCGGCCGTGACCGCGCCTGGCAGACCGAGGTCGAGCAGGCGGAGAACCTCTACCTCGATGCCGGCGGCTCGCTGCCGCTCAGCCCCGCCGCGCCGGCCCGGCTCGCCGAGGTGCGCTGGATGCTCGAAGAGCTGCGGCTCTCGCTCTTTGCGCAACACCTCGGGGCTGTCGGCCCGGTGTCGGTGCAGCGCATCCGCAAGGCGCTCTCCTGAATCGGCGCCCCGAGGCTACTCCGTCTTCTTCGCCCCCGACGCTGAGGCGTTCGACTCGTACGAGGTGTTCGTCGACTCGAAGAAGTTCACCAACTGCAGGGTGTCGTTCGCCGTCGCCATCCATTTCGCCGGGTTGGTGACGTTGTATTCGGGGTCGAATCCGAGCTCTTCGAGCCGCCGGTCGGCGAGGTACTTCACGTACTGGTTGATGTAGTTGGCGTTGAGCCCGAGGATGCCGTTCGGCAGCAGGTCGCGGTTGTACTGCTCTTCCATTTCGACGGCGTCGAGGATCATCTGCCGGATCTCGGCGGCGAACTCGGGCGTCTGCAGGTCGGGGTTCTCGTCGAGCACGGTGAGGATGAGGTTGATGCCGAACTTGAGGTGCAGGCTCTCGTCGCGCACCACCCAGTCCATGAGCGACCCGAAGTTGCGCAACAGGTTCCGCTGCCGGAACGACAGCGCGACCATGAAGCCCGAGTAGAACCAGATGCCTTCGAGGATGACGTTGTAGGCGACGAGGTTGCGGATGAAGTCCTGCTTGCCCGCCGTCGTCGTGATGTCGAGGGTCTCCTCGGTCATGCGACGGATGAACGAGACCTCGAACTCCTCTTTGCGCGCCATCGACGGCACGTCGACGTGGGCGTTGTAGGCCTCGTTGCGGTCGATCGGGAACGTCTCGAGCACGTACTCGAACGACATGCAGTGGTTGGCCTCCTCCCACATCTGCTTCGCGAGGTAGAGGTGGGCCTCGGGAGCGTTGATGTAGGGGTAGACCCCGAACGCGAGCGCCTTGTTGACCAGCAGCTCGTTGGGGTTGAAGTACGACATGAGGAACGTGATCGCGTGGCGCTCTTCATCCGTCATCTTCTTGAAGTCGGCGATGTCTTCGCCCAGCTGGATCTCGTTGGGGAACCAGGTGTTGGCGACCGCCTGGTCGTACAGGTCCATCGCCCACGGATAGGTGACGGGCTTCAGCAGAAGCCCTTCCTTGATGCCGGTGCCCAAAATGCCCATGTCTTCTTCACTTCCTTCGTTCATCCGCGACTTTTCGCGCGGATGAACCCTCGTTGTCTACGAAAAGTCGCGGATGGACCGCCCAGACCCCGTTACTGGCAACTCTCGCACTGCAGGTCGTCCATCGGGTCGACCGGGACCGAGTATTCGCCGACAGCGTCGACCGCGACGGCGGAGTAGGTGTCGAACGGGCCGGTCACTTGAGGCCTCCGAACCCACGCCGTGCCGGCGCCGACGTGCTCGCCGTTGCGGCGACACCTTCGACAGGGGTTTCGGACTTCTGCGTGAGGTCTTCGCTCTTGTTGACCTTGACCGTCGACTGCTCAGCGGTGTGGCGCGGCTTCATGTGCAGGTAGTAGGTCGTCTTCACGCCCCGCTCCCAGGCCGCGTAGTAGATGTCCATCATGTCGCCGAGGTCGCGCGTCTCGAGGTACATGTTGCGGCTGATCGACTGGTCGATCCACTTCTGCGCGCGCGCCGCGACCTCGAGGAACGAGTACGGCGAGAGCTGGAACGACGTCTTGTAGACCGCCTTGAGATCATCCGGGATCGAGTCGATGTTCTGGATGTCGCCCTGACTGCGCAGAATCGGCTCACGCACCGAATCCCACAGCCCGCGGGCCTGCAAGGCTTCGACGAGGTTGCGGTTCACTTCGAGGAATTTGCCGTTGCTCGTGGCGCGGCTGAAGATCTGCGAGAACTGCGGATCGAGGCCCGGCGTAGTGCCGGCGACGAGACCGATGGATGCCGTCGGCGCGATCGCCATGAGGGTCGCGTTGCGCATGCCGCCCTTGACCTTCGTGCGCAGGGCGTCCCAGTCGAGCCGCGTGGTGCGGTTGACCTTGATCTCGACGCCGCGGTCTTTCTCGGTGAGCGCGATCGAGTCGAACGGCACGAGACCCTGCGACCAGCGGCTGCCTTCGAAGTTGTTGTAGCTGCCGCGCTCGCGGGCGAGGTCGGCCGACTCGTCGATCGCCGCGTAGGAGACGTGCTCCATGATCTCGTCCATGAGGTCGTAGGCCTCTTCGGATTCGTACGAGAAGCCGAGCTTCTCGACGACATCCGTGAAGCCCATGACACCCAGGCCGATCGCGCGGTTCTGCTGGTTGGCGTGGTCGGCCTCGTCGACGCTCGACTCGGTGATGTCGATGAGGTTGTCGAGCTGACGCACCGCGCTGCGGGCACTCGCCTCGACGAGGTCCCAATCGAATCCGAGCCCGCCGTTCGTGTCCACCTTGAGGTGCGTCGACAGGTTGATCGACGCGAGGTTGCAGACCGAGATGTTCTCCTCGTCTTGCGGCAGGCAGATCTCGGTGCACAGGTTCGACAGGTGGATCGTGCCCGTGTTGTTGTTGAGGGCACGGTTGTTGATCGTGTCCTTCCAGGTCAGCCACGGGTGGCTCGTGGTCTGCAGCGAGATGAGGATCGCCTTGAACTGCTCGCGCGCCCCGATCTTCTTGAACATCCCGAGTTCGCCGGCTTCGGCCATCGCGATGTACTCGGCGTAGCGCTTCGAGAACGCCGCACCGTACAGCTCGTTGAGGTCGCTGACCTCGAGCGGGTCGAAGAGGTACCAGTCGTCGTCGTTCTGCACGCGCTTCATGAACTCGTCGGAGATCCACACGGCGGTGTTGGCGGTGCGGGTGCGGCGGTACGGGTCGCCGGAGTTCTGGCGCAGGTCGAGGAACTCGGGGAAGTCGAGGTGCCAGTTCTCCATGTAGAAGCACAGCGCGCCGAACTTCTTGCCGCCGCGGCTCACCGCGCGCAGCACCGAGTCGATCGTGTGCATGAACGGGATCGGACCCGTGCTCGTGGTGTTGTTCGAGCGGATGGGCGAGCCCTGTGCGCGCAGCTTGGTGACCGAGAGCCCGATTCCGCCGGTGCCCTTGGTGAGCCACATGACGTCGCGCACGCCCTTGGCGATGCTCTCGATGTCGTCTTGCATCTCCATGACGAAGCAGTTGGAGAGCTGCGGGAACGCGGTGCCGGCGTTGACGAGCGTCGAGCCGGCGGCGACGTACTCGAGCTTCGACATCTTGTCGTAGAAGCCGATCGCGACCGAGGTGGGGTCGGCCTCGTTGAGCGTGAGGCCCATCGCGATGCGCATCCAGAAGAACTGGGGCACCTCGAGCGGTTCGCCGTTACGCGCCTTGATGCCGTAGCGGTTGTTGAGGGTCACGACGCCGATGTACTTGAGCAGCTCGTCGCGGCTCGGCTCGAGGGCCGCGGCGAGGCGGTCGAGGTCGAACAGGTCGGGGAAGCGCGGGTCGAGCAGCTTCTCTTCGACCCCGCGGATGACGCTGGAGCGGAAGTACTGGGCGTGCAGCGCCTTGAGCTCGGCGGCGGTCTGGTAGTCGCCGAGCACGCTCTTGTAGATCGTCTTCAGCAGCAGGCGGGCGGCGACGGTGTCGAACTGCGGGTCGTCTTTGACGTTCTGCAGCGCGACCTGGATGACGGCTTCGTCGAGCTGCTGGGTGGTGATGCCGTCGAACAGCGTGAGCTCGAGCTCGGAGGCGATCTGCGTCACCCACGTGATGTTCTCGTCGAGGCCGGCGCTCGCGTGCTCGATCGCGAGGTTGATCTTGTTGGCGTCGTAGGGCTCGCGCGCCCCGCTGCGCTTGACGACCGTGATGCTCACTTGTGCTCCTCCATGAGTGTCGCCACTCCTTCTGTGCCTCTCGGCACCCCCGTTGTTCGCGCCCTCGCGAGTCGCTGAAAATGACCCGGATACCACTGCATCCTGGCCGTGTGACCATCCCCCTGGCCGGGAGGTTTGACCACTATATATCCGGGTACCGACACGAGCACCACCACTACATCTAGTGGGCGTGTCATCCACAGATTGTGGATAAGTCCGCGGACTTCTGCACAGTTTCCACAGCGCGCTGGAGAACGGAGGGGAGGCCATTTCTGGCCTCCCCCGCGACGCCAGCGCCGACGGTCGTCCCGGCCGTCGGATCGACTCAGGCTGAGAGCGGCCGTCGGTTCGCCCGCCGGAGATCGGCCACCGGAGCGACCCGGCCCGAAGAGTAATGTGGGCAGGCTGTGAAGACGTACGCCGAACTGTTGCGCCTCCCGGGGGTCTCCCGGCTCTTGTTCGCGCAACTGGTCGCGCGATTCCCCGGCGGAATGCTCTCCCTCGGCCTCCTCATCCACATCGAAGGCATCTTCCACTCCTACGGCGTCGCCGGACTCGTGCTGGCGAGTCTGTGCATCGGGCAAGCCGGGGCGGGTCCGCTCACGAGTCGCTGGATGGGGGTGTGGGCGATGCGGCCCGTGCTCATCGTCACGAGCGCCGTCTGCGCGACGGCCCTCGGCGTGCTCGCGCTGGCGCCGTTGTCGGTTCCCGGGTTCATGGCGGTCGCCCTCGTGTGCGGGTTGAGCTACCCGCCCATCCAACCCGCCGTCCGCACCATCTACCCCAAGGTCGTGAACAGCCGCCAGCTCACCCCCCTGTTCTCCCTCGACGCGAGCGCTCAAGAGCTCATCTGGGTCGCCGGTCCGGTGCTCGTCACCTTCGTCGCGACGCAAGTGTCGTCGACGGCCGGCATCCTCCTGTCGCTCGTCTTCACCGTCGGCGGCGGGATCTGGTTCATCTCGAGCCCCGAGGTCGGCCGAGTGCGCATCCCGCGATCGAAACGCCGGTTCGGCGTCGTGCTCGCCCGCCCGTCGGTGCTCGTCGTGACGGTCGTCGGCATCCTCTTCGTGGGCGGTCTCGCGGCGGTGGAAGCGGGTGTCGTGTCGATGTTTGGCGACGGGAGTTCCGATTCGGGCTTCGTGCTCGCGATCTTCGCGCTTGCGTCACTCGTCGGAGGACTCACGGCCGGCCATCTTCCCGTAGGCCCGTGGGCCCTCGCGCGACGCCTGAGCGTCGTGCTCGCCGGCACGGTGCTGGCGATCTTCGCGTTCGAGTTCTGGTCGATCGCCGGTGCCCTTCTCGTCGCCGGCCTGTGCGTCGCCCCCGCGCTCGCCGTGATGTTCACGGCGGTGTCCGCGACCGTGCGATTCAGCGACACGGCGGAGGCCTACGGCTGGATCGGCACCGGGCAGCTGTTGGGCGCCGCGCTCGGCTCGGCCATCGCGGGCTTCCTGATCGACGCCCGGGGCTCGACGGGCGGTTTCGCGACGGCCGCCGGGCTTCTGACCCTCGCGGTGCTCATCGCAATCGCCTTCCGTCGCGCGATTCCCGATCTGCGCGGGCGCGATGCGGGGCCGATTCCCGACACCGAGCCCGTTCCCGTGCAGCCCTCTTAGCTGTCGACTGCGCGGGAGGCGCCGCCCGCGGAGCGCACGTGGCCGACGAGGGCGAGCAGGATGCCGGCCGCCGACCAGCCGATGAGCACAAGCCACGGGAACGTCGTGTCGGTCGCCGGAAAGTACGACGCGTCTCGAAGCAGGGTGGCTCCCGCGCCCGGCGGGAACCATTGACCGACGGCACCCCACGGCTCGGGGAGGAACTCGACGGGCTGGGCGGCCGACGAGATCGGGTTGGCGATGAGCAGGAACAGCACGGGCCCGATCGCGACGCCCGGGCGCCCGACGAGAGCCGCGAAGCCCACGATCGTCGCGCCGATCGCGAGCAGGCCCGCGGCGAGCACGGCGGCGTTGAGCAGGTACGAGCCGTGGAGCACGCCGAACCAGCCCTGCATGATGCCGGCGATCGCGAGGCCGGCGACGACGACGTAGACGCCGAGCGCCAGGAGTCGACGCACGGTGCCAACGATCGCGAGGGAGATGAGGATGCCGCCGAGCATTCCGCCGAGGACGACCGGGAATGCCGCCGACACGAGTCCGATGCCGCGGGGGTCGGATTTGGCGAGCGGCACGACGTCGGTGACCGCGACGGTGACGGGGGGCGGCGTCATGCCTTCGGGAAGCTGTGCGGCGACGGCGTCCCGCAGTCGGGCCTCGAGCACCGACGCGAAGGCCGTGAGCTGCTGGGCGACGATCGGCGAGCCGGCCGAGGCGGTGAGCACTTCGGCCTCCGGACCGAGCACGATGGCGCCGTAGACGTCGCGATGCTCGATCGCGGCGACGGCGGCATCCCGGTCGTCGGCGGTCGAGACCGCGAAGAGTCCCGGAGCGCGCTCGTCGAGTGCCGCCTCGAGAGCCTCGATCTGCTCGCCCGGCCCGACGATCGCAAGCGGCACGTCTTTCGGCTCGGAGGTGACGTTGGGCCACGAGAAGGCGAGCACGATCACCGCGACGACGACGGCGAGCGCGACGCCGATGGCGGCGACGCGCCCCCACGGGGTGCGCGCGTCCGGGTCTGCGTCGGTGTGCGAGGCGGCGGTGGATGCGGTCGACATGGCGTTCGAACCTCCAAAACGAATGTTCGTTCTTTATACTCCTCGTGGAGAATGGAGTCAAGATGCCCAAGGTCAGCGACGCCCACCGCGAAGCCCGCCGCGAACAGATCGCCGTCGCCGCGCTCACGTGCTTCGCCGAAAAGGGCTTCCAGCGCACCTCGATGGCCGACATCATCGAGGCATCCGGGCTCTCCGCCGGCGCGATCTACCTGCACTTCGAGAGCAAGCAGCAGATCGTGCTCGCGGCCGGCCGGCGGGT
>CBFGZU010000076.1:0-9531 GCA_965653335.1 uncultured Pseudolysinimonas sp.
CGCACGGATCTCGGGACGCCACCGGAATCAGCTGGGAGCCGGCTCTGGATCGACGGTGGCGCCGGGCAGTTCGATACGAAAGACGGTGCGCCCCGGAACGCTCTCGACACCGACGCTGCCGTCGTGCGCCTCGACGATCGCGGCGACGATCGCAAGCCCGAGCCCGCTGCCGCCGACGGTGCGCGATCGGGAGTCGTCGCCGCGCGTGAACCGCTCGAACAGCGTGGGCAGCAGGTGCGCGTCGACCCCCGGCCCGTCGTCGCGGACCGTGATCACCGCGTCCGAGCCGGCCGCTTCGAGCGCGACGGTCACCCGGGTTCCGGCCGGCGTGTGCAGGCGCGCGTTGGCGAGCAGATTGCCGACCGCTTGTCGCAGCCGATCCGGGTCGCCGCGCACCTCGATGTCATCCGGAGGAAGCTCGAGCTGCCAGTCGTGGCCGGGCCCGGCGACGTGCGCGTCGGACACCGCTTCGACGAGCAGGGCGCCGAGAGCGACCGGCTCCGCGCGCCGGTCTCGGCCCGCGTCGAGCCGGGCGAGCAAGAGCATCTCCTCGACGAGGGTCGACATGCGCACCGACTCCGACTCGATGCGCTCGAGGGAGCGGGCCGTGTCGGCGGGCAGTCGCGCCGGTCGCTGGCCGAGCTCCGCGTAGCCGCGAATCGACGCGAGGGGCGTGCGCAACTCGTGGGAGGCATCGGCGAGGAACCGGCGCAGCTTCTGCTCGCTCTCGTGGCGCACCGCGAGCGACGTCTCGACCTTTCCGAGCAACCGGTTGAGCGCCGCGCCCACTCGGCCGACCTCGGTGTGCGGCGCGTCGACGGGAACCCGGTCGGGCATCGACACCTCGCCGGTTTCGAGCGGCAGATCCGAGACCCGCGACGCCGTCTCCACGACGCGCGCGAGCGGCCGCAACGCAAGCCGCACGACGACGGCGCCGAGCGCGAGGGCGAGCATGATCGCGACGAGACTCACACCCGCGATCGTCTGGATGAGGCTCGAGGTGGCCGCATCGGCTTCCGTGAGCGACAGCCCGTTGACCACGACCCGACCGTCGGCGAGCGGCGTCGACACGGCGCGATAGCCCCCCAGGTCGGCGAGGTCCACCGTGACGGGCCGCCCGTCGTCGGGCACCGCCTCGAGCCGCGCCAGCTGGTCGGGGCCGAGCGTGCGCGCCGAGCCGTCGGTGCCGATGTAACCCGCGTAGACGACGTCGCCGACGATCACCATCCCGACCGCTCCCGCACCCTGCCCCGGCAGGATCTCGACGATCGACCCGGGTCCGGTGAAGCCCGCGTCGACGGCGTCCGTCGAGCGGTCGGAGGCGGCGATGAGCAGCCGGTCGAGCCGGGCGACGAACTGCTCGCGCGACGCCGCCACCGTGACGACGCTGATCGCGACAGCGAGAACCGTGAGCAGCGCGACGATTCCGACGACGAGCCGCGCGCCGAGCGACCACTGCGTCATGTCGCCGGGCGGATCGAGTAGCCGACTCCCCGCACCGTGTGGATCATGGCGGGGCCGTGAACATCCAGCTTCTTGCGCAAGTAGGAGATGTACAGCTCGACGACCGCCGCGCGGCCCCCGAAGTCGTAACTCCACACCCGGTCGAGGATCTGCTCGCGACTGAGGACGCGCTTCGGGTTGCGCATGAGAAAGCGCAACAGCTCGAACTCGGTGGGTGTGAGCTGAATCGGATTCCCCGCCCGCTCGACCTCGTAGCTCTCCTCGTCGAGGGTCAGGTCGCCGACCCGCACGATCGGATCGTCGTCGCCCGCAGAGCGCATCGAGCGCCGCACGAGACCGCGCAACCGCGCCATGACCTCCTCGAGACTGAACGGCTTCGTGACATAGTCATCGCCCCCCGCGGTGAGCCCCGCGACGCGGTCTTCGACGGCATCCTTCGCGGTGAGCAGCAGCACGGGGCAGTCGTTGCCGGCTTCCCTCAGCCGGCGCAGCACCGTGAGCCCGTCGAGGCCCGGCATCATGATGTCGAGAACGACGACGTCCGGCGGGGTCTCGCGCGCGAGCTTGAGCGCGGTCTGGCCGTCGTGGGCGACCCGGGTGTCCCAGCCCTCCGAGCGCAACGCCATGCGCAGCATGTCGGCGAGCAGCTCTTCGTCGTCGACGACGAGGGCGCGCACCGGGGAACCGTCGGGGCGAGTCACGGCATGGGTCACCCTCGTATTGCACGACGTGTTCCTATGCGTTTTCTGTGGACCGCGGCGCAGGAGACCCCAGCTAGGGTCGAGTCATGGCTGAACCCCGGGAACCAACCGAATCCCGCGTCGCGGTCTACATCGACTTCGACAACGTCGTCATCTCGCGGTACGACCAGCTACACGGCCGGGACTCGTGGCGCAAAGACGAAGCGCGGCGCAACGACAGCAAGTCGGTGCCGAAACTCGAGCAGGCCCGCGTCGACTTCGGCGCGATCCTCGACTACGCGTCGTCGTTCGGCACCGTCGCCCTCAGCCGGGCCTACGCCGACTGGTCGGTGCCCGCAAACGCCGCGTACAAGCGTCAACTCGTCGACCGAGCCATCGACCTCACCCAGCTCTTCCCCGCGTCGGCCACGAAGAACGGCGCCGACATCCGGCTCGCCGTCGACGTCATCGACGACATGTTCCGCCTGCCCGACATCACCCACGTCGTGATCGTCGCCGGCGACTCCGACTACATCCCCCTCGCCCAACGCTGCAAGCGGCTCGGTCGCGTCGTCATCGGCATCGGCGTCACCGGGTCGACGAGCCCCGCGCTCGTCGCCGCGCTCGACGACTTCGAGTCGTACGACGAGTTGCAGCGCGACGAGCCGACTCCCGCGATCGCCCCCGCGCCCGCCGTCGTGGCCGGCGACGACGTCTCGGTGCCCGTCGCGCTCACCCCCGCCACGGCATCCCGGCTGCTCGTGCGCGCTCTCGACCTCGCCCGCGGCAAGCAGGACGACGACGAGTGGCTCAACGCCTCGACGGTGAAGTCGCAGATCAAGCGGCTCAACCCCTCGTTCAACGAGAAATCGCTCGGCTTCCGCAGCTTCATGGACTTCGTGCGCGGCAACGACGAGCAGGTCGAGATCCGCGAGTCGGGGCAGCAGCGGTTCATGCGGCTCCGGGAGCAGGCGCTCGCGAACGGCCCGGCGCCCGAGACGAAGAGCTCGCGGGGCCCGCGACGGGCGGGAACGAAGGCCGCGAACGTCGCCTCCGAAGCGCCCCCCGCCGAGCCGCGCGCCGCAACGCGATCCCCGCGGCGCGCGAACACGGCGGCATCCAGCTCACCACCGTCGGCGAGCGACCCGTTCCGCGAACCCTGAGCCGGGTCGCGCCAGCCGGGGCGATTAGGGTCCTGATATGGACAGGCGACTCGTTCCCGTCGTGATCGGCATCGCCATCGCGATCGTGGCGGCGATCGTCGCCGTCATCGTGTTCGCGCCACCCACCACTCCGGGTGGCGCGCCCACGGCATCCATCACCGCGACCGCCGAAAGCACTCCGAGTCTCGAGCCGACGGCGACCGCGACCGCGACCGCGGGAGCGTACGTCGAGTACTCCGACGATGCGATCGCGCAGGCCGAGGGCCGGGTGCTGCTGTTCTTCCACGCGCCGTGGTGCCCGCAGTGCCGGTCGGTCGAGAGCGACATCCTCGCGCAGGGCGTGCCCGACGGGGTGACGATCATCAAGGTCGACTACGACAGTCGGCAAGACCTGCGACAGCAGTACGGCGTCACCCTGCAGACGACATTCGTCGAAGTGGATGCCGACGGTGCCGAGGTGCAGAAGCACGTGGCCTATGACGACCCGCACCTCGACGCCGTCGTCGCAGCGATGCTGTAGGCCGGGATGATCGGCCTCACCGTCGTCTCGTTCGTCGCGGGCGTGCTCACCGTCGCGGCTCCCTGCGTGCTGCCTCTCCTTCCGGTGATCATCGGCGGTTCCATCGCCCGCACCTCCGCGGATGGAACGGTCGCCGCGCGGCAGTGGTACCGGCCGCTCGTGATCGCCGCCTCCCTCGCCGTCTCGGTCGTCGCCTTCACCCTGCTGCTGAAGGCGACGACGGCTTTGCTCGGGGTGCCGCAGCTGGTCTGGCAGATCATCGCGGGCGTCATCCTCATCGCCTTCGGCCTCACGCTGGTCTTCCCGTCGCTGTGGGAACGGTTCATGCTCGCCACGGGCATCCAGAATCGCGCGGGCGTCGCCCTCGACCGGTCGTCGCGACGCGGCGGGGTGGGTGGCGACATCCTGCTCGGAGCCGCACTCGGGCCGACCTTCTCGAGCTGCTCGCCCACCTATGCCCTCATCGTCGCGACGGTGCTGCCGGTGTCGTTGGGCGAAGGGCTGGTCTATGTCGTCGCGTACGCCGTCGGTCTCGCCGCGGCCCTGCTACTCGTCGCGTTGCTCGGGTCGGCGCTCGCCCGGAAGCTCGGCTGGCTGAATCGGCCAGACGGCTGGTTCCGGCGCATCGTCGGCGTGCTGCTCGCGCTCGTCGGCATCGCCGTCATCCTCGGTTTCGACAAGCTGGCACAGGCGTGGATTCTGGAGCAGGGCTGGTACGACCCGATCGAGCAGCTCGAACGCAGCCTGTTCGGTTGACCCCGCTCGCGGCTACGGCGAGATCGCGAGGAACACGAAGGCGAGCAGGAGCACGAGGTGCACGACTCCCGCGAGCCGCGTCGCGCGTCCCGGCACGATCGTCAGGATCGACACCACGACGGTGAGGCCGAACAGCACCAGCTGCACGTCGCCGAGGCCCAGCGTCAGCGGCCCGGGCAGCCAGATCGAGGCGACCGCGATCGCCGGGATGGTGAGGCCGATCGTCGCGATCGCCGACCCGATACCGAGGTTGAGGCTCGTCTGCATCCTGTTGCGGAGAGCCGCCTTCGACGCCGCCAGGCCTTCCGGCATCAGCACAAGACTCGCGATGACGATGCCGACGAACGAGTGCGGGATGCCCACCGCCGCGACCCCCGACTCGATCGCCGGCGACACCGCTTTCGCGAGCGCGATCACCGCCACGAGGGAGACGAGCAGCAGGCCGGCGCTCACCGCGGTCGCCCGTTTCGTGGGCGGGTCGGCGTGCCCGTCGCCGTCGGCATCGCCGCGGCTCCGGATCGTCTTACCGTCGAGACCGACCGGCAGAAAGAAGTCACGGTGGCCGCGGGTCTGCGTCGCGACGAATCCGGCGTAGAGCAGCACCGAGGCGATCGCGACGAACGCGAGCTGCGCCGGCGAGAAACGCGCGCCCCCTTCCGAGACGGTGAAACTGGGCAGCACGAGAGTCAGGGTCACGAGGGTCACGACCACGGCGAGCGCGGCACCCGCCCCCTCCGCGTTGAACCGCGGGAGGCCGTGGCGCACACCGCCGAGCAGCAGGGAGATGCCGACGATGCCGTTGAGGGTGATCATCACCGCCGCGAAGGCCGTGTCGCGGGCGAGGGTCTCGGTGCCCTTGCCGCCCACCATGAGGGTGATGATGAGTGCTACCTCGATGACGGTCACCGACACCGCGAGCACGAGCGAACCGAACGGCTCCCCCACGCGGTGGGCGACGACTTCGGCGTGATGCACGGCGGCGAGCACGGCACCGATGAGGATCGCGGCGGTGAACGCGACAGCGACGATCTCGAGGTGGCGATCCCACGTGAGCACGAGCGCCACCGCAGCCAGCGCGGGCACCCCAACGGTCCAGCTGCTGCGCAGTGTCGCGGCCCGGCGGGCGGCGAGCGGTCGGTCCATGGTGGAGCCCCTCGTCGTCTGCTCCCAGCTTATTCGGGTTGCCGAGCCATGAACCTACCGCGAAGAGCGGATGCGCGCCTGCCCCAGTCCGGCCGACGCGCATCCACACCACGGATCGCTAGTCGCCGGTCATTCGGCGGACCGATCGCTGCCACCGATGCGCTCGAAGTCGGCAGGTCGCCGCACCTTGATCACCGAAGCGATGATGATCCCGGCGAGGAACACCACACCCAGCGTCACCAGCAGGACCAGGTTCTGACCGGGGGCCCCGCCCACCACGAGCTCGAAGTTCGCGATTGCGTAGACGTCGACCGCGATCAGGATGACGGCAGCGATCAACGGAGCGATCAACGACTTCCAGATGTTCTCGGGCGACGTGCGATCTTTGACCCGGAACCACACCACGACCGAGACGCTGACGAGCGCCATCAGGAAGATGAGCCCCACGCTCCCGAGCCCGGCGAGCTGCGCGTAGACGACTCCCGGCTCGCTTCCCAGGATCGCGAACACGACGACCGCAATGATCGCGAGTGCCGACACCGTGATCGACGCCTTCGACGGCGACTTGAACCGAGGATGCACGGCACCGAGAGCTCTCGGAAGTCCCCCATCGACTCCGATGGCGAACACGTAACGTGTGGCCGCGTTGTGAATCGAAATCATGGCCGCGAGGATCGCTGTGATCACCAGGAAGCCGATCGTGTCGGCAAACCATTTGCCGACGAACTGTTCGGCGGCGATGCCGAACATCGTCCCCGTCGACTCGGCAGCCACGGTCCCGGCCTTCGACCCGAAGGCACTCACGAGCATCCACACCGCAAAGGTGTAGAGCAGACCGATGGCGATAACCGAGATGTATGTCGCGCGCGGCACGGTGCGGTTCGGATCTTTCACTTCGTCTCGATAGATCGCCGTCGCCTCGAAGCCGATGAAGACCAGGATGGTGAAGAGGATTCCGATGAGCGGGTTGTGCGTCGCGAACTCGGCGACGTTGAACGGCTGCACAGAAAGGCCTTCCGCTCCTCCCCGTACCGCGACGGCGACGTTGAAGACCAGCACGAGCACGACCTCGACCACCATGACCCACATGAGAATCCGAGCAGAGACGTCGATGTTGAAGTACCCGAGAACGCCAACGATCACCAGCATGGCCAAGGCGCCGACCAACCACGGAAGCGTCGGGCCACCCAACCGTTGCACAAGGTCGACGAGGGTTATCCCGGCAAACAAGGTCACGCCGATCGTCGTCATGATGTAGGCGAGACCGGCGAGGAACGCGCTCCCGAGGCCCACCCGCTTGCCGAGTGCAGCGGAGATGTAGGCGTAGAAGGCTCCGGTGCGGGGTATCCGCCGTGTCATCGCCATGTAGCCGACGGCGAAGATGAGAAGGCTAATGGTAGTCAGGACGAACGCGACGGGCGCCGTCTCGCCGACTACCAGGATCGTCAGCGAGAGGTAGCCCGCTGCGGTCACGAGGGGCGACGAGAAGGCGAGAACGGTCAGCGCGAGCTTCCACGTCCCCATATGCCCGGTGAGGCGGTCGCGCACAGCAGGAGTCTCGGTCGACGTCGCCGAGGGCGGGGGAACAGTCATGATCATTCCTTTCACCGGATCGCCATCGATGCGGTCGACCAATCAAACAGCGAACTCGCCGTGGGCGCTACCCTCAAAAGGGTGGCCCGGAGCTGACGAGCGCCCGCTGACTGCTTCCCCGCCCTCCGATGCGAGAGTCAGGTCGCACCTTTCGCGGCCCGACGCCGCAAACCGGTGCGCTCGACGAACGTCCACGCCCCCGACACCGTGAGGTAGAGGGTCGCGGCGAGCGGAACGAAAAGGGCGATCACGACGGTCGCGAACGACAACCACGACAGGATGCCCGCCGCGTTCCCGAGCGGGCCTTCCACGGCGGGACCGGCAGCCGCCATCCGGAGGGTCTGCCGTCGCGTGAACCAGGCGACGACCGCCATGACCGCCATCAGCGCCAGCGGCACGAGCAGCGTCAAGCCGGGCGCCGCGAGCATCGCGCTCACGGACCACCCGAGCGGCGCGCCGAACAGCGTCTCGGTGAGCAGGTCGTTCGGATGCCCGTTGAGCGTCGGCGACACGGCGACGCCGTAGAGCACCGACACGATCGGCACCTGCGCGAGTGTCGGCAACATCCCGGCGAACGGTGAGACGCCAGCATCCCGATACAGCTCGAGGGTCTTGCGCTGCAGGGTTTCGGGGTTCTTGCGATAGCGCTTCTGCAGCGCGGCGAGCTGCGGCGCGAGGCGGCGACGAACGGTTTCGGCGCGCACCTGCAACACGCCGAGCGGAACGAGGGCGGCCCGCACGACGAGAGTGACGAGCACGATAGCGAGAGCGGCGGCGGTCGGGCCGGCGACCGGCTCGAGCAGGGCGGCGAGCCCGAGGAGAAGCGAGTGCGCCGCGTCGAGCACGGCGGCGAGGGGCGGGAAGGCAGAGAAGTCCATGGACGTGTCCTTGCGATCGAAGGGATACGGTCACCGATGGCCGCTCCCCCGTCACGAGGACGAGAACTACGCGGCCGGGTCGACCCCTCCGGGCGCGCGGGACTGTACCCGACCGGCCGTGTCGGGATGCGCGGGCGCCGCGAGGCGATCGAGTGACTCGCGGTGCTCACGGGCACGATGCCCGACGCGAAGAGCGGCTTCGACCGGGGCGATGACGAACTCCCGCAGAGCGACCGTCGCCACGACGACGAGGGCCGCGGATGCGGCGAGCGCGGTCAGCAAAGCGCCCGGGCTCGGGCCGACGGCCGCGGCGAGGGCGACCGAGAGCGCGCCCGCGACGAGCAGCAGAGCTGCCCGGGCGTGCGAGAGCACGGCGGTCGAAGACATCCCGCTCAGGCTACCGCCGTCAGCCCGCCGCGAGGGCGAAGAATCCGAGCACGGCGGTGGCTCCAGCGAGCGCGAAGATCACCAGGTTGAGGTACGGCTTCTCACCTCGGCGGGCGTGGACGACGAACGCGCCGACCTGAAGGGCGGCAAGGCCGAGGGCGGCGATCGGCCCGAGCACGGGCACGACGCCCAGCGCCATCGGCAGGATGAGCCCGATCGCCCCGAGCACCTCGGCGGCTCCGAGCGCCTGAATCTGGCGGGGCGCGAAGTCGTCCACCCAGGCGAACGGCTTGCCCATCGCGAGCAGCTTCCCCTTCGGACGCACGATCTTCATGAGGCCCGTCGCGAGCGCGAGAAGCGCCAGGATGCCGGCGGCGATGAAGTAGGCGACGATCATGTCGTCACGCTACCGCCGCAGAGCCCGAGCACGAGCAGCGCCACCGCCGCGAGGCAGAACAGGGTGCGTAGGTGGTTGGCGAACGTCCACGGGCCGAGGTAGTCCCGCAGCCCGGCGTCGGCATCCGCATCGGGCACGGTGTCGATGGCGTTGTTCCGCGGGATGTTCACCGCGAACGACAACACGAGGGCGACGAAGGCCGTGACCCCGCCGGCCACGATCCAGCCCGACCCGCCGCTGAAGAGCGCCACGATCGCCGTCGCGCCGCCACCGAGCCCCGAAAGCAGGAACACCGGCAGGTAGAGGCTGCGCGGGACCACCCGATTCATCGCCTTGATGGCGTGCACCGCCTCGATCGGGGGAATCCGCCGAAGACCGGGGATGACGAAAGTCGAGAACGCGAAGAAGACCCCGCCGTTGATCGCGGTGAGCGCTGCGGTCGACACCGCGAGGATCGTGAGCCACATGGACGTCACGATACTTCCGAGCGGCGTCGATCGAAACGGCCGCCGAGGATCTGGCTCCGCTGCTGAGCTGCGTCGGTGGAGAG
>CBFGZU010000077.1:0-9379 GCA_965653335.1 uncultured Pseudolysinimonas sp.
AGCAGCAGCCGCATCCCCGGCCGCATCGGCAGCATCCACAGATCGGGTCTCGGGCTCTCCCGGAAGCCGACGGCCCGCGTGATGACGTTGCTCTCGGGGTGGCCTTCGGCCTGTCGCTCATCGATCAGCCCGGCATCCACCATCTCCTGCACGACCGAATGATCGCGCGTGACGCGGGACAGTGCGCCGTCGACGAGCAGGTACACCCGGCTGTCGCCGATGTTGAACACCGCGAAGTTCGGTTCCCCGTCGAGAAGCGCCAGCAGGACACCGGTGACCGTCGTCCCCGCGCCGATCGGGATACCGGCCGCGAGTTCGTCGATGTCGGCGGCTGCCGCGCTGAGCGCGGCGTCCAGCCGTGCGACCTCGAGGTAGCCATGCTCGGCCGACGCGCCGAGTGCGGCGAGGCGCGCGACGACGGCGGCGCTCGCGCGATCCCCGGCCGCGTGACCACCCATGCCGTCGGCGACCGCGAACACCGGCGGCCCGACGAGGACACTGTCTTCGTTGACCTGCCGCTTGCGCCCGATGTCGCTGCGGCCCGCCCAGTCGAGCACGAACCCCCGGCGCCTGCCGGGCACGGCGAGCCGATATCCGGTGCGATCCCGGCCGACGCTCGTCACGACTCATCTCCCGTGTGCCGCGCGAGGATGTCGAGCACCGCGCCCTCGCCGAGGTCGATGCGCGTGCCCGGCACGAGAACCGCCGACTCGCCGCGGATCAGGGTTCGCGGTGCCGCTCCCGGCAACTGCACGACGGTTCCGTTGGTGGAACGCATGTCGGTCGCGACGACCGACCCGCCCACGACCTTCAGCTCGAGGTGGGTGGCCGAGAGCTCTTTCCCGGGCGACGCGAGGGTCACGAGCCGCGGCGCCGTTCCGGTGTGGATGCGCGGGACGCTCGGCTTTCGCCCTACATACATCGTCACGTCGAGGGCGACTTCGGTCCCGTCGGTGAACAGAACGTGGAAGACCGGCTTCCGCGCGGTCGCCGCGGCGGGCGGATCCGCAGCGTCCTCGGCGGCGGAGTCGACGACGAGCGAGAGCGGACGGCGTTCAGGCGCGAGCGGCTCGACGAGCGCCGGCGGGACGATCGGCGCTCCGACGACGGATGCCGGGACCTCTCGTCGCGCGACGGTGTCGTCGATGTCTCGCTCGGTCGGTGCGACCGGGGGTCGCGGAGCCACGCGGACGGTGTCGTCGAGGTCAGGCTCCACACCCCCTATCCTCCACCCGAGACCCGGGCCGACGAGGCACGCAGCGCCGGGATCGAGCGAGCTACTCGCCGATGTACGACATGACGTGCTTGACGCGCGTGTAGTCCTCGAATCCGTACATCGAGAGGTCTTTCCCGTATCCCGAGTGCTTGAATCCGCCGTGGGGCATCTCGGCGACGAGGGGGATGTGCGTGTTGATCCAGACGCACCCGAAGTCGAGTCGCTTGGCGAACCGCATGGCGCGGCCGTGGTCGGCCGTCCAGACGCTCGACGACAGTCCGTACTGCACGCCGTTGGCCCAAGCGAGGGCTTCGGCTTCGTCGCTGAACGTCTGCACGGTGATGACGGGGCCGAAGATCTCGCTCTGGATGGCGTCGTCGTTCTGCTTGAGGGCGTCGACGATCGTCGGTTCGATGAAGTAGCCCCTGCCCGTCTTGCGTTCCCCGCCGGTGATCACCTTCGCATGCTTCGGAAGGGCGTCGATCATCCCCATCACCCGCTCGAGCTGGGTGTGGTTGTTGACCGGCCCGTAGAACGTGTCGGCATCCTTCGGGTCGCCCGTCGCGACGTTGCCGGTGACGTAGTCGGCGAGTGCGGCGAGGAACGCGTCGTGGGCATCCCGGTGCACGAGAACGCGCGTCGCGGCCGTGCAGTCCTGCCCGGCGTTGAAATAGCCGGCGATGGCGATGCCCTCGGCCGCTTTCGCCATGTCGGCATCGGGGAAGACCACGACGGGCGCCTTGCCGCCGAGTTCGAGGTGGACGCGCTTGAGGTCGGCCGACGCGGCCTTCGCGACCTCCATGCCGGCGCGAACCGATCCGGTGATCGAGACCATCTGCGGGGTCTTGTGATCGATCATGAGGCCACCGGTGGTGCGGTCGCCCGTGATGACGTTCAGCACGCCCTTCGGCAAGAACTCGGCCGCGATCTCGGCGAGCAGGAGCGCCGTCTGCGGGGTCGTGTCGGAAGGCTTGAGCACGGTCGTGTTGCCGGCGGCGATCGCGGGCGCGACCTTCCAGACCGCCATGCTGAGCGGGTAGTTCCACGGCGTCACCTGGCCGATGACTCCGATGGGTTCGCGCCGGATCGACGAGGTGTGATCCTTCATGTATTCGGCAGTCGCGCGGCCTTCGAGGATGCGGGCGGCGCCGGCGAAGAAGCGGATCTGGTCGACCGACACCAGGATCTCGTCGTCGACGAGGGTGGTGCGCGGCTTGCCGGTGTCCTGGGATTCCAGGTCGGCGAACTCGTCGGCGCGCTTCTCGACCTCGTCGGCGATGCGGAAGAGCGCGAGCTGCCGGTCGGCGGGGGTCGACTCGCCCCACTCCTCGAAGGCGGCGGCCGCCGCGGCGAAGGCCGCATCGACGTCGGCCTTCGCGGACACCGGTGATGTCGCGTAGGAGTCTTCGGTCGCGGGATCGATGACGGCGAACGAGCCGTCACCCTTCGCGTCGACGTACTCACCGTTGATGAAATTGCGCAGCGTCCGATCGGCCATGCCCCCAACCTTACTTCGTGGCCGGTATCCACGAAACTGGCGATTTCGTCACTCATCCCCCCGTCGGATTGCGGATTCGCTTGCGAGAGGTCCTCACGGCTGTCAGGATCGGATCATGACGCGCTCGAAGGCGGTGGCGCTCGACGACGTGTCGAAGGGCATCATCGAGCAGCTCCAGGAAGACGGTCGGCGATCGTACGCCGAGATCGGCAAAGCCGTGGGGTTGTCGGAAGCCGCCGTGCGCCAGCGGGTGCAGAAGCTGACCGATGCCGGCGTCATGCAGGTCGTCGCGGTGACCGATCCGATGCAGCTCGGGTTCTATCGGCAGGCGATGATCGGGATCCGCGTGACCGGGGACACGACACGCGTCGCCGAAGCCCTCGGTTCGATCCCCGCGGTCGACTACGTCGTGCTCACTGCGGGAAGCTTCGACCTCCTCGCCGAAGTCGTCTGCGAGTCCGACGAGGACCTCATCGAGCTGCTGAACCACCGCATCCGCGCCATCGACGGCGTCGCCTCGACCGAGACCTTCGTCTATCTCAAACTGCAGAAGCAGTTCTACAACTGGGGAACCCGATGACCACACCAGCCCTCTCCGCTTCGCGCGAGACCGACCTTCAGCAGAAGGCGAAAGACCACCTCTGGATGCACTTCACTCGTCAGTCGGTCGTCGAAGAGCACGGCACCCCGATCATCGTCAAGGGCGAGGGTCACCACATCTGGGATTCGACGGGCAAGAAATACATCGACGGGCTCTCCGGGCTGTTCGTCGTCAACGCCGGGCACGGGCGGCAGCGCCTCGCCGCGGCCGCCGCGAAGCAAGCCGAGGAGCTCGCGTTCTTCCCCATCTGGTCGTACGCGCATCCCAACGCGATCGAACTCGCCGACCGACTCGCCGACGACGCCCCCGGCGACCTCAATCGCGTCTTCTTCTCGACGGGCGGCGGCGAAGCGGTCGAGACGGCGTTCAAGCTCGCGAAGTACTACTGGAAACTCCAGGGCCGCCCGACGAAGCACAAGGTCATCTCGCGCGCGATCGCCTATCACGGCACCCCGCATGGAGCGCTCGCGATCACCGGCATCCCGGCGATGAAGGAGATGTTCGAGCCCGTCGCGCCCGGCGGCTTCCGGGTGCCGAACACGAACTTCTACCGCGCCGAGGAGATGGGATTCCCGGGCGGAACTGAAGAGCAGTTCGGAGTGTGGGCGGCGAACCGCATCGAGGAGATGATCCTCTTCGAAGGCCCCGAGACCGTCGCCGCCGTGTTCCTCGAGCCGGTGCAGAACTCCGGCGGATGCTTCCCTCCGCCGCCCGGATACTTCCAGCGGGTGCGCGAGATCTGCGACCGCCACGACGTGCTGCTCGTCTCGGATGAAGTCATCTGCGCGTTCGGCCGCATCGGGCACACGTTCGCGTGCGACGCGTACGGCTACGTTCCCGACATGATCACGTGCGCCAAGGGGATGACGTCGGGCTACTCGCCGATCGGCGCCACGATCGTCTCGGACAAGATCTATGAGCCGTTCCGCCACGGCACGACGGCGTTCTATCACGGCTACACCTTCGGCGGGCATCCGGTCTCGGCCGCCGTCGCCCTGGAGAATCTCGCGATCTTCGACGAGGAGGGGCTCAACGAACGCGTCCGCACCCTCTCGCCGGTGTTCCGCACGACGCTCGAGCGGCTGACAGACCTCCCGATCGTCGGCGACGTGCGCGGCGACGGCTACTTCTTCGGCATCGAATTGGTGAAGGACAAGGCGACCAAGGCGACGTTCGACGACGCCGAATCCGAACGCTTGCTCCGCGGGTTCCTGTCGAAGGCGCTGTTCGACGCGGGACTGTATTGCCGCGCCGACGACCGCGGCGACCCCGTCATCCAACTCGCGCCTCCGCTCACGATCGGCGAGCCCGAATTCGACGAGATCGAGTCGATCCTCCGCGGCGTCCTCACCGAGGCGTGGACCCGCCTGTGACGTTGGCTTCTCCGGTGCTTCAGTCCGCCCGGCCCTAGCTTGACTCGCGCTCAGCCCCCGGGCGCGAAGAATTCGTCGATCTCGGCGAGGTCGGCGGGTGTCGGGCGCCAGCCGTTGCCCGCCGCGGCATTGGCGCGGATCTGCTCCGGTCGCGTCGCTCCCGCGATGACGCTCGACAGCGCCAGTCGCGCGAGCAGCCAGCCGAAGGTCGCCTCGAGGATGCCGACACCGCGAGCTGCGGCGAAGGCCTCGAACGCTTCGATCGCGCTCCACGGCGCGCTTTCGTGCACCTCGGGACGCTGCCGCCCGATGCGAGTGTCGGCGGGTAGCTCGGTGCGAGAGAACTTGCCGGTGAACAGGCCGTTGGCGAGCGGAAAGTACGGCAGCAAGCCGAGGCCGAGTCGTTCCACGGCGGGGATGACCTCCGCCTCGGCCTCGCGAGCGAGCAGGTTGTACTGATTCTGCGCCGCCACGAATCGCGCGGTGCTGTGGCGCGTCGCTGCGGCGTCGGCGTCGGCGAGCTGAGCGGCGTCGAAGTTCGAGTTGCCGATCTCGCGCACCTTGCCTTCGCGCACGAGTTCGTCGAGCGCCCCGAGGGTCTCGGCGATGGGAACCGCGGGGTCGGGCGTGTGCTGAAGGTAGAGGCCGATCGCCTCGATGCCGAGACGCCGCAGCGATCCCTCGACGGCCGCGCGGATGTAGGCGCGTGAGCCGTGCGGGCCGAGGTCGGTGAACGGGCTCGCGTACCCGGTGTGCCCGAACTTGGTCGCGATGACGACGTCGTCGGGCATTCCCGCAAGGGCGGCGCCGAGGCGCGTCTCGCTCAGGCCGTACTCGGCACCGTAGATGTCCGCCGTGTCGAAGAAGGTGACCCCGGCATCCAGGGCGGCGTGGATGACGGCGTCGCTGCCCGCCTGGTCGAGGGTCGGCGTCCCGGGGCGACCGAGGTTGTTGCAGCCGAGTCCGACTACCGAGACGTCGAGAGTCGAGCTGCCGAGGGTGCGAGTCTCCATCCGGCCAGCCTAGGCTCGTCCTCCCCAGGTGCTCGCCGGCACACCTCGGGCACGATGTCCGATTCCCGCGACAGCCGGTCGGAGGCGGCGTCTACGCTCGACGCATGACCACCTCCCCAGCGGCGCTACGGCGCATCGCGAGTCCGATCGGGCGTATCGAGATCGTCGGCGACGGCACCGCGGTGATCGCCCTCGCGATCGAGCGCGACGGAATACTCCCCCACGACGGGCTGCCCGAGGCGCCCGACGCGGTGCTCGACCGCGCGGCGACCCAGCTCGACGAGTACTTCGCGGGCCGCCGTCACGACTTCGACGTTCCCGTGAGTCTCGCCGGCACCGCGTTCCAGCTCACCATCTGGCAGCAGCTCGTCGAGCTCGAATGGGGCGAGGTCGTCTCCTACGGTGACCTCGGGCGCGGCACCGGGCGGGCGACCGCGGGGCGCGCCGTCGGCGGCGCGGTCGGCGCCAACCCCGTGCCGATCATCGTGCCGTGCCACCGGGTTCTCGGCAGCGACGGCACGATCACGGGATACAGCGGCGGCGACGGCATCCCGACGAAGTCCTGGCTGCTCGCCCACGAAGGCATCCCGCACCGGGTACCGGGCGGGCAGACGCCCGCACCGCTCTTCGACCTGGAGGCCGGTTCCGCGGATTCGGCGGAAGCCGTGACGGAATCCGGAGCCGCGTGAGCCGACCCGAGATCGTCGTCGGCGACGACGGGAAGCCGCGCTGCGGGTGGATCGGTGTCGACCCGGAGTACCGCCGCTACCACGACGAGGAGTGGGGCACCCCGTTGCACGGCGACCGGTCGCTCTTCGAGAAGATCTGCCTCGAAGGGTTCCAGGCCGGGTTGTCGTGGATCACCATCCTGCGCCGCCGCCCGGGGTTCCGCGCCGCGTTCGACGGTTTCGAGCTCGAGGCCGTCGCTGGCTACGACGATGACGATGTCGAGCGGTTGATGGCCGACGCGCGCATCATCCGCAACCGCTCGAAGGTGCTCGCGGCGATCGGCAACGCGCGCATCGCTCTCGACCTGACGCGCGATCACCCGGGAGCCCTCGACGAGCTGATCTGGGGCTTCGCGCCCTCGGCACCGCGTCCGCGACCGCGCGCCTGGGCCGACATCCCCGCTGTCACGCCCGACTCGGAAGAGTTGAGCGCTGCGCTGCGCAAGCTCGGGTTCCGGTTCGTCGGGCCGACGACGATGTACGCGCTCATGCAATCGGCCGGGCTCGTCGACGACCACCTCGCCGACTGCTGGCGCGCGCGCTGGAGTGTCTCGGTTACGTGACGAGGTCGAGTTCGCCTCGCGCCCCCGGCTCGAGGCGGATGCCCTCGGATCCCGCCCAGTCCAGCAACGACGCGACATCGGGGTGAACGATTCCCGCGAGTAGCAAACGGCGGGCGAACGCGCCCTTGCCCTTCTTGTTGAAGTGGTTGAGCGCTCGTTTCCGCCCGTCGCCGCCCTCGCTCACCACGCGCACGTACGCCGAATCCGCGCGATCGGGGGCCGGACCGAGCGCGGCATAGCCTTCGGACCGGAGGTCCAGGATGAGACCGCTTCGAGCGGCGAGAGCAGCACCGAGATGCGGGCGCCAAATCGTGCCGAGGGTCGTTCCCGGCAGCCGCGAATCGTGCGACAGCCGGTAGGCCGGAATCCGATCGAGCGCGCCGGTCAGCCCGAACAGCGCCGACCCGATCGCGAGATGCCGCCCCGCGAACGCTCGCGCTTCCCCGGGAAGGGAGCCGGCATCCATCTCGTCGAAGAGCACGCCGTCGTACCGGTCGATCGCGGCCATCGTCGGCGAGGTCGTGACGACCCGGTTGCGGGCGGCTTCCGACGCGCTCGACGGGCCGAGGCGCAGCATCCCCGTCGCCGCGGCCAGGTTCCGCGAGAGCGCTCGCAGCGCGGCGAGAGCCCGGCGTCGCGACGCGGTGAGTTCGGGAAAGGAGAGCGCCGCCAGGTCGAGCGGCGGACCATCGCCGCCCTCACGTTTGGTCTCGGAGGGTGGCAGGATGATCAGCACGGCTAGGGCCGCACGAAGGCGACGACCTGCTCGACGAGCGTCGCGACCGGATTCACCGAATCGACGGTGATGCGCGGCACGGCACCCGACTCGCCGCCCCACGGCTCCCACTCGTCGAGACTCTGCTCGACGGCGTGCCATGCGGGCTCAGCGATGTGGGCGAGCTCGCGTCCGCGCGCTTCGAGGCGGGCGCGATGAACGCTCTCGTCGGAACACACCACCTCGACGAACCGGATCGGGATGCCACGCCGCGCGGCAAGCTTGAGCCACTCCTCGCGCGCCGCCCCGACCGCATTGACCGCGTCGATGATGACTCCCCCGACGCTCGCGACCACCGACTCCGCGATCGTCTCGGCGACGAGGTAGGCCGCGAGTCCCGTCGGCTGGTCGGCGTCGATCCCCGCGGAGAGGATCGCCGATTCGATCGGATCGACCGACACGACCGGCAGACCCAACGGCGAGGCCAAAGCCTCGGCGACCGTACTCTTTCCGCTACCGGGCAAGCCGGCCATCACAACGAGCATGCGCCCTCCCCCAAGCGAGACGAAAGATGTCGGGTTAGGAAACGAGGCTCGCCGTACCCGCGACGATCGTCACCTGGTCGTTCTGCACCGAGAGGAAACCGTCGTCCGCGCTCGCCGTCACGACCGAACCGTCCAGCAGCGTGACGCGCACCTCGCCGGAGGCGAGGATGCCGAGCACCGGCTCGTGACCGGCGAGGATGCCGATCTCGCCGATCGTCGTGCGCGCCACGACCTGCCGCGCCTCGCCCGACCACACCTCGTGATCGGCGGCGACGACGCTGACGGTGAGCGACTTGGCGTCGGCCATGGTCAGCCGTTGTCCTTCTGGATCTTCGCCCACTGCGCCTCGACGTCGTCGATGCCGCCGACGTTGAAGAACGCCTGCTCGGCGACGTGGTCGAACTCGCCCTTGACGATCGCGTCGAACGACTCGACGGTCTCCTTGAGCGGCACGGTCGATCCTTCGACACCGGTGAACTTGGTCGCCATGTAGGTGTTCTGCGAGAGGAACTGCTGGATGCGGCGCGCGCGCGACACCGTGATCTTGTCTTCCTCGGAGAGCTCGTCGACACCGAGGATGGCGATGATCTCCTGGAGTTCCTTGTTCTTCTGCAGGATCGCCTTGACGCTCGTCGCGACGCGGTAGTGGTCCTCACCCAAGTAGCGCGGGTCGAGGATGCGCGAAGTCGACGACAGCGGGTCGACGGCCGGGTAGAGACCACGGCTCGCGATCTCACGCGAGAGCTCCGTCGTCGCGTCGAGGTGCGCGAAGGTGGTCGCCGGCGCCGGGTCGGTGTAGTCGTCGGCGGGCACGTAGATCGCCTGCAGCGAAGTGATCGAGTGGCCGCGCGTCGAAGTGATGCGCTCCTGCAGGATGCCCATCTCGTCGGCGAGGTTGGGCTGGTAGCCCACCGCGGACGGCATGCGGCCGAGCAGCGTCGAGACCTCGGAACCGGCCTGCGTGAAGCGGAAGATGTTGTCGATGAAGAGCAGCACGTCCTGCTTCTGCACGTCGCGGAAGTACTCCGCCATCGTCAGGGCCGACAGGGCGACGCGCAGACGCGTTCCCGGCGGCTCGTCCATCTGGCCGAAGACGAGGGCGGTCTTGTCGAAGACGCCCGCCTCCT
>CBFGZU010000078.1:0-9075 GCA_965653335.1 uncultured Pseudolysinimonas sp.
CCGCCTCGTTCTCGTTCGGCTGATCCACGACCGGCGTCTCACCGGTCAGCGCCGCGAAGCCGCGAACCTCGCGAAGAGCTCGCAGCTCACGACGGGTCAGTGTCTGCTCATTCGGCTCACCCCCGAGCGCTGCGGCAAGGGAAGGCCCGCTCGGCGAACTCACCTGGGCGCGAACTTGCGTGTGGTGATCGAGCACGCCGACGTCGTCGCGGTCATCCTCGGGCGCCCACGCGGGCGGCGCGGTGCGCGCCTCGGGGCTGAAGTCACGCGGTCGGAAAGCGGCGGGAGGCAGGGGGTGCGAAACCTCTCGCGACTCGCGAGCATCCTGGGACTCGGGGACATCCTGAGATTCGGGGACATCCTGGGATTCGGGAGTCACCGTGCGGCGACCGCGTGAGGGAGCGCTGTCGTAACCCGGAAGAGGCGGGCGGTTCTGGGTGACGTAGCTGAGCGGCTCGCCAGCGCCCGCAGCGGTCCGCGGCGTCTGAGGCGGCGGGAACTGCGGATCGACCCGCTCGCCTTGCCGGACCGCGCGCCGCGACTGCAACGGCGGATCCTGATATGTCGTCATGGCCTATCTCCGATAGCGGGGCTCCGGTAGAGGTGGTGCTTGGAGATGTACTGCACGACACCATCGGGAACCAAGTACCACACCGGAAAGCCCCGGCCGACTCGCTGCCGACAATCAGTGGATGAGATCGCCAGAGCGGGTACCTCAAGGGAGCTTACGCGCTGCTCCGGCAATCCGCGAATACTCAGCCGATGCCCAGGACGCGACACCGCCACGAAATGCGCGAGTTCCCAGAGCTCCGCGACGTCTTTCCAGTCGAGGATCTGCGCCACCGCATCGGCCCCCGAAATGAAGAACAGTTCGGCATCCGGTCGCTCTCGACGGATGTCGCGAAGGGTGTCGATCGTGAACGTCGGTCCCGCGCGCTCGAGGTCGACGCGGCTCACCGAGAAACGCGGGTTGGATGCCGTCGCGATGACGGTCATCTCGTAGCGACGCTCCGCCGACGAGGCCGCCTCCTTCATCAGAGGCTGGCCGGTGGGGACGAACACCACCTCGTCGAGGTCGAAGCTCCGCTGCACCTCGCTCGCGGCAACGAGGTGCCCGTGGTGGATGGGGTCGAAGGTGCCACCCATGACGCCGACACGCTGTCGACGGGCCGCGCCCTCGGTCACCGTCGTGACCTAGTGATGCGCGTCCTGATGGGACGACGCGTCGGCCGACGTCTTGTCGTTGTGCCGGTGAGCCACGTCGCGGTAACTCCAAGTCACGAGAGCGAGCACGAGGAAAACCCCCGCGGCGATCGTCGGGAAAGCCCAGGTGGGCAGCACGAGTTCGGCGAGCTCGTGCTGGGTCTCGACCGGGACGAAGGTGAACAACGACATGCGACCCACTTTAGCGGCGCACCTGGCCCCCGCCGCGCACGAGCCACTTGGTGCTCGTCAGCTCCGGGAGCCCCATCGGACCGCGAGCGTGAAGCTTTTGCGTCGAGATGCCGATCTCGGCACCGAACCCGAACTCGCCGCCGTCGGTGAACCGCGTGCTCGCGTTCACCATCACGACCGCGGAGTCGACCTCGGCGAGGAACCGCTCCGCGCGCGCCAGATCGTTGGTGACGATCGACTCGGTGTGGTGCGTCGAGAACCGGCGGATGTGCGCGAGCGCGGCATCCAGGTCGTCGACGACAGCCACGTTGAGGTCGAGACTCATGTGCTCGGTCGCCCAGTCGTCGTCGGTCGCGGGGACGGCATCCGCGAAGATCGCCCGGGTCGCCTCGTCGGCGTGCAGGGTGACGCCCTTCTCGCGCAACGCGGCGAGCACGGGGGGCAGCAGCCGTGCGGCGGAGCGGGTGTCGACGAGGAGCGTCTCGAGGGCATTGCAGACGCTCGGGCGCTGCACCTTCGCGTTGACGGCGATGTCGACCGCCATCCGCTCGTCGGCGCTCTCGTCGAGGTAGAGGTGCACGACCCCGGCACCCGTCTCGATCACGGGAACCTTCGACTCGCTCACCACGGTGTCGATCAGTTGCGCCGACCCTCGGGGGATGAGCACATCGACGTAGCCGCGCGCGTGCATGAGCTCCTTCGCCCCGTCGCGGCCGAACTCGTCGATCGTCTGCACGGCGTCACCCGGCAGCCCGACGCTCTCGAGCGCCTCCTGCAGCAACTCGACGAGCACGCGGTTGGTGTTCTCGGCGGCCGACCCGCCGCGCAACACGACGGCGTTGCCGCTCTTCAACGCGAGGGCGGCGATGTCGATGGTGACGTTCGGGCGGGCCTCATAGATCGCCCCGACGACCCCGAACGGCACGCGCACCTCGCTCAGCAGCAACCCGTTCGGCAGGGTCGAGCCCCGCAGCACCTCCCCCACGGGGTCGGGTAGCGCGACGACCTCGCGCACGGCGGCGGCGAGCCCCGCGAGGCGGGTTTCGTCGAGCTTGAGCCGGTCTTGCAGTCCCGCCGAGAGGCCGTTCTCCCGGCCGTTAGCGAGGTCGAGTTCGTTGGCCGGCAGGATCCGTTCGGCGCCGTTCTCGACGGCTGCCGCGATCGCCTCGAGGCCGGCATCTTTCACCCCGGATGCCGTCGTCGCCAGGGTGCGCGCCGCGACTCGGGCGCGTTCCAGTTTCGACGTGAGGGTGCTATCCGACATGGGCGCGAGCTTACCGGTGCCCCGAGCAGCGGCAAATTTCCCAAAAACGGTCCAAAAAGTGGTGTCGAGGGCACGAAGTTGGGCAAATAGCCGCGTTACCCGCGGGGCGCTGCGTCGAACCAGGTGCCAGTGACCGTGCCCGAGAGGGCGAGGGCGACATTCGCCGTCGAGGCGAGCAGCACGGGGGTGCCGGTCGCGGCAGCGTGCTTCGCCGCGGCGATCTTGGTGCCCGCTCCCCCGGTGCCGACACCGGCCGCGCCGATGTCGCCGAGCTCGACGCCCGACAGGTCGTCGTCGAACGGCACACGAGCGATCGCCTGAGCACCCGGCTCGTGCGGCGGGCGGGTGTAGAGCGCGTCGATGTCCGACAGCAGCACGAGCAGGTCGGCACCGATCAGCTCCGACACGAGAGCCGCGAGACGGTCGTTGTCGCCGAACCGGATCTCCTGCGTCGCCACCGTGTCGTTTTCGTTGACGATCGGCAGGATGCGCAGGTCGAGCAAGCGCTCCATCGCACGCTGAGCATTCGATCGGTGCGCCGGGTTCTCGAGATCCCCGGCGGTCAGCAGCACCTGGCCCGCGAGGATGCCGTAGCGGTCGAGCGACGTCTGGTAGCGCCACATGAGCACGTTCTGCCCCACCGCGGCGGCCGCCTGCTGAGTCGCGAGATCCTGCGGCCGACCGTCGAGGTTGAGGGATGCGATGGCACTCGCGATCGCACCCGACGACACGAGAACGACCTCGACCCCGCGTCGGTAGGCCGCGACGAGGGCATCCACGAGCGGATCGATCTGCCTGGTGTTGGCGCCGCTGACGCTCGACGACCCGACTTTGACGACGATACGTGTCGCATCCAGCACGTTGTCGCGACCCACAGTTGCCCGCGTCACTCGTCCTCCCGCACTTCCGAGTTGGTGTTCCACACGCCCGCTTCGCGTTCCGCCTCGAGCTCGGCGCGCGCTGCCGCCTTGGCGTCCATGCGCTCCTTGTATTCCTCGCGACGACCGGCGCTCGTGCGACGGCGGTTGTCGTCGAAGCGCGTGTCCGTGCCGCGCGGGCTCGTGATGAGTTCCGCGGCCGAGGTGAGCGTCGGCTCCCAGTCGAAGACGCGCGAGTCGCCCTCGCCGATGACGACCGCCGACCCCGGGACGGCACCGTGGGCGAACAGCGCCTCCTCGATGCCGAGCTTCGCGAGGCGGTCGGCGAGGAAGCCGACGGCCTCCTCGTTGGTGAAGTCGGTCTGCTGCACCCAGCGCACCGGTTTGGCGCCGAGCACCCGGTAGAGCGTCTCGGTACCGCCTTCGACGCGGATCGTGAACTCCACCTCGTCGATCGCTTTCGGCCGCAGGATGATGCGGGGCTTGACCGCGGCGGCGGCGATCCGCGCGACGCGCTCGGCATCCACGATCTCAGCGAGCGCGAACGACAGCTCGCGCAGCCCCTCCCGCGCGACCGCGGAGATCTCGAACACGCGATAGCCGCGTTCCTCGAGCATCGGCTTCACCATGTTCGCGAGGTCCCGCGCGTCGGGCACGTCGACCTTGTTGAGCGCGACGAGCTGGGGGCGCTCGATGAGCGGCACCTGGCCCTCGGGCACAGGGTACGCGGCGAGTTCGCCGAGGATGACGTCGAGATCGGTGAGCGGATCCCGCCCGGGTTCGAGGGTCGCGCAGTCGATGACGTGGAGCAGGGCGGAGCAGCGTTCGACGTGACGCAGGAACTCGAGCCCCAGGCCTTTGCCTTCGCTCGCCCCCTCGATGAGGCCCGGCACGTCGGCCACGGTGTAACGCGAGGACCCCGCCTCGACGACCCCGAGGTTGGGGTGCAGGGTCGTGAACGGGTAGTCGGCGATCTTCGGCCGCGCGGCGGACATCGCGGCGATGAGACTCGACTTGCCTGCGCTCGGGAAGCCGACGAGCGCGACATCCGCGACCGTCTTGAGCTCGAGCACGACGTCGCCCTCCCAGCCGGGCGTGCCGAGCAGCGCGAACCCGGGGGCTTTGCGCTTCGTGGTCGCGAGTGCCGCGTTGCCGAGGCCGCCCTGGCCGCCCGCGGCGACGACGAACCGCATCCCGGGCTCGTCGAGGTCGACCAGCAGTTCGCCGCCGGGAGATTTCACGACGGTGCCGACAGGGACGGCGAGTTCGAGGGATTCCCCGCTCGCGCCGGACCGGTGGTCGCCCATGCCGGGTCCGCCGTTCCCGCTCGAGCGGTGCGGGCCGCGGTGATACGACAGCAGCGTCGTGACCTGCGGATCGGCCACGAGCGTGATGTCGCCGCCGTGTCCGCCGTTGCCGCCGTCGGGGCCGGCGAGCGGCTTGAACTTCTCGCGACGCACCGACACACAGCCATGGCCGCCATGCCCCGCCCGCAGGTGGAGCGTCACCTCGTCGACGAAGGTCGTCATGGCTTCACTCCTTCCGAAACGCGGGGGTCGAACTGGTGCGGGCAAAGCGAAAGGGCGAGCCGTAGCCCGCCCTTCGCGAAAAACTGGTCGTGGAGGGCGTCAGCCCGCCGGGACGATGTTGACGACCTTGCGGCGGCCCTTCGCTCCGAACTCCACGGCACCCGCCGCGAGGGCGAAGAGCGTGTCGTCGTTGCCCCGGCCGACGTTGACGCCGGGGTGAAAGTGGGTGCCGCGCTGACGCACGATGATCTCGCCGGCCTTGACGACCTGACCGCCGAAGCGCTTGACGCCGAGGTACTGCGCGTTCGAGTCGCGACCGTTGCGGGTCGAGGACGCGCCCTTTTTGTGTGCCATGTCTTCGGGTCCTCTACTTGATGCCGGTGATCTTGACGCGGGTCAGGTCGGCGCGGAAACCCTGGCGCTTCTTGTACCCGGTCTTGTTCTTGAACTTCTGGATGACGATTTTCGGGCCGCGCTCGTCGCCGACGACCTCCGCCGTGACGGTCACCTTCGCGAGCGCCTTGGCGTCGTGGGTGATCGTGTCGCCGTCGACCAGCAGCACCGGAGTGAGCTGGATGTTGCCATCCTTGTCGGCGGCGATGCGGTCGAGCACGACCACCGTGCCGACTTCGACCTTCTCCTGCCGCCCACCGGCGCGCACGATTGCGTAGACCACGAGTAATCCTTTGTTGGAAGAGTTGGGTGGCGGCACCGTGTGAGACGGGACCCGGCACCTGCCGGGGCGCACACCAAAGGTCGAGTTTAGCGGTACGCCGCACAGAACAGCAAACGGAGCCTTCCAATGACCCGAGCGGGCCCGCGCTCCTAGGATCGGGCCATGACGGTGCTGATCGACGAGCCGATCTGGCCGGCGCACGGCACCCTGTGGGCGCACCTCGTGAGCGACTCCTCACTCGCCGAACTGCACGCGTTCGCGGCGGCGGCCGGCGTCCCGGATCGCGGGTTCGACCACGATCACTACGACGTGCCGCTGCGCCGCTGGGACGAGCTCGTCGCGCGCGGTGCCGAACCGGTCACCGGGCGCGAGTTGCTGCGCCGACTTCAGGCGTCGGGGCTGCGGGTGCGGCAACGCGACAAGCGCGCCCACGGCAGACCTAGTTCGCCGTCATCCCCTAATTCGTGAGGCCCATCCCGTAGATCACCGACGAGAAGACGGCGAACCCGACGAGCGCGCCGACGACGGCGAGCACGATGATCGCGAACAGGTTGTTGCGAGGTTCTCCCCCACGGCGGAAGCCGTGCGACGCGAAGATCACCGCGAGCACCCACAGCGCCCCGAAGAAGAACAGCCCGCCGGTGGCATCCATGTATCGCCCGCTGCCTTGAGCGAGCTGGATGACCGACCACACCCCACCCGCGATCGCCCAGAACACGGTCACGATGCCAGCGAAGATGAGGGCGATGATGACGACGACCGACCGGGGTCGCAGCGGATACCCCCGCCGCGACAACAGGGCGCCGACGACGCTCACGACGGCGATGGCGACGAGGTCGACCGAGATGCCGAACGCGTAGATCTGTTCGACGGGGGCGTTGGTCGGAAACTGGAAGAGGCCCGCGACATTGGCGAGCATCAGAACGACAGCCGTCACCGCGACCGACCAGAGCAGCCCGGGGCTGCGGGTGGCCGCTCCCGTCGGCGGCAGCGATCCACCAGTCGTCGCCCCGGTGGGGAGCACGATCGGCTTCAGCGGTTCGCCGGGAGGCGGCGGAGGCGTGCTCATTCCGCGACGGCGGGCGGCGTGACGGTGCCCCCGGTCGACGCACGGCGCGAACCGCGACGCCCCTGTCCGGCCGGCTTCGGCTCGGGCAGCGCCTCGAGCACCGACCCGAGGATGCTCTCGGCATCCGCCGTGCTCACCTTGCGGGCCGCACGCGGGGCCTTCTGCACCGGGATGTCGAGGATCTCCACAGCTGTTTCGGCCGCCGCGACGGAGACCTCCTCGGCGCTGTGCTTCTCCTCAGCAGGCGGCTCCGCGGGGTGATGATCGCCCGAGACGGTGACCGTGCTCTTGGCGATCTGCGCGAGCGCGTTCTTGACGTCTTCGGTGATCGCGTGGGTGCCGACTCCGCCGACGCCGTTCTTGACGCCCGAGCTGACCGGCGCTGCGCCACCGCCGCCACCGCGACCCCGGCGGCTGCGCGACGACCCGCCCGACGAGTTCGACCCGCCGGGGTTCTCGCCGACCGCTGAGCGGTGCTTGAAGACCGGGTCGTGGTGGATGATGATCCCCCGGCCCGCGCACGTCTCGCAGTTTTCGCTGAACGACTCGATGAGCCCCAGCCCGAGTTTCTTGCGCGTCATCTGCACGAGCCCGAGAGAGGTGACCTCGGCGACCTGGTGCTTGGTGCGGTCGCGTGACAGGCACTCGACGAGCCGGCGCAGCACGAGGTCGCGGTTGCTCTCGAGCACCATGTCGATGAAGTCGACGACGATGATGCCGCCGATGTCGCGCAGCCGCAGCTGGCGCACGATCTCCTCCGCCGCCTCGAGGTTGTTGCGGGTGACGGTCTCCTCGAGGTTGCCCCCGGATCCGACGAACTTGCCGGTGTTGACATCCACGACCGTCATCGCCTCGGTGCGGTCGATGATGAGCGACCCGCCCGAGGGCAGCCACACCTTGCGCTCGAGCGCCTTGTCGATCTGCTCACTCACGCGGTACTCGTCGAACGAGTCGCGTTCGCTCGCGAACTTCTCGACGCGCTCGACGAGGTCGGGGGCGACGGCGCCGAGGTAGCCCGAGATCGTGTCGAGGGCATCATCGCCTTCGATGACGAGTTTCTGGAAGTCCTCGTTGAAGACATCCCGCACGATCTTCAGCAGCAGGTCGGGCTCGCTGTGCAGCAGCGCCGGAGCCGGCTGCGTCTCGACCGCACGGCTGATCTCGGCCCACTGGCTGATCAGACGCTGCACGTCGAGCGTGAGCTGTTCCTCGGTGGCGCCTTCGGCGGCGGTGCGCACGATGACACCGTTCTCGTCGGGCAGCACCTGCTTGAGGATCTTCTTCAAACGCGCCCGCTCGGTGTCGGGGAGCTTGCGGCTGATGCCGTTCATCGAGCCGTTCGGCACGTAGACGAGGTAACGGCCGGGCAGTGACACCTGCGAGGTGAGGCGCGCACCCTTGTGCCCGATCGGGTCCTTCGTGACCTGCACGAGCACCTTGTCGCCGGGCTTGAGGGCGAGTTCGATCTTGCGCGCCTGGTTCTTGTTGCCGTCGCTCTCCGCGGCAGCCGCGGCGG
Organism: uncultured Pseudolysinimonas sp.; assembly: GCA_965653335.1. Taxonomy (GTDB): domain Bacteria; phylum Actinomycetota; class Actinomycetes; order Actinomycetales; family Microbacteriaceae; genus Pseudolysinimonas_A. Next base: position 8,328 of record CBFGZU010000078.1, read on the forward strand.
CATCCCAGTCGACCTCACCGGCGTACAGCACGGCGTTGCGGCCGCGGCCGATGTCGACGAACGCGGCCTCCATCGACGGCAGCACGTTCTGCACCCGACCGAGGTAGACGTTGCCGATGAGGCTCGCGTCCTGCGCGCGGGCGACGTAGTGCTCGACGAGCACCCCGTCTTCGAGAACGGCGATCTGGATGCGGCCGAACTTGCTCCGCACGATCATCACCCGGTCGACGCTCTCGCGGCGGGCGAGGAACTCGGCCTCCGTGATGACGGGGCGGCGGCGTCCGGCATCCCGGCCGTCACGCCGGCGCTGCTTCTTCGCCTCGAGCCGGGTCGAGCCTTTGACGCGCTGCGGCTCGGTGATAAGCGGCGCGGCGGCACGGGGCTGGCGCACCCGCACGGTCGTGTTGGGGGCGTCGTCGCCGTCGCGCGGGCCCTCGCCGGAGCGACGGCGGCTGCGGGTGCGGCGTGACGCCGTCCCGCCCGTGCCGGCCTCGGGCTCGTCGTCGGGCCCGTCGACGCCGATGACGGGAGTCGGCAACGGGGGCGCCTGGAACATGAGCGAGAACGCGGATGCCGCCGGCGCGACCGGAGCGGCCGTGACCGCGGTGTCCTCGCTGGTCTCCTCGGCGGTGCCGGTGGTGCCGGTACTCCCGGCGCTGCCGGTGGTGCCGGACTTGGCAGCCGGCTTCCGGCGACCGCGCGTCGCCTTCTCCGCCTTCACAGCGTTCTCAGCGTTCTCAGCGTTCTC
>CBFGZU010000079.1:0-8657 GCA_965653335.1 uncultured Pseudolysinimonas sp.
TGGGACCTCTGGCGCACGATGCGCGCGATGAACGAGCAACTCGGTCGCGAACTCGATCGGCAACTGCAGCGCGATGCCGGCATCTCGCAAGCCGACTACGGCATCCTCGTGACGCTCTTCGAAGCACCGGAGCAGCGCATGCGCACGGGCGAGCTCGGCGAGTTGCTCGCGTGGGAGAAGAGCCGGGTCTCGCATCAGGTCGCCCGCATGGAGGCGCGCGCACTCGTCAAACGCGTCGTCTGCGAAAGCGACGGGCGGGGCACCTGGGTCGTGCTGGAGACCGGCGGCAAGCGCGCCCTGCTCGGTGCGATGCGCGAACACGCGGGCGCGATCCGCGACCTCTTCCTCGACGAACTCGACGCCGCCGAGAAGCAGATCATGCTGCGCGCGACGAGCCGCGTGCTCGAGCGACTCAACGCCGCCTGCGCGGCGGCCGAGGCCGCACCCGGCGCCGCGTGATCTCGACTCCCACGTCGACGACCCCGACGTCGATAACCCCGATGTCGACCGCCGATGTCGCCATCGTCGGCGGCGGGCACAACGCGCTCACCGCCGCCGCCTACCTCGCATCAGCGGGAAAGCGCGTCGTGCTGCTCGAGCGCCTCCCGACGTTCGGCGGCGCCGCGATCTCAGCGGACGCATTCCCGGGCGTCTCGGCGCGGCTCTCCCGCTACTCCTACCTCGTGAGTCTGCTGCCCCGGCGCATCATCGACGACCTCGGCCTCGACATCCGGCTCGCCCGCCGGCGCTACGCGTCGTACACGCCGCAGCCCGGCACCGATCGCGGCCTGCTCGTCGACACCCACGACAAGGCGACCACCGCGGCGTCGTTCGCCGCGATCGGCGCAACGTCGGATGCCGCCGCCTGGGAGGCGTTCTCCGGCGCCACCGCACGACTCGCCGCCGCACTGTTTCCGACGATGACCGAACCGCTCCCGACGCGATCGGAGGCCCGGCGTCTGCTCGGCGACGACGCCACCTGGGATGCCTTCATCGAGCAGCCCGTCGGGCGCACGATCGAAGCTCGATTCGCCCACGACCTCGTGCGCGGGATCGTCGCGACCGACGCGCTCATCGGCACGTTCGCGCCGCCGGTCGACCCCGACCTGCACGGCAACCGGAGCTTCCTCTATCACCTCATCGGCGGCGGAACGGGCGACTGGCAGGTGCCGGTCGGCGGCATGGGTGCGGTGAGCGGTGAACTGTGGCGCGCCGCCGTCGAGGCGGGTGCCGAGCTCGTTTCGGATGCCGAAGTCACGTCGATCACCCCCGACGGCGAGGTCACCTACCGCCACGGCGACGCCGAACACCGGCTCGTCGCCGGCACCGTGCTGTCAGGGGTGGCGCCGCTCGAACTGGCCCGGCTCCTGGGAGACGCCGCGCCCCGCCCGGAAGGCGCCCAGGTGAAGGTCAACATGCTGCTCGAGCGGCTCCCGCGGCTACGCGACGCCGGCGTGGACCCGGCAGCCGCATTCGGCGGCACCTTCCACGCCAACGAGGGCTGGGAGCGGCTCTTGGCGTCGCACGCCGAAGCCGCCGCGGGCCGCATCCCCGACCCGATGCCGTGCGAGGTCTACTGCCACTCGCTCATCGACCCCGGCATCCTCTCCCCGGAGTTGCGGTCGTCGGGTGCCCACACGCTCACGGTGTTCGCGTTGCAGACGCCCGACCGCCTCGTCGAGGCGAGCACCAACGACGCACGGCGCGCCGAGTTCGAGGCTGCTGTGCTGCGCTCACTCGACTCGGTGCTCGGCGAACCGTTGGCCGACCTCGTGCTCACCGACGGCGACGGCCGCCCGTGCATCGAGACGACGACGACCCTCGACCTCGAGAGAACGTTGCGGATGCCGGGCGGCAACATCTTCCACGGCCCGCTCGACTGGCCGTTCGCCGACGACGACGCCTCGCTCGGCACCCCCGCCGAGCGCTGGGGCGTCGCGACGGAGCACGCCCGCATCCTGAGGTGCGGCGCGGGCGCTCAGCGCGGCGGCGGCGTGAGCGGAATCGGCGGACACAACGCCGCGATGGCCGTGCTGGAATCGGGCTGACGTCGTTCGCGAGTCAGCTCTCGCCAATTACCACTCGGAAGGAGCGGGCTGCCGAGTCGAAGGGAGCGAGACGTTCGCCGACCACTCGCTGAGCCACGCCGGCGCGGGCAGGTCGGCGGTCACGACTCCGACGATGTCGCCGACCTCCTGAATCGGCACGACGCCGCCCGCGTCCCGCAGGAACCTCCCCTGCACGAACGCGCGCGCGTAGACCTCACCCTTCGCGACGACACGCTGCTCGATGTAGAGCGCCCGGTCGTCGTATCCGACGATGCGCGTCTCGATCTGGAACCGCTGCCCGAGTTCGAGCGACTTGCGATAGGCGATCGACTGCGCGGTCACCACCGGGTACACCTTCGCGCCCCGTAACCGCCGCCACGCGCCCGACCGCAGCATGAGGTCGAGCCGCGCGTGGTCGAGCAATGACAGATACACGCCGTTGTTCATGTGCCGCAGCTCGTCGAGGTCGGTCGGCCACACCCGGTCACGCACGACCGACACGTCGTGGATGCCCAGCGGCTCGCGCCGTCGAGCGGTCAGCGAAATGCGAATCTTGCGCGTGAAGCGCCGGATCGGATCCATGCGAGTAGTTAACCCGCACGGGCCGCGCAGCGATGACCGGATGTCGACCGCCGACAGTCGCGAGCCGCCGATCAGCGACGTCGGTTGTCGACGATCGTCATGCGCGGCCCGTGCCTCTCATAGCCGACCCCCGCGGCTTCGATGAGACGCACGACCCGCTGTCGGTGCCCGCGCCACGGCTCGAGCAGCTCGAGCATCCCGTCGTCGTCGACGCGCGCACCCGTGAGCGCCCACCCGACACGCTTGCTGACGTGAAAGTCGCCGACGCTCACCGTGTCGGGGTCGCCGTGGGAACGCTGCACGGTTTCCGCGGCCGTCCACACCCCGATCCCCGGGATGGTGCGCAAGCGCCGGGATGCCTCCGCCGCATCCATCGTCGCGGTGCGTTCGAGCGACTCGCCCACCGCGACGGCGCGCATGACGGTGTCGGAGCGCTGCGGCCCGACCCCGGCGGTGTGCCATCGCCACGACGGAATCCGTTTCCATCCGGCGGGAGACGGTGCCACGCGCATGCCCGCAGGGGCCGGCCCGGGCGCGGGGTCGCCGTAGCGCAGCACCAGATCGCGCCATGCTCGCTTCTGCTCGAATCCGGTGACCTTCTGCCCGAGCACCGTCGGCACGAGGAACGGCATCACCCGACCGGCGCGCGTGAGGCGCAGGCCGGGGAATCGACGGTGCAGCGCCGCGACGACGGGGTGCCGGGTCGCATCGAATCCGGTCGCATCATCCCGGGCGCCCAACAGGTCGGGAACCCCCGCGATCGCCTGCTCGGCGCCCGCGCCCCACGCGGTCGCCTCCACCGCCCCCGCGACCGGGCGCACCCGGAGAGTCGCCGCACCGGCGGGGGTCGCGAGCGTCAGCCACCACCCCTCCGCGTCGCGACGGCACGTGGGGTCGCCGACCCCCTGCCGAAGCGGCGCGAGCACGAGCCCGAGCGCCACCGGGTGGGGTGGGGCGTAGCACTCGGTCAGCATCTCGGGATGCTAACGCGTGCCGACGACGACCGCTTCGAAGAACGGAAAGAGCCGGAGGGCGCTCGACGCGACCGCTCCGGCTCTTGGCCGATCCGTGAGATCAGTACGTGTAGACCGCACCCGTGCCGACCAGCGCGGCGAGAGCGGCGAAGTAGATGATGAGGACGATGATGCCGATCACCAGGAAGATGATGCTGAGGATCAGGCCGATCTTGGCGGGCGTGTTCTCGACGCCGGCCGCCTTCGACTGGTTCTTCGCGATCACGCTCACGATGATGCCGGCGAGCGGGAACACGAACGCGAGAACGAGACCGACGATGCCGAGGGTCTTGCCGTCGGCGACGGGCGCGGCGCCGGGAGCCGGGGCGGGAGCAGGGGTGGTCATGTTGAATCTCCTTGAGATCTCCTGGGCACGACGTGCGTCGCACCGCCGCCGACTCTAGCGACTTCGGGGAGCGAAACGCGAGAACTTGTCCGCGGCGAGCCGCACGGCGTAATGCGGGCAGAATGGCGGAGTGAGCGTCGGAATCTTGACCAGCGGTGGCGACTGCCCAGGACTCAACGCGGTGATCCGGGCCGCGGTCTTCACCGGAAGCAAACTCTACGACCTCGAGTTCGTCGGCTACCGCTGGGGTTGGAAGGGGCTCGTCGAGAACGACGCGGTCTCCCTCGGGCGCCCGCAGGTGATGGGGATCTCGAAGCAGGGCGGCACGATCCTCGGCTCGTCACGCACCAATCCGTTCGACTTCGGCGGGGCGGAGCGGGTCGCCGAGGTGATGGCCGACGGCGGCGTCGACTCGCTCATCGCGATCGGTGGTGAGGGAACGCTCGCGGCCGCCCAGCGGCTCGCCGAAGCCGGCATCCCCATCGTCGGCGTGCCCAAGACGATCGACAACGACCTGTCGGCCACCGACTACACCTTCGGCTTCGACACCGCCGTGCAGATCGCGACGGAGGCGATGGACCGGCTGCGCACGACGGGCGACTCCCACGGGCGCTGCATGGTCGCCGAGGTGATGGGCCGGCACGTCGGATGGATCGCGCTGCATTCCGGCATGGCGGCGGGCGCCCACGCCATCCTCATCCCCGAACAGAAAACGAGCCTCGACCAGATCGTGACCTGGGTCGAGAGCGCCCGCGACCGCGGCCGTGCCCCGCTCATCTCGGTTGCCGAGGGCTTCAAACTCGACACGATGGACGACGCGCATTCCGAACGGGGACTCGACGCGTTCGGCCGACCCCGACTGGGCGGCATCGGTGAGCTCCTCGCACCGCTCATCGAAGACCGCACGGGCATCGAAACCCGCGCGACGACGCTCGGTCACATCCAGCGCGGGGGCACGCCCACCGCGTACGATCGCGTGCTCGCCACCCGGTTCGGGATGACGGCGATCGACATGGTGCTGCGTAAGCGCTGGGGCAACATGGTGGCTCTGCGCGGCACCGACATGGTCGAAGTACCGTTCGCCGATGCGCTCGGTCAGTTGAAGTCGGTGCCGCAAGACCGATACGACGAAGCACGCGTGCTGTTCGGCTGAGCCACCTGCCGCACCGGAAACGGTGGAATACTCCAAGGATGAACGCAGCGCTCGCGGTCGTCGGATCGGTCTTCGTCTTCATCGCCGCCGTCATTCATCTCGGGTTCTTCGCCCTCGAGAGCGTGCTGTGGAGCCGCCCGTCCACCTGGCGACAGTTCGGGGTGCGCGATCAGGCCGACGCCGACGTGCTGCGGCCGATGGCCTACAACCAGGGGTTCTACAACGTGTTCCTCGCGCTCGGCGCGGGAATCGGACTCGTGCTGCTCGGCACGGGCTTCTCGACGGAGGGCGGCATCGCGATCGCGATGTTCGCGCTCGCGAGCATGGTGCTCGCGGCGGTCGTGCTGATCACCTCGAACCCGAAAATGTTGCGCGGCGCCCTCATCCAGGGTGCCGCTCCCCTGCTCGGCCTCGTGTTCCTCGTACTGTCGCTCGTCGTGTGAGGCGCTGCGCTCACCCGGCGACGTAGTCGACGAGGGCGGCGATCAACGATTCCGAGGTGCGTTCTTCGGCGATCGCGTGCACGGGCAGACCGGCAGCCCGCGTGTCGAACGCCGTGCGCGGGCCGATGCAGACGAGCACCGTGCCGTCGGGGAGCGGCATCAGCTGGGCCGCCACTTGGCGCGCGACACTTCCGGAGGTGATGAGCAGGGCGCCGATCCTGCCGCTCGCGACGTCGGCGGCGACTTCGGGCGACACCGGCACGCCGACGGTGCGATAGGCGGTGACGTATTCGGCGGAGAACCCGAGCTTCGTCAGCCCCGCCACGAGGGTCGGCTCGGCGATGTCGGATTGCGGGACGAGCACGCGTCCACGGATGTCGCTCTCCGGCCACTCCTTCACGAGGCCGCGCGCGGAGTTGTCGGCGGTGGGCACGAAGTCGACCCGGTATCCGGCGAGGGTGAGCGCCGCAGCGGTCGTCTCGCCAACGGCGGCGACGCGCGTGCGATCGGGGATGCGCGTGCCCTGGCTGACGAGCACATCCACCGTCGTCGCGCTCGTCAACACGACCCAGTCGAACTGGCCGTCTTGCAGTTCGTACAAGGCGTTGGCAAGTGTCACCGGGTTTTCGGCGCTCGCGAAGTTGAGCATCGGTGCCACCACCGGGATGCCGCCGTGTTCGCGGATCAGGGCCGCGACCCGATCGCCCCAGCTGCCCCCGCGCGGCACGAGAATGCGCCACTCGGCGAGAGGACGGGCGGGCGTCATTCCCCCATTCTCGCGCGCTGCGCGAGAGATCAGTCGTCGTCGCTGAGGAACGCCCAGGCCACCAGCCCCGCCGCGATGACCGCGACGGCCACCCCGCCGATGATCCACGGGATGGGGTTCTTCTCGTAGGCGGCGACCGCCTTCGAGCCGAGTTCACTGACCCGCTTGGGCACGTTGAGGCGGTCCTCGAGCGCGTCGAGGGTCGCGGCCAGGTCGGCTCGCGCTTTCGCCGCCTGGTTCTTCGCGTCGATGGTGCTCATGTTGTTCCTCGCTTTCCGATTCCCTTGATCGCGCGGATGTCGCGCTTGATGCTCTCGATCGACTCTGTCGGCAGCGGCGGAACGCCACGCTTGAGGATGCGGTAGCCGATCAGGCCGAGGATCACGGCGACGATCAGCAGCGCCGCCGCGACGATGAGCGCCGCCGCCCACCCCGGTAGCCCCGTGAGGGTCAGCGCGAGAATCGCCGCGGTCAGCAGCACCCCGAGCATGGCGAGCAGCACCAGCGCCGCGCCGGCGATGATGCCGGCGCCGATTCCGAGTGCCTTGAACTTGGCGATCAGCTCGGTCTTGACCAGCTCGATCTCGCGCTGGACCAGATCGGTGACAAGGGTCGGGATGTCGCCGATCAGTTCGAAAATCGATCTCTTACGCGGCGCGACGCCGCCCTGGGCTGCGCTCGACATCACTCAGGAGGCGGACGACGAAGAGCCCGATGGCTTCGAGCCGGTTGCGGAGCGGGTGGTCGCGGGCTTCTTCGCAGGCGACTTGCCCGACACCTTGTCGACGATGGTCTTGGCGCCATCGGAGACGAACTCGGCGACCTCGGGCGCCTTGTCTTTCACGAAGTCTTCGACCGCGTCGACCTGCTTCTGCACGCGCGGGTCGTTCCATACCTTCAGGGCGGCAGCCTTGAGTTCGTCGTACTTCTCACGCCCGGCACGGGTTCCCAGGAGATATCCCAGGCCCAGCCCCGCCACGAAGAGGATCTTGCCCCTCATCTGCAACTCCATCCTTCGGATCGATCAGACCCTCACCCTAGTCGAGGCGCTTGACGGCGGGACCGGGGGTTGACAGGGGGAGACCCCGTCGCACAATGCGGCGGGGCCTCCCGGCGCGCCGAACCGCGCCGGCCGGGTCCGACGCTCTCGAGGCACCCGCCTCGAGCCCGTGCCCCGAAGTGAACACGGCGCCCGAGATACCTCGGAGCGTTCAGGGGGACAGGACCCGGTTTTCAAAGAGGTGGGGACCCCGCCCACGCCTTGCGGCGTTTCGGGTCGGTCGGGATCCCTACCTCGGCATTGTTGAGTTATGTCTCCTTACGGGTGCCGGTGGCTCGTGCGCCCGACCTGACCATCGCCAGGCCCAGCAGGCCGAGGAACGCCGTCAGCGCGAGCGCCGGCGTCATGTCCCCGGTGCCCGTGAGCGCCAGAGTCCGCAAGTCACACCCGCTGGGAGCGGTGAATTGATAGGTGGGGAACGTCCGCTCGGTGGTGAAGTCGTCGAACGTGTACCCGGTGTTGGCCACCGCCTTCACCGTGATGCTCGCCGGCGCCGCGACCGAGTAGGTGCCGTCAGCCGTCAACACGTCGTTGACGTACCAGAACACCGACGGGGTCGGCAGACCTTCCTGCGCAGCTGGCGAATTCAGCGTGTAACTTCCGTTGGCGTCGCACGTGGCGGGAGTGAACGACGGCAGCGGGGTGATCGGGCCCTCGGTCGGCAGTTGTCCGCATCCCTCGACTTCAAGATGAAGATTCTTGCCGAGGTACGAGCCTCCGCTGTAGTCGAACGCCGGGATGATGTCGTTCTCGTGAGTGTCGTGGCCGTTCGGGTTCACGATCGACTGCACGGAGACGTCGATCGTGAGGTAGGAACCCTGGTTGCCTTGACCTTCATTCCAGTGGCAGATCGTCACCTTCTTGCAATCGGGATCGTTGTCAGCCTTGACCGTCACCGAGAAGTCGTCCACCGGCTCGTAGCCGTCAGCGACCGTCACGACGAAGTCGTACTTTCCGGGGTCCAGATTCTCGATCAGAAGGTCGCCGGCGAGGTCGACCTCGGTCGTTGCGCCACCGTCCTTCGAGTACTCGATCTTGGTGACACCGTCGAGGTCAGACACCGTGAGCTGGATGGAGCCGTCCACGAGGTCGCCCGGCAACTCGTCGTTGCTCGGCACGCAGACCTGGTCGGTCGCTGTGCCGTCGACATCCACCTTGAGGGGGTCTGTCGGGCATTCTTCGTCAGTCGATACCGAGAGGCCACGGGCACCCGTGATCTCCGGGCACTCCTCCGGGCACTCATCAC
>CBFGZU010000080.1:0-8531 GCA_965653335.1 uncultured Pseudolysinimonas sp.
CGAGGACTGGTTCGTCGAAGACTAGGTCGTCGCCGCGCCGCGGCGCGTTCGCAACTGGTCGAGGGCTTCGTCGAGCAGCTGCGCTGCTTCGGCGTCAGAGCGTCGCTCCTTCACGTAGGCAAGGTGCGTCTTGTAGGGCTCCGCCTTGGCGAGCCGCGGCGGGTTGTCCTTGTCTCGACCGGCGGGCAGTCCCGATTGGGGACTGTCGATGATCTCGGGGATCTCCTCGTCGGGAAGGTTCGCCGCGAAATGACGCACGGTCTCATTGCCGTCGGCATCCCAGTAAGAGATCGTGATGCGGTCGGCGTGAAACCCGCGGTCCTGTTCCCCCATGGGGCCGGAACCGACGCGCGACCCACGGATTGCGCTACCACCAGATGCCATGTGTCGAACTCCTAGGGCGCGAACTTGACGATGAGCCCGAGCACGATGATGCTCGCGACCCAGAGCAGGGCGAGCACCACGGTGATGCGGTTGAGATTGCGCTCGGCGACGCCGGACGCACCGAGGTTCGAGCTCGTGCCGCCACCGAACATGTCGGAGAGACCCCCGCCGCGACCGCGGTGCAAGAGGATGAGCAGGGTCAACAGGAGGCTCGTGATTCCGAGCAGCACCTGGACGATGGTCTGGAGAACGAACATAACCGCCCCAGTCTACGTGCCGACGTGCTTGTCGAAGCGCACGATGCTGGCGAATTCGTCGAGCATCAGGCTCGCTCCCCCGACGAGTGCGCCGTCGACATCCGCTTCGCGCATGAAGCCGGCGATGTTCGAAGCCTTGACGCTTCCCCCGTAAAGGATGCGACTGGCTCGCGCGACGTCGTCGCCGAGAACCTCCGCGATCACCGCCCGCAAAGCGGCGCAGACCTGCTGGGCCTGCTCACTCGTGGCCGGTTGCCCGGATCCGATCGCCCAGACCGGCTCGTAGGCAACGACGATTTCGGAGCCGGCCACCGCGCCGCCGAGCGCGACGCGCAACTGAGCGACGGGAACGGCGCTCGGTCCATGCTGGTCGAGGTCGTCGGCGGTCTCGCCGACGCAGATGATCGGAACGATGCCGTGCCGATGCGCCGCCGCGACCTTGGCGGCGATCGCCTCATCCGTCTCGCCGTGGTACTGCCGGCGTTCGGAGTGGCCGACGATGACGTACGTAGTATCGAGCGCCTTGAGAAACGCCCCGGAGATCTCGCCGGTGTACGCGCCGCTGTCGTGCGCCGAGATGTCCTGCCCACCGAAGGCGATCGGCAGATCGTCAGCGTTCACGAGGGTCTGCACGCTGCGCAAGTCGGTGAACGGCGGGAACACGGCGACCTCGGCCTTGCCGAAATCGTGATTCGCGTCCTTGAGCGTCCAGGCGAGCTTCTGCACGAAAGCGATCGATTGCAAGTGGTCGAGATTCATCTTCCAGTTGCCCGCGATGAACGGGATGCGATCGGTCACTGCTGCCATCCGAGAACCTCCAGGCCGGGAAGCGTCTTGCCTTCAAGAAATTCGAGACTCGCTCCGCCACCCGTCGAGATGTGACCGAACTGCTCGTCGGAGAACCCGAGCGCCCGCACCGCGGCGGCGGAATCCCCCCCGCCGACCACTCCGAGCCCATCGACGTCGCTGAGGGCCTCGGCCACGGCTCGCGTGCCGTCGGCGAACGCGGGGAACTCGAACACCCCCATTGGCCCGTTCCAGAACACGGTGCGCGAGGAGCGGATGTGGGCGGCGAACGTCGCCGCCGTCTCCGGTCCGATGTCGAGCCCGATGCCGTCGGCGCCGAACGGGGTGTCTTCGAGGGCATCGGCCGCCGCGACGACGTGGGAGGCGTCAGCCGAGAAACCCGACGCCATGACGATGTCGGTCGGCAGAACTAGCTCGACGCCGTGCTCGGCCGCCTCGGCGACATAGCGCTTCACCGTCTCGAACTGCGACGCCTCGAGCAGGCTCTTGCCGATGCCGTGCCCGTTCGCCGCGAGAAAGGTGAAGAGCATCCCGCCACCGATCAGCAAGCGATCGACCTTCGGCAGCAGGGCGTCGATGACCCCCAGTTTGTCGGAGACCTTGGAGCCCCCGAGGACGACCGTGTAAGGCTTCTCAGGGCGCGTCGTCAGCCGGTCGAGCACGTCGAGTTCCGCGGCGATGAGCAGTCCGGCCGCGGACGGCACGGCCTTCGCGAGCTCGAAGACGCTCGCCTGCTTGCGGTGCACGACACCGAAGCCGTCGGAGACGAGCACGTCACCCAGTTCGGCGAGCTCCGCGGCGAACGACTCTCGTTCGGCGGCGTCTTTCGACGTCTCGCGCGGATCGAAGCGGAGATTCTCGAGGAGCGTCACGCCGCTTGCTGCGGTCGGGGGTCCGAAGGCGACGCGTTCGCCCAACAGCTCCCCCAGGCGCGCGGCCACGGGGGCGAGACTGAATCGCGCGTCGGGAGCCCCGTCGGGGCGGCCCAGGTGCGACATGGCGACGACGGAAGCACCCGCCTCACGCAGTTTCCGGATGGTGGGAATCGAGGCGCGGACGCGCCCGTCATCCGTGATCCGGCCGTCGTCGAGCGGAACGTTGAGGTCGCAGCGAAGCAAAACGACCTTGCCGGCGAGATCGCCGAGGGTCTCGATCGTGCGCAGAGTCACTTAGAGGCGCTCGGCGACGTACTCGGTCAGGTCGACGAGTCGGTTGGAGTAACCCCACTCGTTGTCGTACCAGGCGTAAAGCTTGACCTGGTCGCCGAGGATCTTGGTCAGCGGCGCGTCGAAGATCGACGAATGCGGGTCGCTCACGATGTCGCTCGACACGATGTCGTCTTCCGAGTACTTGAGGATTCCCTTGAGCGGGCCCTCGGCGGCGGCCTTGTAGGCATCCTTGATCTCGTCCATCGTGACGACGCGTGAGGCCTGCACGGTGAGGTCCGTGATCGAGCCGGTCGGCACGGGGACGCGCAACGAATACCCGTCCAGCTTGCCCGCGAGCTCCGGCAGGACGAGGCCGATGGCCTTCGCCGCGCCCGTCGACGTCGGCACGATGTTGATCGCGGCGGCACGCGCACGGCGAAGGTCGCTGTGCGGTCCGTCCTGCAAGTTCTGGTCGGCCGTGTAGGCGTGGATCGTCGTCATGAGTCCGCGTTCGATGCCGAAGGCGTCGTTGAAGACCTTCGCGAGCGGAGCGAGCGAGTTCGTCGTGCACGAGGCGTTCGAGAGGATGTGCATCGTCGCCGGGTCGTAGGTGTGCTCGTTGACGCCCATGACGAAGGTGCCGTCGTTGTCGGTCGCCGGCGCGGAGATGATGACCTTCTTGGCACCGCCGCCGTCGATGTGCTTGCGGGCGTCCGCCGCGGCGGTGAATCGACCCGTCGACTCGATGACGATGTCGACGCCGTAGTCCGACCACGGCAGCGCGGCCGGGTCGCGCTCCTCGAAAACGCGGATGGGCTTGCCGTTGACGACGATCTGGTCGCCGTCGTAGTCGACGGTGCCGTCGAGCCGGCCGGTGATCGAGTCGTACTTCAGCAAGTGCGCGAGCGACTTGTTGTCGGTGAGGTCGTTGACGGCGACGATCTCGAGGTCGCTGCCCTTCGCGAGGGCCGCGCGAAGATAATTCCGCCCGATCCGGCCGAAGCCGTTGATTCCGATCTTGACCGACACAGGTGCTCCTTGAAAGTAGTCGTAGGGGTGTGTGGTGGCGGTGGCGCACGGCGACCGGGGGCGCACCCTCGACGGGTCGCACTCCCGGCCGCGCAGAACATCCGATCGAGCGGAGTTCGAGCCTCTACGACAGTAGCAGCAGCCCCGCCGCTCCCGAACGCGCCGCGTCGAAGCGCGCTCCCGCGTCCGCCCAGTTCGCGATGTTCCAGAATGCCTTCACATAGTCGGCCTTGACGTTGACGTAGTCGAGGTAGAACGCGTGCTCCCACATGTCGAGCTGCAGGATCGGCGTGACGCCCAGCGGCGTGTTGTTCTGCTGGTCGTAGAGCTGGTGGATGAGCAGACGTGAGCCCACCGGATCCCACGCGAGCACCGCCCAGCCGGAGCCTTGAAGGCTGTTCGCCGCGGCGCTGAAGTGGCCGACGAACTTGTCGAAGGAGCCGAAGAACTCGTCGATCGCGGCACCGAGTTCGCCCGCGGGCTTGTCGCCGCCATCCGGCGAGAGGTTCTTCCAGAAGATCGAGTGGTTGATGTGACCGCCGAGATGGAACGCGAGGTCCTTCTCGAGCTTGGGCACGTTGCCGTAGTCGCCGGAGTCGCGCGCTTCAGCGAGCTTCTCGAGCGCGGTGTTCGCGCCGGCGACGTACGCGGCATGGTGCTTGTCGTGGTGCAGCTCCATGATCCTGGCGCTGATGTGCGGCTCGAGGGCCGCGTAGTCGTACGGGAGATCGGGAAGCGTGTAGTCAGCCATGAGGTCAGCCTACGCCGAGGGCGGAAGCCGTCGCCGACAGCGTCCGAAGTTCACCCGGCGGCTAATCGAGGTCGGGCAGTCCCGCATCCGTTCCGGGAAGGCCGAGATCGGACGCCTTCTTGTCGGCCATCGCGAGGAGGCGCCGAATGCGGCCGGCGACGGCGTCTTTCGTCATCGGTGGATCGGCGTGGTGACCCAGCTCGTCGAGGCTCGCATCGCGGTGGTTCAGCCGCAGCTCTCCCGCGTAACGCAAGTGCTCGGGCACATCTCCGTCGAGGATCTCCAGAGCCCGTTCCACGCGCGCGCACGCGGCCACGGCCGCTTGCGCCGATCGGCGGAGGTTGGCGTCGTCGAAGTTCACCAGTCGGTTCGCCGTCGCGCGCACCTCCCGGCGTTGACGCAGCTCCTCCCAGGCGTTCATGCTCGCACCCGCGCCCATCAGTTGCAGCATCGTGCCGATTGATTCCCCGTCGCGGACGACGACCCGGACGGATCCGCGAACTTCGCGCGCTTTCGCGACGACCTTGAGCCGCCCGGCCGCTCCGACGAGAGCCATCGCCGCCTCGTTGCCGGGGCAGATCACCTCGAGTGCGGCCGACCGGCCGGGGTCGGTGAGCGATCCGGTCGCGAGGAAGGCGCCGCGCCAGATCGCCGCGAGTTCGTCGCGGGATCCCGTCGTGAGCCGGTTCGGCAGCCCGCGCACGGGGCGATTGCGCGCGTCGATGAGGCCGGTCTGGCGCGCGAGCGTCTCGGCGCCGTCGATCACCCGGACGAGGTAGGTGCTCGAGCGCCGCACATTGCTCCCCGAGATGACCGAGACGTCGCTGCGTACGCCGTATAGCTCGGCGAGATCCTTGCGCACTCGGCGGGCGATCTTCGGCGACTCCAGTTCGGCTTCGACGGCGATCCGGTTCGAAATAGTGTGCAGGCCGCTCGAGAATCGCAAAAGGGCGGCCAGCTCGGCGGCACGAACCGACGTCTTGCCGACTTCGACCCCGGCGAGTTCCTCTTTGACATCGGCCGTCAGTGCCACTCAGTCGTCCTTAGTTCAGTCGTCGGTCGATCATTCACGACCGAGATCGCGGTGCTTGATACTGACCGCGACTCCGGGGAGCGTGCTCAACCGGCTCTTCAGCTCTTCGGCCAGCGCCACGGAGCGGTGTTTGCCGCCCGTGCATCCCAGAGCGATCGTAGCGTGCCGCTTGTTCTCCCGACCGTACCCGTCGAGCACGGGGCGTAGCGCCTCGACGTACCTGTCGATGAACTCACTCGCGCCCGCGAGACCGAGCACGTACTCGCTCACCGCGGAATCCTTGCCCGTCAGAGGCTTGAGCTCGGGGATCCAGTACGGATTCGGGAGAAAACGGCAATCCGCGACGTGGTCGGCGTCGGCGGGCAATCCGTACTTGTACCCAAAACTGAGCACCGTCACTCGGGTCGTCGGTTCGTCGACCGCGGCGAAGTGCTCGGCGACGAGGGTCGCCAGCTGATGGATGTTGAGTTCGCTTGTGTCGATCACGAGATCGCTTTGCGACCGCAGCTCGGCGACGCGCGCGCGCTCCGCGGTGATGCCGTCGAGGAGCGTGCCGTCGCCTTGGAGGGGGTGCGGTCGCCGAACCGACTCGAAACGCCGGACAAGGGCGGCGTCGGTGGCATCGAGGAACAGCACACGCGTGTCGTCGGTGCCGCGCAGCGATTCGAGTTCGTGTTGCACGTCGGCGAACAGTCGGCCACCACGGATGTCGACGACCGCCGCGACGCGCGGGATGGTCTCTCCGGTGTGCCGCGAGAGGTCGACGAGCGGTCTCAGCATCTGGGGAGGCAGATTGTCGACGACGTACCAGCCGAGGTCTTCGAGGGCGTTGCCCACGGTGGAGCGGCCCGCACCGGACATCCCGGTGACAAGCAAAAGCTCCCGACGTGGTGCGCTCGCTCCGCCCCGCGATTCCGCCACGGTTACTGCCCTTCGGTGTCGGTGCCCAGCCTACCGGCGATCCCGGCCGCGAGAGACGGACCGATACCCCGCACTTTCGCGATCTCTTCCGTCGACGCGGAGCGCAACCGGGACACCGATCCGAAGTGGGTGAGCAAGACCTTGATTCTCGCGGGGCCCAGTCCCGGAACCTCGGAGAGCACCGACGCGATGTCGGACTTTCGCTTCTGGCGCTGAAACGTGATCGCGAAGCGGTGCGCTTCGTCACGAATGCGCTGGATGAGGAAGAGCGCCTCGCTGTTGCGCGGCAGGATCACCGGGAACGGCTCCCCCGCGAGCCACACCTCCTCGAGTCGCTTGGCGATTCCGGCGACCGGGATATCGTCGAAACCCGTGTGCTCAAGCACGGCGGCGGCGGCGTTCACCTGGGGTTCCCCGCCGTCGACGAGGATGAGGCCCGGGCGGTACGCGAACCTCTTCTTTCGCGGCGCGACGGGATCGGTAACCCCGCCCTGCCCATTGCTGATCACCGAACCCGGGTCGACGTCCTCGGCCCCGTCGCTCTCGTCGTCGGCGAGTCTCGTCAACCGGCGGCGGAGCACTTGCGAGATTGCCTCGAGGTCATCGGCGTACTCCTTGATCGCGAACTTGCGGTAGGCGTTCTTGACCGGAAGGCCGTCTTCGAACACCACCATCGACGCAACGATGTTGGTGCCCCCGAGGTGCGAGACGTCGTAGCACTCGATGCGCAACGGCGCCTCATCGAGGCCGAGCGCTTCCTGGATGTCGGTGAGAGCCTGGGTGCGCGCGAGGTAGTCGCCGGTGCGTCGCATCTTGTACAGCGTGAGCGCCTGCCGCGCGTTCATCGTGGCGGTCTGCAGAATCGCGGCTTTGTCGCCGCGCTGCGCCGCGCGCAGGGCGACCGATCCCTTCGAGCGCCGGTCGCCGAGCCATGCTTCCAGGGCGGCGGCGTCGTCCGGCAATTTCGGCACGACGATCTCGCGCGGCGGCTCGTCGGCTTCGTACGCCGTTTGCAGTACGGCTTCGACGAGTTCGCCGACGGTGACATCGAGCTCGGTGTCGACGACCCAGCTGCGCGTTCCCGTGATGCGTCCGCCGCGCACCATGAACTGCTGTACAGCGGCGGCGAGCTCGTCGTGTTCGATTCCGAAGACATCCGTGTCGCCCGCGTCTTCGGACAGCACGACGGCGCTGCGCTCCAGAACGTTCTCGAGCGCCTGGAGCCGATCGCGGATGACGGCGGCCCGCTCGTACTCGAACGCGGCGGCGGCGGCCTTCATCTCCCGCTGCAGCAGCGTGACGATCTGACGATCGGGGTGCGACATGAATGCGACGAAGTCGTCGACGATGCGACGGTGCTCCTCGATCGTGACGCGACCCGAACACGGCCCGCCACAGCGGCCGATCTGCCCGGGGAAGCACGGCCTGCCGGTCTGCATCGCGCGCCTGTACGACGAATCCGAGCAGGTGCGGATGGGGAACGCGCGCACCATCAGGTCGATCGTGTCGCGCACCGCCCAGATCTTCGGGTAGGGCCCGAAGTAGCGGGCTCCCGGGATCCGTCGGTTGCGCGTCACCATCACGCGGGGGGCTTCGTCCGCGAGGGTGACGACCAGATACGGGTAGGTCTTGTCGTCGCGGAACTTGACGTTGAAGGGCGGCGTGAATTGCTTGATCCAGGCGTACTCGAGATCGAGGGCTTCGCGGTCGCTCCCGACGACAGTCCACTCGACCCCCGAGGCGGAGAGCACCATCGCGCGGGTGCGCTGGTGCAGGTTGCGCATCGGCTGAAAGTAGTTGCTGAGCCGCTGCCGGAGGTTGATGGCTTTGCCGACGTAGAGCACCCGGCCGCGAGCGTCGCGGAAGCGGTAGACGCCCGGCGAGGTCGGGATCTCTCCCGCCTTCGGCCGCCATTCCACGGCGTCGGCCCGGGCGGGACGCGCTCGCGGCCCGGAAGGGCCGGTCGACGACACTAGCCCGCCTTGCGTGCGGACACGTCGCTCGCGCCCGGGAAACCCAGGATCTCGCGCAGGAATAGGCCCGTGTGACTGTCGTCGACGGTCGCGACATGCTCGGGACTTCCCGTCGCGATGACCTGTCCGCCGCCGGAACCCCCTTCCGGCCCGAGGTCGATGACCCAGTCGGCGCTCTTGATGACGTCGAGGTTGTGCTCGATGACGATGACGGTGTTGCCCTTGTCG
>CBFGZU010000081.1:0-8072 GCA_965653335.1 uncultured Pseudolysinimonas sp.
GCGGGGTCGGCGGTCCCCATTATTATTATGTCTGCGTCGATCAGCGCCCGTGGGTCGGGGCGTCGCACCCGGGGGTGGTCCCCGGCCCGGCGCGTCGCGACGCCCCCCCGTGGTGTGCGACTGAGCATTCCCACCCGCACGAGAAACGGTTCGACGACCGATTCAATCGTGTCGGACTCCTCGCCGACGCTCACCGCGAGGGTGCTGAGACCCACCGGGCCGCCCTCGAAGCGCGAGACGATCGCCTCGAGCACGGCGCGGTCGAGGCGATCGAGACCGATCGGATCGACGTCATACAGTTCGAGTGCTCCGTCGACAGCAGCCATCCCCGCTCCCCCGCCGCGCACGAGCGCGAAATCCCGCACCCGGCGTAGCAGCCGGTTGGCGATGCGTGGCGTGCCTCGGCTCCTGCTCGCGATTTCGCGACGGGCGTCCGGGGGGATGTCGAGATCGAGCAGCCGCGCGGCGCGCGCGAGCACTTCGTCGAGTTCGTCGTCGTCGTAGAACTCGAGGTTGGCGGTGAACCCGAACCGGTCGCGCAACGGATTCGGCAGCAGGCCCGAACGGGTGGTCGCTCCGACGAGGGTGAAGGGCGCGAGGTCGAGCGGGATGCTCGTCGCGCCCGCGCCTTTGCCGACCATGATGTCGATGCGGAAGTCTTCCATCGCCAGATAGAGCATCTCTTCGGCGCTGCGGGCCATGCGGTGAATCTCGTCGATGAAGAGCACCTCGCCGGGCACGAGGCTCGACAGCAGCGCGGCGAGATCGCCCGCATGCTGGATGGCGGGACCACTCGACATCCGCAACGGTCGCCCCGACTCGTGGGCGACGATGATCGCGAGAGTCGTCTTGCCGAGTCCGGGAGGACCGGCGAGGAGAATGTGATCGGGCGTGCGGTTCTGCATGGCCGCGGCATCGAGAAGCAGCTGCAACTGCCCGCGCACTTTCGCCTGTCCGACGAACTCCGCCAGGCTCTTCGGTCGCAACGCACCCTCGAACGCGAGTTCTGCCTCTGATTCGGGCGCCGGGCGCACGAGTCCGATATCGACTGCGTCGTCGGTCATGAGCGCACCTGTTGGGGTCCGAGGCGCGCCAGGGCCAGCCGCAGCAGCGTCGGCACGGGCAACGCACCGTCATCGGTCGCGGCGTCGATGACCTCGTCGACCGCCTGAATCGCCACCCGCTCGTTCCAGCCGAGCCCAACGAGCGCGACGACGACGTTCTGAGCGATTGACGACGGCGGGGCGACGGAAGGCACCAGGCCGGCGGGGGCGAAGATCTTGCCGGCGAGAGAGACGACGATCAGTTTCGCCGTCTTGGGCCCGATGCCCGAAACCTTGCGGAAGGGAGCGTCGTCCTCAGCGGCGACTGCGGAGGCGATCTGGTCGGGAGTCAGGGTGGCCAGCACGCCGAGCGCCGACTTCGGCCCCACCCCCGAGACACCGCGCAGCAGGTCGAACATCTCCAGTTCGGGCAGCGTAGCGAACCCGAAGAGGCTCATGTCGTCTTCGCGCACGATGAGCGCCGTGTGCAACCGGGTTTCGTTGCCGACGCGCAACGTCAGAGCGTGTTGCGGGGTGATCTGCACGGAGTACCCGAGCCCGCCGACATCCACATGCACGTGCGAGGTCGTCACGCTCAGCACCGTGCCGCGCACCGATGAGATCACGACGCCACCCTACGTTTGCCCGCCGACCTCTCCGC
Source organism: uncultured Pseudolysinimonas sp. (assembly GCA_965653335.1). Lineage (GTDB taxonomy): Bacteria > Actinomycetota > Actinomycetes > Actinomycetales > Microbacteriaceae > Pseudolysinimonas_A. The sequence goes on from CBFGZU010000081.1 coordinate 1,705, forward strand.
CTCGCGCCACGCCTTCTGCGCCGCTGTCTCCCCAGACCCCGCTGGTTGAGTAGCACCCGCGGGGCGCGTGTCGAAACCAGCCCCTGCCGACCCCCGCCACCCATGACAAATCGCCAGGGCCAACGCATCCGCAGCATCCGCCGGCTTGGGAACCTCGTCGAGCGCAAGAATCCGCATCACCATGTTGCCCACCTGCGCCTTGGCGGCCGACCCGTACCCGGTGATCGCGGCCTTCACTTCGCTCGGCGTATGCAGCCCGACGGGCAGCCCGTGCTCGGCGGCCATCGCGAGCGCGATTCCGCTGGCCTGAGCCGTGCCCATGACCGTGCGGAGGTTGTGCTGTGCGAACACCCGCTCGACGGCGACGGCGCCGGGGCTGAACTCGGTGATGAGCTGCGAGATGCCGCGCGACACCGCCAACAGACGGGCTTCGACCGGGTCACCCGACGGGGTGCGAATGACTCCGGCGTGGATGAAGCGCACCCGACGACCGGCACCAAGCTCGATGACGCCCACTCCGCACCGGGTGAGGCCGGGGTCGATTCCGAGGATGCGCACTCGGTCAGGCTAATCGAACGAATGTACTAATGGTTTCGACACGCCGCCTGCGGCGGCTACTCAGCCACGGAGGCGGGCGAGGTCAGTCGTCGTTGTCGAGCTCGGCCTGCACGTCGGCGGGGATCTCGAAGTTGCTGAAGACGTTCTGCACGTCATCGCTGTCTTCGAGAGCGTCGATGAGACGGAACACCTTGCGCGCGGTCTCGGCATCGACTTCGATGTGCAGGTTCGGCACGAATTCGGCCTCGGCGGAGTCGTAGTCGATACCCGCTTCTTGCAGTGCGGAGCGGGTTTGTACGAGATCGGAGGGGTCGGTCACGACCTCGAATCCGCCGCCGTGGTCTTTGACTTCTTCGGCGCCGGCATCCAACACAGCTTCGAGGATCGAGTCCTCGTCGACCCCGTCGGTCTTCGTGATCGAGATGACACCCTTGCGGCTGAAGTTGTAGGCGACGCTGCCGGGGTCAGCGAGGGTGCCGCCGTTGCGGTTGAGCGCGGTGCGCACCTCGGCCGCGGCACGGTTCTTGTTGTCGGTCAGACACTCCACGAGGAACGCCACACCGTTCGGGCCGTACGCCTCGTACGTGATCGACTCGTAGTTGACCGCTTCCCCGCCGATTCCGGCCCCGCGCTTGATCGCCCGGTCGATGTTGTCGTTGGGCACCGACGTCTTCTTGGCCTTCTGCACGGCGTCGAAGAGCGTCGGGTTGCCAGACAGGTCGGCGCCGCCGATCTTGGCCGCGACCTCGATGTTCTTGATGAGCTTCGCGAACGACTTGGCGCGACGGCTGTCGATGATCGCCTTCTTGTGCTTCGTGGTCGCCCACTTGGAATGCCCGCTCACGGTGCTCCTTCTCGCGTCAAAACCCGTGCAATCTTAGCTGGCGTGCCGGGAGCGGACGGCCCTAGGCTCACGGGGTGCCCGCCCGATGGTTTCGCATCTCGTTCGCGGAGAACGCGTTCCAGCGACACCTCACCGAGACCGGCGAGCCGCTCGAGTCGCTGCGCGTCGGGTCCGCTCTCGACGTGGCGGTGAGGTTCTACACCGAGGCGAGGGCGCAGCACGCGCGCATCCTCGAGGGCGGTGACGGCCTGCTCTGGCAGTGGGGTCCGGATGCCGACGCCGCCCGCTTCACCGCGAGCATCACGCGTCAGCTGATCCGGGAAGGCGACGACCAGCCGATCGTGCAGCTGACGGTGAGCCTCGCCTACCGTTGGACGCCGGCGCGGCGTGCTCTCGGCCGCGGGCACGCGTGGTGTTTCACCCCGACGCACGTGGCGGAATTCGAGCACGGCATCCGACGTTCGGCCGAGTTCCGCGCCGTCGCGACGGCCGCGCCCGTCGAGGTCACGCTGCGCACCGACACTCTTTAGCCTTCGCGCAGCCGCACGCCCGACGATCTCAGTTCGAGTTGCGCCAGACGGCGCACGACGTCGGGCTCACCCCGGCGCCAAGCACCGAGGGGATCGGCGTCGACCTTCATGATCTCCGAGAGCTTGTGGCTGGTCAGCGCGCGCAAGGCGAGCAGGTCGACTCCGGCGTCGGCCGTCACGACCGCCCGGGCGCGTCCCGCGCGGCGGATGAAGCGGATGCGCGGAATGAGCCAGACGATGAGGATCGTCAGGACCGGCAGCGCCGCCGTTCCGATCCCGAGGGTCGTCGCCAGTTGCAGCACGGCATCCTGCTGCGCCTGCCCGGCGGCTTCGAGGGTGCCGCCCGCCTCGCTCGCGCCGTCGAAGGGCACCCGGATGCCGGGCCCGATGAGCGGAACGCCGCCGAGAGTGTCACCGACTTCGGTCATGGTCTGCTCGAAGCCCGCCCCGGCATCCTCCATTTGCACTCCGAAGACGGCGAGATCGCCGATCAGCTTGAAGACGGTGTACCCGAACCAGATCCACAGGGCGATCGCACCGAGGGCGAGAACGTCGGCGATGATCTGGCGGGTGCGGCGTGCGGCGAAGTCGGAGTAGATCTTCATCCCCCGATCATGCCGCGCGAGAGACGGCGGGCGATCAACGCCGGAGGATGTCGAGGAACAGCGCGTGAAAGCGGCGATCGCCCGTCATTTCCGGATGGAACGCCGTCCCCAACAGCGCCCCCTGCTGCACCGCGACCACCCGGCCGTCGTCGAGGGCGGCGAGGGCATGGGCCGCAGGCCCGACCTCTTCGATGACGGGAGCCCGGATGAACACCGCGTGCACCGGAGGGTCGCCGAGCTCGGGGATCTCGAGGTCGGTCTCGAAGGAGTCGTTCTGGTTTCCGAAGGCGTTGCGGCGCACGACGACATCGAGCCCGCCGAAGGTCTGTTGGCCCGCGATCGCGTCGCGAACGGTGTCGGCGAGCATGATGAGTCCCGCGCACGTGCCGTAGACCGGCATCCCGGCGGCGATCCGCTGCTTGAGCGGTTCGGCGAGTCCGACGGCACGCGACAACTTGTCCATCACGCTCGACTCGCCGCCCGGGATGACCAGCCCGGCCACGTCGGCGAGTTCGGACGGCCGGCGCACCGGTACGGCATCCGCTCCCAGCTCGCGCAGCACCTGCAGGTGCTCGCGGAAGTCGCCTTGGAGGGCGAGAACGCCGACGCGTGGCGCGGCGCTACCAGCCACGGTCGGCGAGGCGGTGCGGCGCCGGGATGTCGGCGACGTTGATGCCGACCATCGCTTCACCCAGGCCCCGCGACGCGGCGGCGATCTCGGCCGGGTCGTCGAAGAACGTCGTCGCCTTGACGATCGCCGCGGCGCGGGCTGCCGGGTTGCCCGCTTTGAAGATGCCGGATCCGACGAACACGCCGTCGGCACCGAGCTGCATCATGAGCGCTGCGTCCGCCGGGGTCGCGACGCCGCCGGCGGTGAAGAGCACGACGGGCAGCTTGCCGGTCGCGGCAATCTCGGCGACGAGCTCGTACGGCGCCTGCAGGTCTTTCGCGGCGACGTACAACTCGTCTTTGGTTTTCGACTTGAGCGCGTTGATCTCGCCCGTGATGGTGCGGATGTGCTTGGTCGCTTCGGAGACATCACCGGTGCCGGCCTCGCCCTTCGAGCGGATCATCGCGGCACCTTCGGTGATGCGACGCAGCGCCTCACCGAGGTTGGTGGCGCCGCATACGAACGGCACCGTGAAGGCGTGCTTGTCGATGTGGTTGACGTAGTCGGCGGGCGACAGCACCTCGGACTCGTCGATGTAGTCGACGCCGAGCTGCTGAAGGATCTGGGCCTCGACGAAGTGGCCGATGCGGGCTTTCGCCATAACCGGGATCGACACGGCCGCGATGATGCCGTCGATGAGGTCGGGGTCGCTCATGCGGGCGACACCGCCCTGGGCACGAATGTCGGCGGGAACCCGCTCAAGTGCCATGACGGCGACGGCTCCGGCGTCTTCGGCGATCTTCGCCTGCTCGGCGGTCACGACGTCCATGATGACGCCGCCCTTGAGCATCTCGGCGAGTCCGCGCTTGACGCCCTTCGTGCCGAGCTCGGGAGTCGCGTGCGGGGTGGTGTCGATCGTGGTCATAACGACTGATTCTACGCGGCTGATCCAGCCGCGGCTGCAGCCACGGGACCCGCCCTGGCTTCGTCGGACGACCGCATTGCGGACGTAACGCCCGGAATTCCTGACGCTCGTCTACCTCTCATCGCCGAAGCCCCGGATTTCCCAGAGTTGGGAACGCGCGAGGTGTCGGAAAGCCGACTTCGGCGGCTGATCTGTCGCGGCTTCGTCGCTCCTCAACCGGCGGGTTGAGGCCAGGCGACGGCGAGCTCGTCGCGCACCTCGCCGAGCAACCGCGGAATCGCCTTGGTGCGCGCGATGATCGGGAAGAAGTTGGCGTCGGTCGCCCACCGTGGCACGACGTGTTGGTGCAGGTGCGCGGCGATGCCCGCTCCGGCGATCGCGCCCTGGTTCATCCCCAGGTTGAAGCCGTCGGCACGCGACGTCTGGGTGAGCACCCGCATCGCCGTCTGCGTCAGCGCCCCGATCTCGGCGACCTCCTCGGGTGTCGCCGAGTCGTAGGTCGCGATGTGGCGGTACGGCACGACGAGCAGGTGGCCGCTGTTGTAGGGGTAGAGATTGAGGATGACGTAGGCCAGTTCGCCACGATGCACGATGAGCCCCTGCTCGTCGCTCAGCGTCGGAGCAACGCAGAAGACGCAGTCATCCCCCGGCGCCATGCCGCCCTGCTCGATGTAGGCGATGCGGTGCGGGGTCCAGAGGCGTTGAAAGCCGTCGGGGATTCCCGCGAGGCCCCCCGACGACTCCGCGTCGGGGTACTCGGTGCCGTCGTAGTCGGTGGGAGCCGACACGTCAGACCTGCGCGTGGGTGTCGATGGCCTCATGGATGCGGGCCACGGCATCCATGATCGGCACCCCGTTGTCTTGGGTGCCGTCACGGAACCGGAAACTCACGGTGCCCGCGTCGCGGTCCTTCTCCCCCGCAATCAGCTGGAACGGCACCTTCATCAAGGTGTGCGAGCGGATCTTCTTCTGCATGCGCTCGTCACTGACATCCAGCTCGGCGCGTACGCCCTCGCTCTTCAACCGGTCGATGATCCCTGCGAGGTAGTCAGCGAATTCCTCGGCGACAGGAATGCCGACGACTTGCACGGGCGACAGCCACACCGGGAACGCGCCCGCGTAGTGTTCGAGCAGGATCGCGAAGAACCGCTCGATCGAGCCGAACAGCGCACGGTGGATCATGATCGGGCGCTTCTTCTCACCGTCGCGGTCAGTGAACTCGAGGTCGAAACGCTCCGGCAGGTTGACGTCGACCTGCACGGTCGAGAGCTGCCAAACGCGGCCAATCGCGTCTCGCGTCTTGAGGTCGATCTTCGGGCCGTAGAACGCCGCCTCGCCGGGCACCTCGGTGTACTTCAGACCCGACGCCTTCGCGACATGGCGTAGCGCTTCGGTCGAGTAGTCCCAGAACTCGTCCGATCCGATCCACTTGTCTTTCTCGTCGTCGCGCATCGAGAGTTCGAGCTCGAAGTCGTCGAGCCCGAAGTCGCGCAGCATTGAGATGACGAACTCGAGCACCTTCGCGACTTCGGATTCGAGCTGCTCGGGGGTGACGAAGAGGTGCGAGTCGTCTTGAGTGAAGCCACGCACCCGGGTGAGGCCGTGCAGCGCCCCGGAGAGTTCGTTGCGGTAGACGGTGCCGTTTTCGGCGAGGCGCATCGGCAGGTCGCGGTAGCTGCGTCCGCGCTCCTTGTAGATGAGGATGTGCATCGGGCAGTTCATCGGCTTCAGGTAGTAGTCGACGCCCGCCTTCGTGACCTTCCCCTCGCCATCGCGTTCCTCGTCCATGTGGATGGGCGGGAACATTCCCTCTTTGTAGGTGACGAGGTGATTCGAGGTGAGGAAGAGATCCTGCTTCGAGATATGCGGCGTGTAGACGTAGGTGTAGCCGTCGGCGATGTGGCGCTTGCGGGCGTGCTGCTCCATCTCCATCCGCACGACGCCGCCGCGCGGATGCCACACCGACAGACCGGAGCCGATCTCTTCGGGGAACGAGAACAGGTCGAGTTCCTTGCCGAGTTTGCGGTGGTCGCGCTTCGCCGCCTCTTCGAGCCGCTCGAGATACGCCTTGAGCGCGCCCTTGTCGGGCCATGCGGTGCCGTAGAGGCGCTGCAACTGCGGGTTCTTCTCGGAACCCCGCCAGTACGCCGCCGCGATGCGGGTGAGCTTGTGGGCGCCCAGGGCACCGGTGTTGGGAACGTGCGGTCCGCGGCAGAGGTCTTTCCAGACGGTCGCACCGTCGCGGTCGACGTTGTCGTAGATCGTCAGCTCCGCGCCGCCGACCTCGACGCTCTCG
>CBFGZU010000082.1:0-8034 GCA_965653335.1 uncultured Pseudolysinimonas sp.
CCGCAGCACGAGATCTTCTGCCTCGACCCCGTGGTCTGTCCGTGCTCGACGATGTACCGCATCCACCCGGGATACCTCGCCTGGGTGCTCGAGGAACTCGTCGCGGGGCGCAAGCCCAACGTCATTCGGGTGCCCGATCAGGTGGCGAGCGATGCGCGCGTCGCTCTCGACCGGATGCTCGCGGCGAAGCCGAAGGCGGCCTGATGCGCGTCGTCGTCGTCGGCACCGGCATCGCGGGCCTCATCGCCGCGCACCGGGCGAGCGAGCGCCACGATGTCGTGCTCGTCACGAAGTCGCGGCTCTCCGAAAGCAACACCCGGTACGCGCAGGGCGGCATGGCGGTGGCGATGTTTCCCGACGACTCGGTCGAGAGTCATATCGCCGACACACTGCGCGCCGGCGCGGGACTGTGCGACCCGATCGCCGTCGAGGTGCTGTGCGCCGAAGGCCCGCAGCGCGTGCGCGACCTCATCGCCCTCGGCGTCGCGTTCGACGAACAGGACGGCGTGCTGGTGCGCGGGCACGAGGCGGCGCACTCTTCGCGCCGCGTGTTGCACGCGGGCGGCGACGCGACCGGTTTCGCGATCGAGTCGGCGCTGCTGCGCGCGGTGCGTCGCCGCGCGATCGAGGTGCACGAGCACACCTTCGTCACCGACCTGATCCTCGACGGCGGCGAGGTGCGCGGGGTCGACGTGATCGCCGCCGACGGACGGACCCGCCGCATCGCGGGCGACGCGGTCGTGCTGGCGAGCGGCGGCGCGGGGCAGCTCTTCCGGTACACGACCAACCCCGCGGTCGCGACGGGTGACGGCATCGCGGCCGCGTGGCGGGCGGGAGCCGCCGTCTCGGATCTGGAGTTCTACCAGTTCCACCCGACGGCGCTCGCGCTGCCGGGCAACTATCTCGTCTCCGAGGCGGTACGCGGCGAGGGGGCGGTGCTACGGGACGCCGACGGTGAGCGGTTCATGCTCGACGTGCACCCGGATGCCGAGCTCGCTTCCCGCGACATCGTCGCGCGGGGGATCGCGGCGGCCATGGCCCGGCAGGGCGGCAGGCCCGTCGTGCTCGACGCGACGGCGCTCGGTGCCGACTTCCTGCGCTCCCGGTTCCCGGGGATCACGGCGGCGTGCGCCGATCGCGGCCTCGACTGGACGCGAGTGCCCGTGCCGGTGACGCCCGCCGCCCACTACGCGATGGGCGGCATCCGGGCGGATGTCGACGGACGCACGACGCTGCCCGGCCTTTTCGCGGTCGGCGAGGCCGCGTGCACGGGCGTGCACGGCGCGAACCGGCTCGCGTCGAACTCGCTGCTCGAGTCGCTCGTCTTCGCGTGGCGGGCGGCCGACGCACTCGACGCATCGGGTTCGCCGCTCGTGCTCGTCACCGAGGCCTCGACGGCACCGCGGAGCGCCCGCGGGGAGACGCCCGTCGACCGCGACGAGCTGCGCGACCTGATGTGGCGATTCGCCGGCCTCGAGCGGGATGCCGCCGGGCTGGGCGAGGCGGCCACGGCGCTCGCCGGGTGGCGGGCCGACGATGCGACGCCGGCCGGCCGCGAAGACGCCAACCTGCTCGACCTCGGCCGGCTGCTCGTGCACGCCGCCGCGCGCCGGCAGGAGTCGCGGGGTGCTCACGCTCGAACCGACTACCCGCAGAGCCGGGCGGAGTGGGCGCACTCGGTTCACGACGGCCGACCCGTCGCACGCAGCGAGGAGGTCGCCGCGTGAGCAGCACCGACGACATCATCCGCCGGGCCCTCGACGAGGACTCGCCCTGGGGCGACCTGACGTCGGAGGTGTTCTTGCCCGCCGATGCGCGAGCGACGGCCGAGCTCGTCGCGCGCGAGCCGGGAGTGCTGAGCGGTGCCGGCGTGTTCGCGCGCGTGTTCGAGCTCGTCGATCCCGCAACGCGGGTGCTGCCGCTCGCCGCCGACGGTGCGCGATTCGACGCGGGCGCGGTGCTCGCCCGGGTCGAAGGGTCCGCACGGGCGGTGCTGCGGGCGGAGCGCGTCGCGCTCAATCTCACGCAGCGGATGTCGGGCATCGCGACGCTCACCGCCCGCTACGTCGACGCCGTCGCCGGCACGAGCGCCCGCATCGTCGACACGCGCAAGACCACCCCCGGGCTGCGTGCGCTCGAACGTCAGGCGGTGCGAGACGGCGGCGGGAGCAACCACCGGTTCTCGCTCTCCGACGCCGTGCTCGCGAAGGACAACCACCTCGCGGTGCTCGCCGCTGCGGGCGTGCCGATCGGCGACGCCATCCGCGCCGCCCGCGCTCGCATCGGCCACACGACGCACCTCGAGGTCGAGGTCGACCGGCTCGGTCAGATCGAGGATGTCATCGCGGCCGGCGTCGACACGATCATGCTCGACAATTTCACGCCCGACGAGTTGCGGGAGGGCGTCGCGATCGTCGCCGGGCGCGCCCTCGTCGAAGCGAGCGGCGGGGTGTCGCTCGATACCGTCGCCGGCATCGCCGCGACCGGGGTCGACGTCATCTCGGTCGGCGCACTCACCCACAGCCCGCGTGCTCTCGACCTCGGGCTCGACGTCGACGTGCGGGGCTAGGGGCGCGCGTGTACCTCGACAACGCCGCTACGACCCCCGTGCGCCGTGAAGTGCTCGAGGCGATGTGGCCGTACCTCGCGGGCGGCGAGGACGGTGTCTTCGGCAACCCGTCGAGCCATCACGGCGTGGGGGAGCGGGCCGCCGCCGCGCTCGCCGAGGCCCGGGCGCGCATCGCCGTGGCCCTCGGCTGCCGCCCCGGCGAGGTCGTGCTGACCTCGGGCGGCACGGAAGCCGACAACCTCGCGGTCGCCGGGATCTCGCTCGGCGATCCGCGCGGGCGGCACGTCGTGACGACGCCGATCGAGCACGAGGCGGTTCTCGGCAGCGCCGATGCGCTGCGCCGGTTGCACGGGTTCGAGATCGAGCTGCTCCCCGTCGGTTCCGATGGCCTCGTCGACCCCGCCGCACTCGCCGCGGCGTTGCGTCCCGACACGACGCTCGTGACGATTCAGCACGCCAACAACGAGATCGGCACCGTGCAGCAGATCGCCGAGCTCGGCGCGATCGCGCGATCGGCGGGCGTTCCGTTCCACACGGATGCCGTGCAATCCGCGGGCTGGCTCCCGGTGGGTCTCGATCGGCTCGGCGTCGACGCGGTGTCGATCTCGGGGCACAAGCTCGGTGCTCCCAAAGGGGTCGGTGCGCTCGCGGTGCGCGGCGGCATCCCTCTCGAACCCGTGCTTCACGGCGGCGGCCAGGAGCGTGGCAAGCGGTCGGGCACCGAAAACGTCGCGGGAGCGGTCGGACTCGCGACGGCTCTCGACCTCGCGCTCGCGGCCGAGCCCGGGGGGCTCGTCGCCGCAGCACGCGACGTGCTCATCGCCGAGGTGCGGTCGCGCGTGCCGTCGGCCGTGCTGACGGGGGCGGAGCCGGCGATCGGGCAGCGCTTGCCGAACCACGCATCTTTCTGTTTTCCGGGATCGAACGGCGAGACCGTGCTGCTCGAACTCGAACGCCGCGGACTCACCGCGTCGAGTGGCTCGGCGTGCGCCGCGGGAAGCGACGAACCCTCCCACGTGTTGCTCGCGCTGGGCCTCGACGAGGAGGTCGCGCGCACCGCCGTGCGGCTCACCCTCGCGGCGGGGGCCTCGGTCGACGACATCCGGATCGCGGCCGCCCGCGTGGCGGAGGCCGTCGCCTCTGTCGCATCGCTGCGCCGGTAGGCTGGGGCCTTCGCCCCACTCGTTCCTCGACCTGAAAGCCGTGCAAGCCGGCGCGGCCGACCTCTGGAGTCCTATCCGTGGCAACGCCCACCCCTCTCGACTCGATCATCTCTCTCGCGAAGCGTCGTGGCTTCGTCTACCAGTCCGGTGAGATCTACGGCGGATCCCGGTCCGCGTGGGACTACGGGCCGCTCGGCACCGCGCTGAAAGAGAACATCAAGCGCGAGTGGTGGAAGTTCATGGTGCAGACGCGCGACGACATCGTCGGCATCGACTCGTCGGTCATCCTGCCCAAGCGCGTGTGGGAGGCGTCAGGCCACGTCGCGGTGTTCTCCGACCCGCTCGTCGAGTGCCTGAGCTGCCACAAGCGGTACCGGCAAGATCACCTGCTCGAAGCCTTCGAAGAGAAGAAGGGCCGCGTTCCCGAGAACGGCATGGCCGACATCGCCTGCGAGAACTGCGGCACGCGCGGCCAGTGGACCGAGCCGCGCGAGTTCAGCGGCCTGCTGAAGACCTACCTCGGGCCGGTCGACGACGAAGCGGGGCTGCACTACTTGCGTCCCGAGACCGCGCAGGGCATCTTCGTCAACTTCGCCAACGTGCTGTCGAGCGCGCGCATGAAGCCGCCGTTCGGCATCGCCCAGGTCGGCAAGAGCTTCCGCAACGAGATCACCCCCGGCAACTTCATCTTCCGCACGCGCGAGTTCGAACAGATGGAGATGGAGTTCTTCGTGCAGGAGGGCACCGACGAGGAGTGGTTCACCTACTGGATCGACCAGTGCGAGCAGTGGTTCCTCGGTCTGGGCCTCACGCCCGACAACCTGCGGCGATACGAGCACCCGAAAGAAAAGCTCTCGCACTACTCCAAGCGCACCGTCGACCTGGAGTACCGCTTCGGGTTCGCCGGCAGCGAGTTCGGCGAGCTGATGGGCGTCGCCAACCGCACCGACTTCGACCTCTCGACGCACTCGAGGGAGTCGGGGGTCGATCTGTCGTACTTCGATCAGACGACGAACGAACGCTGGACGCCGTACGTCATCGAGCCGGCGTTCGGCCTGACCCGCGCTCTCATGGCGTTCCTCGTCGACGCGTACGCCGAAGACGAGGCGCCGAACACGAAAGGCGGCGTCGACAAGCGCACCGTATTGCGACTCGACCGTCGGCTCGCGCCCGTCAAGGTCGCCGTGCTGCCGCTGTCGCGCAACGAGCAGCTCTCGCCTGTCGCGAAGCAACTCGCGGCCGACCTGCGTCAGAACTGGATGATCGAGTTCGACGACGCCGGCGCGATCGGTCGTCGCTACCGTCGCCAGGACGAAATCGGCACTCCCTTCTGCGTCACCGTCGACTTCGATTCGCTCGACGACCAGGCCGTCACGGTGCGGGAACGGGACTCGATGGGGCAGGAACGGGTCTCGCTCGATCGCTTGAAGGGATATCTCGCCGAGCACCTATAGCGGTAGTTCCCGGCATCGACGCTGGACAATACCTATGGGCATAGGTAGTCTGGCCCGCGACGACGATGTCGGAAGGAACCCACCCCTCATGGCGACTCTCATGGCGACCTACACCCCCACTCAACTGCTCGAGGACTTCTCGCTCGAGATGACGGGCAAAGACGTGCCCGGGCTTCTCGAAGCTGCCCCATCCATCCCGCAGGGCACCCGCATCAACGTGACCTTCCTCGGGAACGAAGACTTCCCGGCGCGACTCGTCGCGATCAAGGCGGTTGCCGACGGCGGCTTCGTCCCCGTCGCGCACATCGCGGCGCGGCGACTGTCGAGCCAGGCGCAGCTCGAGGAGTTCCTCACAGCGTTGCACGCCCAGCACACCTCGACGCACGTCTTCTCGGTCGGTGGCGACCCGTCGACGCCCGAAGGTCCCTACGCGGACGCGCTCGACCTCATCACGACCGGCCTGCTGCAGCACTACGGCGCGAAAGAGGTTTCGATCGCCGGCTACCCCGAGGGTCACCCTGACATCTCCGACGAGGAGCTGTGGGCGGCGCTCACCGCCAAGCGCGCGAAGCTCGCTGCGCACGGCACCACCAGCGCGATCATCACCCAGTTCGGATTCGACGACGACCCGGTGGTCGCCTGGATCGAGAAGGTGCGCGCCGCCGGGATCGACGACGAGATCCGGGTCGGCGTTCCCGGCCCGGCAGGCATCAAGCGGCTGCTGTCGTTCGCCGCGCGGTTCGGGGTCGCATCGAGCGCCGGCATCGCGAAGAAGTACGGACTCTCGCTCGCCAACCTGATGGGAACCGCGGGCCCCGACACCTTCATCACGAGCCTCGCGACGAAGCTCGACCCCGCCAAGCATGGTGTGGTGAAGTTGCACTTCTACACGTTCGGCGGGCTGACGGCGACATTGGGTTGGATCCGCGACTTCAAGGAGAAGCAGTGACCTCTCGCCAAGCCGTGCTCATCGTGCACGGGGCCGATCGCCCGGGGATCGTCGCCGCCGTCTCGTCGACACTCGCTCGGCACGGTGCCAACATCGTCGCTCTCGATCAATACACCGACGATCCCGAAGGGGGCCAGTTCTTCCAGCGAACCGTCTTCGACCTGCCCGACCTCGTCGTGAGCGCTCCCGCGCTCGAAGCCGATCTCGAGTCGACCCTCGGCACCGACCTCGGGATGAGCTGGAGATTGACGCACCGCGCGACGCCCAAACGGGTCATCATCCTCGCGTCCAAGAGCGACCACTGTCTGCTCGACCTGTTGTGGCGGCATCGTCGAGGCGAGATCCCGATGACCGTGCCGATGGTGATCTCCAACCACCCCGACATGGCCGAAGACGTGCGCAGCTTCGGCATCCCGTTCTTCCATGTGCCCAGCGCGGCCGGCGCCGACAAGTCGGCCTCGGAGAGCAAGATCATCGACCTGATCTCCGGCAACGCCGATCTCGTCGTCCTCGCCCGCTACATGCAGATTCTGTCGCCCGCGTTCCTCGACGCCGTCGGTGTTCCGGTGATCAACATCCACCACTCCTTCCTGCCCGCGTTCATCGGCGCCGGACCGTACCTCAAAGCGAAGGAACGGGGTGTGAAACTCATCGGAGCGACCGCCCACTACGTCACCGACGAACTCGACGAAGGCCCCATCATCGAGCAGGACGTCGTGCGCGTCGATCACTCCGACTCGGCGAGCGACCTGCAGCGCAAAGGCGCGTACGTCGAGCGCGAAGTGCTCTCCCGCGCGGTGCTCTGGCATTGCGAAGACCGGGTCATCCGCGCCGGCCGGCAAACGATCGTCTTCTAAACCCCCGGGCCCGACCGGGCCCTCTCGCGTCCACCAACCATCTATCTCGATAGGTAACACGGAGAAGGAATCATGGCAAAGAACCTCACCGAAGCGATCGCCGCGGCTGGCAGCCCCGTCGAACTGCTCCGCAACTCGCAAATCGGCTCGTACATCTACCCCGTCGTGCCCGCCGACTTCCAGAACTGGATCAAAGAGCAGAAGGCGTGGCGGGAGACCGCCGTGCTCTACGACCAGTCGCACCACATGGACAACGTCTTCCTCACGGGATCCGACGCGATCAAGCTGATCTCCGACACGGCGATCAACTCGACCGCGAACTTCCCCGTCGACAAGGCGAAGCAGTACGTGCCGACGACCGCCTCCGGTCACGTCATCGGCGACGGCATCCTGTTTCGCGAAGGCGAAGACGAGTACGTCTATGTCGGCCGCGCGCCGGCATCCAACTGGCTCATGTACCACGCCGAGACCGGGGGTTACCAGAACCTCGACGTCGTCGTCGACCGTCGCTCCAACTCCCGCCCCTACGGCGACGCGGTGACGCGCAAGTACTACCGCTTCCAGATCCAGGGCCCCGCCGCGTGGTCGGTCATCGAGAAGCTCAACGGCGGGCCGCTCGAGCAGCTGAGATTCTTCACGATGTCGACGATGCAGATCGGCGGCACGACCGTGCGCACGCTGCGGCACGGCATGGCCGGTGCCCCGGGCCTCGAACTCTGGGGTCCGTACGCCGACCACCACCAGATCCGCGACGCGATCGTCGAGGCCGGCAAGGAGTTCGGTCTCGTTCCGGTCGGCTCGCGCGCCTACCCGTCGAACACCCTCGAGTCGGGCTGGATCCCGTCGCCGCTGCCCGCGATCTACACGGGCGCCGAAGAGCAGGGCTACCGCGACTGGCTGCCCGGCGACTCCTACGAGGCCACCGGAACCCTCGCCGGCTCGTTCGTGTCGCAGAACATCGAGGACTACTACCTCACCCCGTGGGAGCTCGGCTACGGCTCGTTCGTGAAGTTCGACCACGACTTCATCGGCCGCGACGCGC
>CBFGZU010000083.1:0-7536 GCA_965653335.1 uncultured Pseudolysinimonas sp.
TGGTGCGCCCGGAGGGATTCGAACCCCCAACCTTCTGATCCGTAGTCAGATGCTCTATCCGTTGAGCTACGGGCGCGTGGCTGGTGACCGCATCCGCAGGGATCAGCGGTCAACCTGACGACTATATCAGCGCCCGAGCGACCCGGCATCGCCTCGGAGGCCGCCGCCGGGCGCGGAGGATAGGCGAGGATGGTGCGGTGCAGACCGAGAACGGCAAGGCGGCGTCGCAGACGCTCGACCGCGGTCTGCAGATCCTCGACGTGCTCGCAGAGGCCGACGGGCCGCTGACGATCTCCGAGGTCGCCACGGGGATCGGCGTGCATCGGTCGGTCGCGTACCGGCTCGTGCGCACCCTGCAGGACCGGGGACTGGTGATCCGCGATGCGAGCGGTGCCCTGCGGATCGGCCCGCACATCGCGACCCTTGCGCGGAGTGTCGCATCCGACCTGCAGTCGGCGGCTGCCCCGGAACTGCGCGCTCTCGCGGATGCCCTCTCGGTGACGGCCTTCCTGGTCGTGCTCGACCAGCAGGAGTGCGTCACGCTGACGACGGCGGAGCCCCGCACGGCGACGGCGAGCATCGCGCAACGCCCCGGTGCTCGGCATCCCGCGACGGTGGGCGCCCCGGGGATCGCCATCCAGACTCTGCTCGGCCCGGCCGATCGGGTCGCTCACGGGCTCGACGCCGCCGAGCCCATGGAGGTCTCACGTGCCCGCGCCGCCGGGTTCGCGATCAGTTCGGGCGAGGTGATCGCCGGGGTGACGGCGGTGGCCTCACCCGTCGCGGGTGCCTACCCCGCAGCGATCGCGGTGCTCTTCGTCGACTCGAGCGATCTCGACGGTGTGGCGGCCCGCGTGCAGGCCGCAGCCCTCGCGATTTCCCGCCGCCTGGGCTGAGTTCTTCGAGGGTTGCCCTCGCGGCGGTCTCGCCTTACGATGGCTGCGTTCCGATATTCGGATGCCGCGTTCTAATATCGAACAGCGCGACAATGGCGTGAGGAGCCCGCGTGCAGTTTCACCACCACGGCTACGTGTCGGGAGATCCGCGCATTCAGCCCGCGGCAGGCGTCGGGCTGAACCGCCCCGACGAACTGCCCGACGTCGTCGACGTGCTCGTCGTCGGCGCGGGGCCGGCGGGAATGGTCGCCGCCGCGCAACTTGCGCAGTTCCCCGACGTCACGACCCGTATCGTCGACCGGCGCGGTGGTCGCCTCGAGATCGGCCAGGCCGACGGCATCCAAGCCCGCAGCGTCGAGACCTTCCAGGCGTTCGGCTTCGCCGATCGCATCACCGCCGAGGCCTACCGCATCACCGAGATGTGCTTCTGGAAGCCCGACCCCGCCGACCCGTCGCGGATCGTACGCACCACGCGTACGCCCGACGATGCGACGGGCGTGAGCGAGTTCCCGCACCTGCTCGTCAATCAAGCGCGTGTGCTCGACTACTTCGCGGAGTGGATGGCGAACTCGCCGACGCGCATGACGCCCGACTACGGCTGGGAGTTCCAAGGTCTCGAGGTGACCGCCGACCCCGACTATCCGGTCGTCGTCACCCTCGCGCGCTCCGTGGGAGATCGCCTCGGCGAGCAGCGCATCGTGCGCGCGAAGTACGTGGTCGGCGGTGACGGCGCACGCAGCAAGGTGCGCGAGGCGATCGGCTGCACCCTCGACGGCGACCAGGCCAACCACGCCTGGGGCGTCATGGATGTCTTGGCCGTCACCGACTTTCCCGACATCCGCACCAAGTGCGCGATCCAGTCGACGTCGGGCAGCATCCTGCTCATCCCCCGCGAAGGCGGCCACCTGTTCCGCATGTACGTCGACCTCGGCGAGGTCGAGACCGGGCGCGAGAAGTCGGTGCGCGCGACGACGATCGACGAGATCATCGAGCACGCGAACGCGATCCTTCACCCCTACCGGCTCGATGTGAAAAACGTCGCCTGGCACAGCGTGTACGAAGTCGGGCACCGTCTCACCTCGCGCTTCGACGACGTGCCGACCGAGGAGCTCGGCAGCCGCAGCCCCCGCGTCTTCATCGCCGGCGACGCTTGCCACACCCACAGTGCGAAAGCCGGTCAGGGCATGAACGTGTCGATGCAAGACGGCTTCAACATCGGCTGGAAACTCGGCCACGTGCTCGAGGGCCGCAGTCCCGAAGCATTGTTGTCGACCTACTCCGCCGAACGGAAGGTGATCGCGCAGAACCTCATCGACTTCGATCGCGAGTGGTCGACGCTCATGGCGTCGCGACCGGAAGATCTCGCCGATCCGACGGAACTCGAAGACTTCTACATGCGCACGCTCGAGTTCCCCGCCGGGTTCATGACCCAGTACGCCCCGTCGCTCGTCGTCGGCGGTACCGCCCACCAGGATCTCGCCGCGGGCTTCCCGATCGGCAAGCGATTCAAGTCCGCTCCCGTCACGCGGGTGTGCGACGGGAATCCGCTGCAGCTCGGCCACCTCGCGCGAGCCGACGGCCGGTGGCGTATCTACGTGTTCGCGCCCGCCGTGCCGCGGGGCGACGATCAGGTCGCGGCTTTCGCCGAGTGGCTGACGAACGCACCGGACTCGCCGCTCGCGGCGAACCCGGCGGATGCCGACACCAACGCCTGGTTCGATGTGAAAGTCGTCTACCCGCGACCGCACGTGGAGGTCGACATCACCACGGTTCCCGACGTCTTCCGCCCGCGCGTCGGCCCGTTCGAGCTCATCGACAACGAGAACGTCTTCGCCGCGGATCCCGGTGCCGACATCTTCGCGCTGCGGGGCATCGGTGCCGACGGTGCCGTTGTCGTCGTGCGACCGGATCAGTATGTCGCCGCCGTGCTGCCGCTCACAGCCCCCGACGATCTCGGAGCGTTCTTCGGACCACTCCGCGCCGTTCACGCCGTCTCCTGAACCGTCCTTGTCGGTCGCGCTCAAATCGTATATGATTTCGTACATGACGCCTTCCGACGCACCGCGCGCGACTGAGCCGGACCTCCGCTCCGCAAGGAAGGTCATCGCCGTCCACCTCAACTACCCGTCGCGAGTCCGCGAGCGCGGACGGACGCCGTCGGAACCCTCCTACTTCCTCAAGCCGACCAGTTCGCTCGCGACAACCGGCGGCACCGTCGAGCGCCCGGCGGGAACCGAGCTGCTCGGATTCGAGGGCGAGATCGCCGTCGTCATCGGACAGGCGGCACGACGAGTCGCCGTCGAGGCCGCCTGGTCGCACGTCGCCGGGGTGACCGCCGCCAACGACCTCGGCGTCTACGACCTGCGCTGGGCCGACAAGGGCAGCAACCTCCGCTCCAAAGGCGGCGACGGATTCACCCCCGTCGGCCCCACGGTGCTCGACGCCGCGGGCCTCGACCCGACCGCCCTGCGAGTGCGCACCTGGCTCAACGGCGCGCTCGTGCAAGACGACACCACGGCCGACCTGCTCTTCCCGTTCGCGCGCCTCATCAGCGACCTCTCCCAGCAGCTGACGCTCGAACCCGGCGACATCATCCTCACCGGCACACCGGCCGGAGCGTCCGTCGCCGTCCCCGGTGACGTGCTCGAAGTCGAGGTCGACGCCCCGACGGCGCCGGGCGCCCCGAGCACCGGGCGCCTCGTCACCACGGTCACGGCGGGCGACATCCCCTTCTCGGATGTCGGCGCGCGGCCGCGCATCGACGACCTCCAGCGCGCCGAGGCGTGGGGCAGCCGCGAGAAGGCCGGGCTCGAGCCGGAGTTCGCCCTCACCCCGGAACTCATCGAACGTATCAACTCGGTGAGCACCGCGACGCTCTCATCGCAGTTGCGCAAGCGCGGCTACGACGAAGTGACGATCGACGGCCTCACGAGCACCCGCCCGACGGCGCGGCTCGTCGGTCGGGCGCGAACCCTGCGCTACGTCGCCGGACGCGAGGACCTCTTCGCGCGTCACGGCGGAGGCTTCAACGCGCAGAAACGTGCCTTCGAGAGCCTCGAACCCGGCGATGTGCTCGTCATGGAGGCCCGCGGCGAGACGGGCACCGGCACGGTCGGCGACATCCTCGCCCTGCGCGCGCAGGTCCGCGGGGCCGCGGGCATCGTCACCGACGGAGGGGTGCGCGACATGACGGCGGTCGCCGCGCTCGACATCCCGACCTACTCCGCCGGGCCGCATCCGGCGGTGCTCGGCCGGCGGCACGTGCCGTGGGACATCGACCAGACCATCACGTGCGGCGGCTGCGCCGTGCAACCCGGAGACGTCATCGTCGGGGATGCCGACGGGGTGCTGGTCATCCCGCCGTTCCTGGTCGAGGAGGTCGTCGCCGCCGCGATCGAGCAGGAGCGCGAAGAGGCGTTCATCGCCGAGATGGTCGCGGCCGGCCACTCCGTCGACACCCTTTATCCGATGAATGCCGACTGGCGCCAGAAGTACGAGAAATGGGTGAGCGCACGATGAGCACGACCGCGAGACCGCAGAGCAAGTCGCAGCTCGCTTACAGCCATCTCAAGGAACGCATCTCCGACGGCAGCTACACGCCCGGGTACCGCCTCGTGCTCGGGCAGATCGCGACCGAGCTCGGCGTGAGCGTCGTTCCCGTGCGCGAAGCGATCCGCCGCCTCGAGGCGGAGGGTCTCGTCACCTACGAACTCAACGTCGGGGCGCAAGTCGCGATGTTCCACGAGACCGAGTACCTCTTCACGATGCAGACGCTGAGCATCGTCGAGAGCGCCGCGACAGCCCTCGCCTCACCGCTCGTGGGGCCGACCGACATCGCCCGCGCCCGCGCGATCAACGACGAGATGGCCGAGTGCCTCGACGACTTCGACCCGATCCGGTTCAGCACCCTCAACCACGACTTCCACACGGTGCTGTTCGCGAAATGCCCCAACCCGCACCTGCTCGACCTCGTGCACCGCGGCTGGGACCGCTTGCGGCACCTGCTCGGCTCGACGTTCAGTTTCGTTCCCGGGCGCGCCCGCGAATCGGTCGCCGAGCACGAAGCGCTCCTTCGCCTCATCGAGACGGGATCCGACGCGTGGGAGATCGAGCGCGCCGCGCGCCGGCACCGTGACGCCACCCTCGAGGCATTCCTGGCCCGGCAAGCCGCCTCCGACTGACTCCCGAAAGGACACCATGCGATTCCGCACCCGACCCGACGAGCTGACCGGCTCGATCGTGCCCCTCATGACGCCGTTCACCGACGACGGTGAGGTCGACCACGCTTCGCTCACCAACCTCGTCGAATGGCACCTCGCCAACGGCACCCACGGGCTGTCGATCGGCGGATCGACGGGTGAGCCCGGGGCCCAGTCGATCGACGAGCGTCTCGCCGCGATCACGACGATGATCGCCGCGGGCGCCGACCGCGTCCCCGTCGTGGCCGGCACCGGAACGGCGAAACTGCACGAGACGATCGAGCTCACCGGCCGAGCGGTGGATGCCGGCATCGACGCCTCGCTCATCATCACGCCGTACTACGCGAAGCCCACGCAAGAGGCGCTCTACGTCTGGTACAAGACGATCGCCGAGGAGTTTCCCGACCTGCCGATCCTCGCCTACAACGTGCCGGTGCGCACCGCCGTCGACATCGCACCGGAGACGGTCGCCCGGCTGTATCGCGACGTGCCGAACTTCGTCGGCATCAAAGAGACGACAAAAGATTTCGAGCACTTCTCCCGGGTCATCCAGTTGTGTGGTCGCGAGCTCATCGTCTGGTCGGGCATCGAGCTGTTGTGCCTGCCGCTGCTCGCGCTCGGCGGCCAGGGCTTCCTCAGCGCGACCGCCAACATCGCCCCCGCGGCTCACGCCCGCATGTTCGAACTGTGGCAAGCCGGCGACATCGACGGCGCCCGCGAGATTCACTACGGCCTGCACCCGCTCGTCGACCTGCTGTTCGTCGAGACCAACCCGGCGCCCGGCAAGTGGGTGCTCGCCCAGCGCGGACTGATCCGATCGGGACACGTGCGCCCGCCGCTCATCGAGCCGACGGATGCCGGGCTCGTCAAGATCCGCGAATATCTCGCCGCGGGCGAGGCCTACCTCACGCCCGCCGACGGCTTCCAGATCGGGGGCAACTGAACCATGGCTGCGCACTACGTTCCCGAGGGCCTGCCGTCACGCATCCAGCACTACATCGACGGCACCTTCGTCGACAGCGTCGACGGTGGCACCTTCGACGTTCTCGACCCCGTGTCGAACGAGACCTACGCGACGGCGGCGGCGGGCAGGGCGGCCGACATCGACCTCGCCGTCGCGGCCGCGAAACGCGCATTCGATGACGGCCCGTGGCCGCGGCTGCTGCCGCGTGCGCGGTCGCGCATCCTCAACCGCATCGCGGATGCCGTCGAAGCGCAGGACGCGCGCCTCGCCGAACTCGAGACCTTCGACACCGGTCTGCCGATCACCCAGGCACTCGGGCAGGCGCATCGCGCGGCCGAGAACTTCCGGTTCTTCGCCGACCTCATCGTCGCCCAGAGCGACGACACCTTCAAGGTGCCCGGCCGGCAGGTGAACTACGTCAATCGCAAGCCGATCGGCGTCGCGGGACTCATCACGCCGTGGAACACGCCGTTCATGCTCGAGAGCTGGAAGCTGGCGCCGGCACTCGCCTCCGGGTGCACGGTCGTGCTCAAGCCCGCCGAATTCACGCCGCTCTCGGCGAGCCTGTGGGCGGCGATCTTCGAAGAGGCCGGGCTGCCGCCGGGGGTCTTCAACCTCGTCAACGGACTCGGGGAGGAAGCCGGCGACGCGCTCGTGAAGCACCCGGATGTTCCGCTCATCTCGTTCACCGGGGAGAGCCGCACCGGGCAGATCATCTTCGGCAACGCGGCACCGGCGCTCAAGGGCCTGTCGATGGAGCTCGGCGGCAAGTCGCCCGCCGTCGTGTTCGCCGATGCCGACCTCGACGCGGCGATCGACTCGACGCTCTTCGGAGTGTTCTCGCTCAACGGCGAACGCTGCACCGCCGGCAGCCGCATCCTCGTCGAGCGCCCCATCTACGACGAGTTCCTCGAGCGATTCGCCGCGCGCGCGAAGAACATCGTCGTCGGCGACCCGCACGACCCGACGACGGAGGTCGGCGCGCTCGTGCATCCCGAGCACTACGACAAGGTCATGAGCTACGTCGAGATCGGCAAGACCGAGGGTCGGCTGCTCGCGGGCGGCGGACGCCCCGAGGGAATCGACTCCGGCAACTACGTGGCCCCGACCGTGTTCGCCGACGTCGCCCCCGACGCCCGCATCTTCCAGGAGGAGATC
Organism: uncultured Pseudolysinimonas sp.; assembly: GCA_965653335.1. Lineage (GTDB taxonomy): Bacteria > Actinomycetota > Actinomycetes > Actinomycetales > Microbacteriaceae > Pseudolysinimonas_A. The sequence continues at coordinate 7,218 of CBFGZU010000083.1, forward strand.
TTCGGTCCCGTCGTCGCGATCACCCCGTTCGACGACGACGACGAGGCCCTCGCCCTGGCGAACAACACCCGGTACGGGCTCGCGGCGTACATCTGGACGAACAACCTCGAGCGCGCTCACCGCTTCTCGCAGGCCGTCGAGGCGGGAATGGTGTGGCTCAACTCGCACAACGTGCGCGACCTGCGCACCCCGTTCGGCGGCGTCAAAGCCTCCGGCCTCGGGCACGAGGGCGGCTACCGCTCGATCGACTTCTACACCGACCAACAGGCGGTGCACATCACCGTCGGCGACGTGCACACCCCCCGCTTCGGCGTCGCAT
>CBFGZU010000084.1:0-7376 GCA_965653335.1 uncultured Pseudolysinimonas sp.
GACTGTAAATCAGACACGTAAGTTTCGGGGGTTCGAATCCCTCACTCGCCACAGATCGAAGCCCCGCCTCGCGCGGGGCTTCTCGCATCGCGCCGAGTGCTCAAAGGCGACGGGAAGAGCTGACTCTCCCGGTGCTGTATGCGACAGCACGCGCACATCCAGGCACGATGGTCATCGTGCTCTACGCGTTCATCGACGAGTCCTACACCCGGGACCGCTACTACGTGAGCGCGTTCGTCGTTCCAGAGTCGGAGATCGCCGCGATCAAGGCAGCACTGGTTGCGGCGAGAGATTATGCCGAGGGCTTCGGCGTCAGCTCATCCGCAGAGTTTCACGGATACGAGATCATGTCGGGGCGCGGCCAGTGGGCACCGATCCGAGGGAAGCATCGCGCCGCCGCCGCGATCTACGACCGGGGGCTCGTCGAGTTCGCGAAGGTTCCCGGTGCCCGGCTGTTTATCGAGGGCGTCGACATCGTGCGTCTCAATGCCCGATATCGGTACCCCGAACCACCCCACCTCATCGCGCTCCGGCACTTGCTAGAGGTCCTCGATCGCCACGCGGCGAGGCTCAAGGAACAAGTCCTGGTGATCGAAGACGAGCTCCCCGATCAAGCCGACCACGCACGCAAGGTCGCAGAGTACAAGCGCCTCGACACGGGCGGATACAAGCCGAGCCAGCTGACGACGATCGAGATGCCCATCCGCTTCGGATCGTCCGCGAAGTCGCCAGGCCTCCAGGCATCAGACCTAAGCGTCTATCTCTATCGTCGACTCGATGCGCATGTCGAACTTGATAGTCGGGCGCGGGACCTTTCAGAGCGGCTCTGGGCGAGACTCCGCCCGCTTCGCCCTGCCGTGCGTCGCTGGGACCCTTAAGCACTAAGACCCCACACGAGGCGGGGTCCTAGGCGTGCAACGCTCCGGTATCCGGCTCGTCGCACTTCCATAGTACGGCGCCGGGGTTGCCGAAGCCAGGATTTTCGCACCGCTGCCTTCTGCGCGCCGCAAGCGCTAACGTGCGCTCATGAGTCAGCCCGACCAACCGACGTGGATATCCATCGGATCTCGGCTGCCGCGCTCACCCGAGGTGCCCCGACGAGGAAGGTCGGGACCTCCCACGGTGTCGTTCGCTAGTCCCCTGCTCGCACGAGTCGATCCAGGGGCAAGCCCACAGATCGAAGCCCCGCCTCGCGCGGGGCTTCTCGCATCGCGCCGGTAGCGTGGATTCGTGCCCGAACTCCTCGACGTCGCCCGCAGCATCGCTCTCGAAGCGGGCGAGCTCGCCGCTCGCCGCCGCCGTGAGGGTGTCGAGGTCGCTGCGACGAAGTCGACGATCGTGGATGTCGTCACCGAAGCCGATCGCGAAGTGGAGCGCCTCATCCTGGGTCGCATCCAGGAGGCCCGGCCCGACGACGGTGTGCTGGGAGAAGAAGGGGCGTCGATCGCCGGGAGCAGCGGGCTGACCTGGGTCGTCGACCCGATCGACGGCACCGTCAACTACCTCTACGGCATCCCGCACTACGCCGTGAGCATCGGCCTCGTGGAGGGGGACCCCGATCCCCTCACCTGGGCGGCGAAGGTCGGTGTCGTGCTCAACCCGGCGACGGGTGAGATCTTCACCGCCGAAGCGGGCGGCGGTGCGTTCTGCGGCGACCGGCGCATCCGCGTCGCCGAACCCGTGGAACTGGATGTCGCCCTCATCGCGACGGGGTTCGCCTACGCCGCGAGCACGCGGGCATTCCAAGGGGATGTCGTGGCTCGGCTGCTGCCGCACGTGCGCGACATCCGGCGGCAGGGAACGGCCTCTCTCGATCTGTGTTACGTCGCCGACGGCCGCTACGACGCCTACTTCGAACGCACGCTCAGCCCGTGGGATCACGCGGCGGGCGCGCTCATCGCACGGGAAGCCGGCGCGCGCGTCACCGGGATGCGCGGAGCGGCGCCGAGCCGCGACCTCATCCTCGCGGCGGAACCGGTCGTCGCGGCCCGGCTCGACGAGCTGCTCGAGCGCTCGGGGGCCTTCGAGGAGTTCTGACCCCAGACGGGAGCCGGGTTCCTGAGAATTCGCCGCGCGGGTGGCCAGACCGTTGCCGATTCGTTACCCTGGGGGAGTTCATCGGCGTCCCCCGCGCCGCCATCCCGAAAGTCTCGGTCGCATCCGCAGTCGACCGCACTCCAGGAGTCCTACCGAATGACCGTGCCCGAGGAACGCGAGAGCGACCAACTGGTTCTCGAAGCCCTCGGTTTCGGCACCCCTGCGGGCTTCGATGTCGTCACCGCGCGGGCAGGCCAAGTTCTGCCCGACTCGTCGTCGCACGAGCTGATGCCGGCCCCGCTGACGCGGCGCGAACTGCGGCAACGCGAGCGCGCCGGCGAGATCGCCGCACCCACAGCGCGCCCCGCCGCGACCTCATCGTCGAAGACTCCTCGCCAGAAGGTCGGTCGAGTCTCGAAGAACACCGCCCGACGGGATGCCGTACGTTTCGCGGGCGTCAAGAAGTCGATCGGAAAGCGCCTGTTCTCGTTCGGCGCGATGCTCTTCGCCGGGACGCTTGCCTTCGGCCTGACGGTTCCCGCCAACGCGTTCGACGCGGGATCCGGCGACGCAGAGCTCGCCGACGCCCTCGCGATGAAGGCGCAGACCGTGGAGGTCGACGGCTCCGTTGTGTCGGCCACAGAACGCGACGCCTGGAGCGTCACGTCGTGGGCCGAGATGCTGAAGCTGCGGTACGGGAACCGCAGCTTCGACTACACCGTCGGCACCGGCTCGATTCGCTGGCCCTTCCCCTACGCGGTGTCGATCTCGAGCGGATTCGGCGACCGTGCCGCACCGTGCCGCGGCTGCTCGACGACTCACTCCGGCATCGACTTCAACCCCGGCTACGGTGCCGCGATCTTCGCGATCGCCGACGGCGTCGTCTACGAGCACGGTGAAGGCGGCTCGAGCTGGGGCAACTACGTCATCATCCAGCACAACATCGACGGCCAGACCGTCTACAGCGGATACGCCCACATGCAGAGCGGCTCGTCTCCCCTCGTCGTCGGCCAAGAGATCAAGGTCGGTGACTTCGTCGGGCTCGTCGGGGCGACCGGTCAGGCGACGGGTGCCCACTTGCACTTTACGATCTCGATCGGGGAGCCGACGCACTTCGTCGACCCGTACACCTACCTCAAGACCTACGCGAGCTAGCGGGGGGTCTCGACACGCCGCCTTCGGCGGCTACTCGACCAGCGGGGGTGGCCCTCCGACCAGCGGAGGGAACGCGGGTCAGCGCAGCCAGACGGTCGTGTCACCGGGCAGGATGCCGTCACCGACCGGGCCGCTCGCGACGACGATCTCGCCGAGGGGGAGAGGAACGGGCGCGCTGCCGGTGTTGGCGATGATCGTGAGGGAGCCGTTGCGGAACGCGATCACGCCCGGGCCGACATCCAGCCACTCGATGTCGCCCGTGCCGAGCGAGTGGGCGCGGCGAGCTGAGAGCGAGGCGCGGTAGAACTCGAGCGTCGAGCCCGGGACGCCCCGCTGCGTGTCGCGGGCGTAGCCGCCCCAGCCGACGGGTTGCGGCAACCACGAGGCACCGGTCGGGCTGAATCCGGCGGCGGGAGCATCCGCTTCCCACGGGATCGGCACCCGACTGCCGTCGCGGCCATAGGAGCGGCCCTCGGTGCGGGCGAACGTCGGATCCTGTCGTGCGGCATCGGGCAGGTCGACGACCTCCGGAAGCCCGAGCTCCTCGCCTTGGTAGATGTACGCCGACCCGGGGAGGGCGAGCATGAACGCCGTCGCCGCGCGACCGCGTCGCAGGCCGACCGCCTCGTCGGCGCGCGGGGAGCGCGGCCCGATCCCGACGCCTTGCGGCGGCGGGGACTCGAGCGCGAATCGCGTCGTGTGGCGGATGACGTCGTGGTTGGAGAGCACCCACGTGCTCGGCGCCCCGACCTCGCCGAAGGCACTCCGCGACTCGTCGACGACGGCGCGCAGTGCGTCGGCATCCCAGGGGGTCTCGAGATAGCCGAAGTTGAACGTCTGGTGCATCTCGTCGGCGCGCACCCACTGCGCCATGCGTCGCAGCGGCAAGATCCAGGCCTCACCGATGAGCACCCGATCGCTCTCATACTCGTCGAGCAGGCGGCGCCATTCGCGGTAGATCTCGTGGACGCCGTCCTGACCCCAGTACGGCGCGAGCGCTTCGTCGCCGCCCATGCTTCCGCCTTCGGGCTCGGGCGCGTAGTCGGGGAGCCCGTCCGCTTTGACGAGTCCGTGAGCGACATCCACGCGAAAGCCGTCGGTGCCCCGGTCGAGCCAGAATCGCAGCACCTCGTGGAACCGCTCGCGCACCCACGGGTTCGACCAGTCGAAGTCGGGCTGCGAGGAGTCGAACAGGTGCAGGTACCACGGGCCGGGGGTTCCGTCGGCTTCGGTGATGCGCGTCCACGCGGGGCCGCCGAACACCGACTGCCAGTTGTTGGGAGGCAGTTCGCCGTCGGATCCTCGGCCGTCGCGGAACACGTAGCGTTCGCGCTCGACCGATCCCGCGCCGGCGGCGAGCGCCTCCTGAAACCAGGGGTGGTCGCTCGAGGAATGGTTGGGCACGAGGTCGATGACGACACGGATGCCGTGTTCGTGGGCAGCGGCGACGAGTGCGTCGAAGTCGGCGAGGCTGCCGAAGAGCGGGTCGACGTTGCAGTAGTCGGCGACGTCGTAGCCGGCGTCGCGCTGCGGGGAGGTCATGAACGGCGAGAGCCAGATCGCGTCGACGCCGAGCTCGGCGACCGCGTCGAGGCGGGACGTGATGCCCGGCAGATCGCCCACCCCGTCGCCGTCGGAGTCGGCGAACGAGCGCGGATAAACCTGGTAGATGACGGCGGAACGCCACCAGTCGTCGGTCATTCCTCGACCCTAACGGGCCGGTCATCTCGCCGAAACATCGCCGAGGTAGCGTGCTCGCGTGACCCCGGATCCGAGTGCGTCGATCGCCGAGCCCCACCACGATGGCTCAGCCCTCCACGTGTCGAGCCTCGACCCCGCGCTCGGCGATGTCGTGCGGGTGCGCGTGCGAGTGCCGCGCTCGTGGGCGGTCGTCCGCGTGCGGGTGCGGGTGCGGCCCGATGGCGAACCCGCGTATGTCGAGGCGACTCGCGTCGGCTCCGCGGGTGGCGCGCAGTGGTGGGAAGCACCAGTTCGAATCGAGAACCCGACCCACGCCTATCGGTTCCGCATCGACCTCGGCGGAGGGGTGCGGTACTGGCTCAACGCCCGCGGGGTGCACCGTCTCGATCCGCGGGATGCCGACGACTTCCGGATCGTCGCCGGTAACCCGCCGCCCGCGTGGTCGGGGTCAGCGGTGCTCTACCAGGTGTTCCCCGACCGGTTTGCGCGCTCGGCGGCGGCGGATGCCCGCGAGCTTCCCGACTGGGCCGAGCCGGCGTCGTGGGTCGACCCGGTCGACGGCGACCGGCGGCACACCGCGGTGCAGTTCTACGGCGGCGACCTCGCCGGCGTCGAGGAGCGGCTCGACCACATCCAGGGTCTCGGCGCGACTCTGCTCTATCTGACACCGGTGTTTCCAGGGCGCTCCAATCACCGCTACGACGCCCTCTCGTTCGACCACGTCGACCCCCTGCTCGGCGGTGACGAGGCGCTCGTGTCACTCGTCGAGGCGGCCCACGCCCGCGGCCTGCGCGTGATCGGCGACCTCACCACCAACCATTGCGGGGATGCCCACGAGTGGTTCCGCGCCGCATACGGCAACCCCGGCGCGCCCGAGAGTGAGTTCTTCCTCTGGCTCGACGACGCGCAGACGTCGTACGTCTCGTGGCTCGGAGTGCCGAGCCTGCCGAAGTTCAACTGGGCCTCGGCCGAGCTGCGCCGCCGCTTCATCGACGGCCCCGACTCGGTCGTCGCGCGTTACCTCCGGCCGCCGTTCTCGCTCGACGGCTGGCGCATCGACGTCGCCAACATGACCGGGCGCTACCGCGACCAGGACCTCAACGCCGAAGTGCGCCGCATCGTCCGGCGCACGATGACCGAGGTGAATCCCGACACCGTGCTGCTCGGCGAGTTCACCGCGGATGCCGCCGCCGACTTCCCGGGCGACGCCTGGCACGGCGCGATGACCTACGCGACGTTTACGCGCCCGATCTGGAATTGGCTGCGCAGCCCCGGCAGCGGAGCCGGCGGCGGCCTGGCGATGGTGGTCGGCGAGACCCAGGACTGGGACGGAGAGGATGTCGTCGCCTCGCACCGTGACTTCGCCGCCGGATTCCCGTGGCGGGTGCTCACCCGCACGATGAACGCACTCGACACCCACGACATCCCTCGTTTCGTCAATGACGCGCGCCCGGGAACGGTGCCGGTCGCCGTCGGCCTCGCGATGACGATGCCGGGCATCCCCGCGATCTGGCAGGGCGACGAGTTCGGTCTCACCGGCGTCGACGGCGAAGATTCGCGCACTCCGCTTCCGTGGGCGGAGGCGGGTGCCGCTTCCGACCGGATGGCGCTCTACCGGCACCTCGCCGGTTTGCGCGCCGAGCATCCTGCACTCACTGCCGGGGGCATGCGCTGGCTGCACGCGTCGGCGGAGTTGATCGCCTTCGCCCGGGAGTCGGCAGGCGAGGTGCTCGTCGTCGTCGCCGCGCGTTCCTCCGCGACCGCGGATCTGGGTCTGGCCGCGTCGGGGCTCATCGTGGCCGAAGGGTCGATCACCGTCGCCGGCGGAATCGTCAGCACCGATGGGGCCGCGTTCGGCATCTGGTCGCTCGGCCCTGCGGCCGCCCCCGCGTGGGCCGACTGAGCGCTGTCATCCGTTCGGACCCCCGGCACCCGGATGCTAAAGTCTCCTGGTGTCTCGGGTCGACCGGGGCGTGCCCCGATAGCTCAGTGGTAGAGCACTTCCATGGTAAGGAAGGGGTCGTCAGTTCAATCCTGACTCGGGGCTCGGCGTTTCCGTCGGTGCCCACGCGGCGGGGGAAACTGCCCTTGGCTGAGTAGCTCAGTTGGTTAGAGCGCACGACTCATAATCGTGAGGTCGCGGGATCGTGCCCCGCCTCAGCTACCGAAGCGATGTCCTCGGCACACGCCTGTTCGGGTGCGGATCAGGCAGTTGACCGACCCCCTCTGTGGGTAGGTATAGGGTCGCGCCCCCACGCCCGAAGTTCAATTGACTTGACGTTCAGTAAACGATACTGTCGCGACATTCAATGACGAATGAAGGGGCGAACCATGGTCACGCACACGATGACGGGCAAGGTTCAGACGGTCACCGGCCTGGTCGATCCTGGGGAACTCGGCTTCACCTCGATCCACGAGCACTTGTTCCACGACTCCACGGGAACCTACTTCCACGAGCACCCCGGTGCCCCCGAGATGGCCGA